>NZ_CP036523.1:0-315237 GCF_008151785.1 Peptacetobacter hiranonis
ATCCGCTCAGATGTTATCTCAAAATATCTGGCATGGTTTGTATGGCGTTCGAACTATTTGTTCGAACTAAATATATCTGCTGTTCAGTTTTCAAAGTTCATTTAAAACTTTCGTTTTATTTTTTATTTTCTTGCCCTCTCTCAAGGACAAGTATTATAATATCACCTTTACTCAACTAGGTCAACACTTTTTTTAACTTTTTTTTATTATTTTTTTACACTTTAAAAAATATCGTTCTTTATTAATTTTTATCATTTTATAATTCAGCATACTATTTATTTTTAATCAATTATATTTATTTTTGTTCGTATTTTTCTTTTATTTTATCTTTCAAATATATTTATATTTTCTACTTTTTCTTCGTATCTTTCCAAAAATATAGATAATAAATTTGATTTTTCCAAATAACAAATATATTTTGTATCCATTTCTTTATCATAAATACAACATTTTTTTCTTAGCATAACAATAAAAAAGGACTACTTAACTACAAAGTTAAATAGTCCTATCTATCAAATTTTATAAATATTAATTTCAATCAAACAAATCAATTTTATTATTCAGCAGATTCTTCCTGTTTTTCTATTGGTTTCATAGTAGGGAATAATAATACGTCTCTTATTGATGTTGAATCTGTAAGAAGCATTATAACTCTATCTATACCTATTCCTAGTCCACCTGTTGGAGGAAGACCTACTTCAAGAGCATTTAAGAAATCTTCGTCCATATCACAAGCTTCGTCATCTCCAAGCTCTTTCTTTCTTAACTGGTCCATAAATCTACCTTTCTGGTCGATTGGGTCATTAAGTTCAGAGAATGCATTAGCAAGCTCCCATCCATTAGCAAAAGCTTCAAATCTATCAGTAAGTCTTGGATCTTCATTATTTCTCTTAGATAATGGAGATATTTCAACTGGATGATGAGTTATAAATGTAGGCTGCACTAATTTATCTTCACCGAATTCTTCAAAGAACTCAGCTATTATTTCCCCTCTTCTCATTCCAGGTTTAACTTCTATACCTTTTTCTTTAGCTATAGCTATAGCTTCTTCATCAGTATTTATTTCATTGAAGTCTACACCAGAATATTCTTTAACACATTCTATCATAGTCATTCTCTTCCAAGGTGGTTTGAAATCTATTTCTTTACCCTGGTAAACTACTTTTGTACTTCCTGTAGCAACTTCTGCCATATGAGCTATAAGATTTTCAGCTATTTCCATCATATCTGTAAAATCAGCATATGCCTGGTATAATTCTATTGCTGTATATTCTGGGTTATGTTTCATGTCCATACCTTCATTTCTGAACATTCTTCCCATTTCGTAAACTTTATCAAATCCACCAACTATTAATCTTTTTAGATATAATTCGTTAGCTATTCTTAAATACATTGGTATATGTAAAGTATTGTGGTGAGTTATGAAAGGTCTAGCATTTGCTCCACCAGCTATTGTATTTAATATTGGAGTTTCAACTTCTAAGAATCCTCTTTCATCTAGGTATGATCTTAAAGCTTTAAGAGCTTTAGTTCTTGTTATAAAAGCATCCTTAACTTCTGGATTAACTATAAGGTCAACATATCTCTGTCTATATCTTAATTCCTGGTCTTTTAATCCATGGTATTTTTCTGGTAATATCTGTAAAGATTTAGATAATAAAGTAACTTTATCTGCTTTTACTGATATTTCTCCTCTTTTAGTTATGAATACTTCACCTTCTATACCAACTATATCACCTATATCGTAAGTTTTGAATATAGTGTATTCTTCATCGCCTAATCTATCTTTTCTAACGTAAGACTGTATTCTACCTTCAGCATCCTGTATATCTATGAATCCTGCTTTACCCTGTATTCTCTTGCTCATCATACGTCCAGCAATCTTAACAGTTTCTCCTTCTAAAGCTTCAAATCCTTCTTTTACCTGTACAGAGTAATGAGTTCTATCGTATCTACTTTCCTTGAATGGATCTCTTCCCATTTCCTGTAAATTAGCTAGTTTATCTCTTCTTACCTGAAGCACTTCACTTAATTCTTCACTAGTCATTTCTACATTTGCTTCAGTATTTTTATTATTGCTCATAGTGCACCTCCATTTATATTTTGTATTGCTTATATTTACTATTTATAAATTTATTATCTGCTTATTGATAGTATTTTGTATTTAACTACTCCATCTGGAACCTGAACTTCTACTTCATCACCTTCAGATTTTCCTAATATAGCTTTTCCTATTGGAGATTCATTTGATATCTTACCTGCAAATGGATCTGCTTCTGTTGAACCAACTATAGTATAAGTAACTTCTTCTTCAAAATCATAATCGTAAAGTTTTACTATTGATCCAGCAGTTACTTTACTTAAATCTATAGATTCTTCATCTATTATAGTTGCTTTTCTTATCATATTTTCTATTTTTAATATTTTTTCTTCTAATTCTGCCTGTTCTTTTTTAGCTTCATCGTACTCAGCATTTTCTGATAAATCCCCGTATGATATAGCTACTTTTAATTTTTCGGCAACGTCTTTTCTACCAACTATTTTTAATTCTTCAAGCTCAGCTTCTAGTTTGTCAAAACCTTCCTGAGTTAATAATATTTCTTTATTTGCTTCCATTTTTCTTATTAAACTCCTTCTCGTAAATGTTATTAAATTTTCTATTTATTTTGAATGGGTATTAAATCGCCATTATTTTACTTTATCCGCTATATTATAGGCTAATATTCGCATTATGTCAAGGATTCAGCTATATATGCCTCTAATCTACCTACCACTTCATCGGCTGATTCTAGCTTATTTATTTCATCTCTAAGCCTAGCAGATTTTTTCATTCCCTTTAAATACCAACCTAGATGTTTTCTCATTTCTCTAACAGCTACATACTCTCCATCCTCTTTAATTGCAAGGTTAAAGTGTTTTATCGCGGTTCTTATTTTTTCCTCTGCAGTTGGCTCTGGAAGTATCTCACCAGTTTTCATATAATGATTTATTCTATTGAATATCCAAGGATTTCCCTGTGCCCCACGACCTATCATTATTGCATCGCATCCAGTCTTTTTTCTTATATTTATAGCATCTTCAATAGTCACTATATCTCCATTCCCTATAACAGGAATTTTAACCGCATTTTTTATTTCCTCTATTATGTCCCAGTCAGCAGTTCCTGAATAATACTGAGCTCTAGTTCTACCATGAATAGTTATAGCCTGAGCACCACTAGCCTCTGCCATCTTAGCAAACTCTACAGCATTTATACTATCTTCATCCCAACCTTTTCTAAACTTAACTGTAACAGGTTTCTTAGATTTCTTTGCTGCTGCCTCTATAACTTTTGCTGCAAGCTCAGGAGTTTTCATTAAAGCTGATCCATCTCCATTTTTTACAACTTTTGGAGCAGGACATCCCATATTTATATCAAGTATCTCATTTGAATGTTCGTTTAAAATCTCTGTTGCACCGGCTATAAATTCTGGCTCAGAACCAAATATCTGTACAGCAACAGGATGCTCTTCCTCCTCTATTTTAAGCATTCCCTTTGTCTTTTCATCATCATAACAAAGAGCCTTTGCATTTATCATCTCTGTATATAAAAGCCCACTACCGTATTCCTTGCATATAAGTCTAAATGCTAAATCAGTAACTCCTGCCATAGGGGCTAAAAAAACTTCATTTTCTAGGACTACATCATCTATTCTCATATTACACTTCCTTTCTATTTAAATCTATTTTTCTTAAAGTCAATGGTATTATATTAACACAAAACTCTACTATTCTTCAATAACACACACCTCAAGTAGATAAAAAAAATTAGAGATACTATTAAAGCACCTCCAATCTATAAAATTCATTCTATAAGTCATTTTCTTTATTTTTTTCGTATATCATTCTAAGTCCTTCTAATGTAAGGAATTTATCTATTTCATCTATACTATCTGTTTCAGACGATATAAGTCCAGCAAGACCTCCTGTAGCTACTACTTTTACATCGGGATTTTTTAACTCTTCCTTCATCATTTCAATTATCTTATCTACAAGACCTACATACCCGTATATAAGACCAGACTGCATTGCAGAAACAGTATTTTTTGCTATTACTGTACCCGGTTTTATAAGCTCTACTCTAGGAAGTTTAGATGCTCTCTGGAATAAAGCTTCACTTGAAATCTTAACTCCTGGCGCTATTGTTCCTCCTAGATATTCTCCTGATTCAGATATAGCACAGAATGTTGTAGCTGTTCCAAAATCAACTATTATTAGCGGATATCCGTATTTTTCTATAGCTGCAACAGCATTTACTATTCTATCTGCTCCAACCTGTCTTGGATTATCGTATTTTATATTAAGTCCTGTCTTTATTCCAGGGCCGACTACCATAGCTTCTTTATCGCAGTATTTTCTAGCAAAATTTTCTAAAGAATGCATAACATCAGGCACAACAGAAGATATTATAACATCGTCTATATCCTCTATCTTTAAATCATAATGTCTGAATAAATCCTTTATAAGCATTCCATATTCATCTGAAGTTTTATATTTATCTGTATGAATTCTCCAATGTTTTTCAAGTTTATCTCCATCATATAGTCCTAAAACCATATTTGTATTTCCCACATCAAATACTAATAACATAAATCTTATCCTTCTTTCGTATTCTAATTTATATCAGATTATTTTCTCTTATACATCTCCCTAGCATAGTTATTTTAACAACTAGGTATATCTATGTCAATAATATTGTATACAAAGTGATTAAATATAACCATTTTGTCCTCTTACAGATACCTCTCCAGAAATCACCTCTTCTATCACTCCGTCATCGTGTTTTACTATAAGGTTTCCATCATCACTTATATCCATACAGTACACTTTTTCTCTATGATTCTTATTTATAATATAAACATCTTTACCTATAAGAACAGAGTATTTTCTACATACGCTTATTACTTCTTCTTTACTTCCATACTCTATATATGTAGTATAAAGTTTTTCAAATTCGTGCATAATCTCTCTTATTATATCCGATCTTTTAAGCTCAAACCCTTCTTTTTTTAGAGAAGTAGCTTTTTCAGATAATTCCCCGGGAAATAACATTGTATTTACATTTATTCCCATACCTATAACTACACATCCAACTCTCTCCACTTCTGCAACCATCTCAGTAAGAATTCCACATATTTTTTTACCATTTAATACTATATCGTTAGGCCATTTTATCTCAGCATCTACACCAATATTTCTAAAAGCATTTAATATGGCTGCTCCAGCAACAAGTGTCAAAAACGGAGCCTTATATACTGGTATCTCTGGTTTTAACATCAGACTCATCCATATACCTTCTCCGATATTTGATTGCCAGTTTTTTCCAAGTCTTCCCTTACCAGCAGATTGATACTCAGATATGATAAGAGTTCCATCTTTTAAAGACTCAAAATTATCTTTTGCATAATTATTTGTAGAATCTATCTCCTGGAAATATTTTATATTTTGTCCCACAAATTTTGTATCTAAATTTGCAGTTATCTGCTCTGGTATTATAACATCTGAATTTACATCTACAATCCTATATCCTTTTTTATTTATCGCTTCTATCTCATATCCATTTTCCTTTAAGTAGTTTATATGCTTCCATACAGCTGCCCTAGAAATTCCAAGCTCTTTAGAAATACTCTCTCCAGATATAAACTCCTCTCCAGAATTAGATAACATCTCTATTATTCTTTTTCTATTATCCTTGCTCATATATCATTCTCCCTTTTTACAAACCACATCAAAACATAACTATACAATTTATGTACAAAAAAGGGAAGGTATCCACCTTCCCCCTAATTCATCTTTTTATTTATAGACTTACTCCTCGTCAGAAGAGTCCTCTTCTTTTTCTTCTACTTTATCAGAAGTATCGTCATTATTTTCTTCAACTACTTCTGCGTCTGTAGATTTTTCTTCTTCTGTAGTTTCATCTTTTACTTCTACAAAATCAGCTTCGTAATCTATTACACCAGCTTCTCTTTTTTTAGCTTCTTCTACTTCATCTAAATCAACATCTAGTGGAAGAGTTCCTTCTATAGCTTTAACAAACTCTTCTGCATCTAGTGTTTCATATACTAGAAGTGCCTGTGCTACATTTTCTAATTTATCCATATTTTCTGATAGGATTTTCTTAGTCATTTCGTAAGCACCTATTATAATATTTCTTATTTCTACATCTATTTCATTTGCAACTTCTTCTGAGTATGTTCTAGTATTTGATATACTATTTCCTAAGAATACCTCTCCTTCGCTGTCGAATGTCATAGGTCCTATCTTAGCACTCATACCATATTTCTTAACCATGTCTCTAGCTGTCTGACTAACTCTTTCAAGGTCATTAGAAGCTCCAGTAGATATATCTTTAAGAACTAACTCTTCAGCTACTCTACCACCAAGCATAACGATTATATTTTCTTCCATATCTCTCTTAGTAGCAAAGTATTTATCTTCTATAGGTAGCTGCATTGTAAATCCACCAGCCATACCTCTAGGTATTATTGTTACCTGATGTACTGGGCTTACATTTTCTAATAGGTGAGCACATACAGCATGTCCTGCTTCATGGTAAGCAGTAAGTCTCTTTTCTTTATCGCTTATTACTCTTGATTTTTTAGCTACACCAACTATAACCTTAGTTATAGATTCTTCTATTGTAGCCATTCTTATTTTCTTTTCACCTTTTCTAGCAGTTAATATAGCTGCTTCATTCATAAGGTTTTCTATATCTGCAGGAGTAAATCCTGGCGTTCTCTTAGCTAATACATCTAATCTAACATCGTCTGCTAGAGGTTTCTTTCTTGAATGAACTTTAAATATAGCTTCTCTACCTTTAACATCAGGAGTTCCAACAACAACCTGTCTATCGAATCTACCTGGTCTTAAAAGTGCAGGGTCTAATATATCAGGTCTGTTTGTTGCAGCCATTATTATTATACCCTGATTAATTCCGAAACCGTCCATTTCAACTAGTAACTGGTTAAGTGTCTGTTCTCTTTCGTCGTGTCCTCCACCTAGACCAGCACCTCTTTTTCTACCAACGGCATCTATTTCGTCTATGAATATTATTGCTGGAGCATTTTTCTTAGCATCTTCAAATAATGATCTAACCCTAGATGCACCTACCCCAACAAACATTTCAACGAAATCAGAACCACTTATACTGAAGAACGGTACTCCAGCTTCTCCGGCTACTGCTTTTGATAAGAATGTTTTACCTGTACCTGGAGGTCCTACCATAAGTATACCTTTTGGTATTCTAGCACCAAGTTGTGTGTATTTTTTAGGATTTTTCAAGAAATCTACAACTTCCTGTAAATCCTCTTTTTCTTCCTGAAGACCAGCAACATCGTTAAATGTTACTTTTTCTCCATCTCCATCTTTGTGTAATTTGGCTTTAGATTTTCCAAAGTTCATAACTTTGCCTCCGCCGCCCTGAGACTGATTCATAAAGCTGAACCAAAGTATTCCTAGGAATATAAGCATTATAAATGTTGGAAGCATTGATATGAACCAAGGTGTTGTAGGTTCTGGCTCACCATCTATTACAAGCTTATTCTGTTTTGACTGTTCTAAAACTTTATCTGCAAATTGTTCACCTTTTACTTCTGATGGTATATAAGATTTGAATTTTGTCTTATCTTTTAACACACCTTCAACAGATGTATCATCTACAAAATATATTGAGGCTATATCACCTTCATTAAGTTCTTGGTATACTTTTGAAAATGGAATTTCTTTTACTTCTTCTACTTCTTTTCCAGTAAACTGAATAACGCCTACTATTATAGCTAACATTAGAACGTAAAATACAATTCCTCTTAGCATTTTTTTCAAATTAAATTTCCTCCCCTCTTTAAGGTCCTACAGTTTTTTTATGCTGAGTTTAAGCACTTTTTTTGTATTTTCATCAATTTTATAATTTTCATTCATTCTGTATTCACCAGCAAGAATTACCTCTTCCCCGTCAACAACAATTGGAACTCTATTTCTCATTTCTCTAGGTATCTTCAGATCTATAAATAAATCTTTTATCTTTTTAGTTCCACCTTTTAACTTAATCTTATCCCCTGGCTGTCTATTCCTTACAGTTATACCCCCTTTTATCTTATCAAAATCAACGGCTTTTACAGATGAATCTTTTTTAAGACTTCTATATTTTTCAATAGTTATAACGTCAGAATCGACTAATATACCCAACTCTTTTATTTTTATAAATCCATCCTTAGGTACATGATAGCTGTATTCTATCTCATCTTCTTTTATTTCTTCTAATGTAAATAGTATACTATTTGCTCTTCTATATGCAAATACCCCTCTAGGAAGATTTAACATTTTTCCATTTTTTGATGTATCTATAAGTTGTATAACATCTTCAATATGCTTCTGATCTACAAAGTTTGTATCACCTAGTACATCTTTTATAGCATATCTTATTATTCTACTCTGTATAGCTTCATGGTATCCAGATAACTTTTCTACATTTACCTCTACAGCTTTATCGTCTAATGTAGCTACCTCATCGTATGCTTTCATAGCTTCAGAATCCAAATAGTCACCGTCGCTCTTCATACTGTTACTAAGTCTTACTATAGACTCTACTACATTACTATTAAAATGTTCCTGCATATAAGGTAAAAGCTCTAATCTAATTCTATTTCTTGTGTATATACTTTCTAGATTAGTCTGATCTATTTTAGGATGTAACTCATGCTGCTCGCAATAAGCTTCTATATCCTTTCTTTCTATATCTAATATTGGTCTAATTATACCATTTTCTCTAGTATATTCTATTCCTCTTAAACCTTGCAGACCCGTTCCTCTCATAATTCTCATCATAACTGTTTCTGCCTGGTCATTCATGTTATGTCCTATAGCTATTTTATTAGCTCCTGTTCTTCTTTTTATCTCATAGAACATATCGTATCTTATATTTCTAGCACCTTCTTCTAAAGAAAGTCCTTTTTCTTCACAATATTTTGGAACATCTACAGATTTTATAAATACAGGTATTTCAAGAGAGTCACAAAGCTCAGATACAAATAGCGCATCCTTTTGTGCTTCAATACCTCTTATCTGATGATTTAGGTGTGCTGCATATATCTTTAAATTTCTCGATTCTTTTAATCTATTTAATATATGAAGAAGACAAACTGAATCGGGTCCTCCTGAGAGTCCAACTATTATTTTATCTCCATACGATATCATATTGTGTTTATCTATAGTATCAACAACTCTGTCAAATATCATATTTACTACCTCTTTTTAAATTTTGTCGTAAACAAATGATTTATATTATTATATAAATCGCCTAAGTATAATAATACCAAATAAATGCAATAAAAGGTAGCTTTTTCGCTACCTTATAAAAATTATTCTCTTATTTTTTTAATTTAATTATTTTTCAACTTTGATAATCATTTTATTTCTTCCAGCAAACATATTTTGGATTTCTATCATATAATCCAAATGTACTTCTAATTTCTTTTCTCCATTTGAGATTTTAAAGTCGTTTACCTTAGTATCTATTAAAAATATTCCCTGTGGCGTTGCGTATTTGTTTGTATGCTTATTGCCCTTAGTAAATGTCATTGTAGAATTTACACTTCCAGTTTTTATAACTTTTATACAATCTTCTGATATCTTTATAGTATTTTTAACTTCCATATCTTCTTCTTTTTGATTGTACTTGATGTATATACTACCGTTCTTTTCTATTACTTGACCATATGCTTTTAACTCTATAGTATCCATATTACCATCGGCATCATACTGTTTTGTTTTTATTATTATTTTATTACTCACTATATTTCCTCGCTTATAATAATTTAATATCTCTGTATTTCTACTTTTTCTACTTCTATCTTAGATTTTAAGAATTCTCTTGCTATAGACGGGAATTTTTCATTTATATCTGATACAAAATAATTACATTCCCCTAGTTCTTCCTTTGTGTTTAGAAGATTTTTTTCTATTAGTATATTTTTTAAATCTATTGCAGTTTCTCTTGCTGGATTTACTAATTTAACTTCCATCCCAACTTCTTCGCCTATAGTTCTTTTTAGAAGTGGATAATGAGTACATCCAAGAACTATTGAGTCTACATCCTTTTCTTCAAGCTCTTTTAGATACTCCTTAGCAGTAAGTCTAGCTACTTCAGTATTTGCCCATCCTTCTTCTACTATAGGTACAAATAATGAACATGCCTTTCCATATACTTTTATTCTTTTATCTATTTTCTTTATCTCAGCATTGTATGCTTTTGATTTTATAGTTCCTTCAGTCCCTATAATACCAACTTTACCATTCTTTGTAGATGCTGCAGCTGTTCTAGCACCAGCTTCTATAACACCTATTATAGGTATATCATACTTTTCCTGTGCTTCAACTAAACTTCTAGCTGTAGCTGTATTACAAGCGATTACTATAGCTTTAACATCTTTTGTTAGCAAGAAATTTATCGCTTGAAAAGTATATTTCATTATCGTTTCTTTAGATCTAGGACCATATGGTACTCTGGCAGTATCACCAAAATATACCAGGTCTTCATTAGGAAGTATCTTTTTAATTTCTTTTAATACCGTAAGACCTCCCAATCCAGAATCAAAAACGCCGATTCCTCTTTTATCCATAATAAATCTCCTTATCGATTAATACCTTATATTCTATCCGCTTTATCTATCATATACTGTTCTGCTCTTTCTATATGATTTTTAGCACATTTAGATGCTCTTTCTCCATCACCACTTACTATAGCGTCTATAAGATGAGCATGTTCTTCTTTTATACCTATCATTGCATTTTTATCAGACATATATCCTGCTCTAAATCTATATACCTGTTCCCAAAGAGAGTTTATCATCTGAGTAAGCTTTTTATTTCCAGCTGCTTCAAATATACACTGATGGAATTCTACATCTTTTTTAAGAATTTCATCAAGGTTTCCACCTTCCATTGCAACATTAAGTGACTCTGATATTTCTTTTAAATTTTCTACTTCTTTTTCATCCATTCTTTCTGCTGCTAAATTTGCTGCAAGACCTTCTAATGCAGATCTAACTTCTAATACATCTATTATATCTTTAACAGACATATCAGCTACATACGCACCTTTTCTAGGAAGCATTATTACAAATCCTTCTAATTCCAATTTTCTTATTGCTTCTCTTACAGGTGTTCTACTTACGCCTAGCTGTTCTGCTAACTGAACTTCCATAAGTCTTTGTCCAGGCTTTAAACTTCCCTCTACAATAGCCTTTCTTAAACTTTCAAAGACAACATCTCTAAGTGGTTTATAGTTATCTAAATTTAATTTAGTTAAATTTTCCATTTAATTCAATTCCCCTTTCAGCACTTCTAACAAGATAAACTTGCTTATATTTATCTAGTAATTCTCTTTTCGCCTTTTCAGCTTCGTCTTGTGAATCAAACAGTCCAAATACTGTAGGACCACTTCCACTCATCATAGTTCCCAGTACATCACTTCTTTTCATAATATTTTCTATATCTTCTATCTCTGGATGCATTAAAGATGTTACAGATTCTAGGACATTACACATATTTTTTGCAAGTTCATCTATTTTATCTTCTTTAAGACATTCTATAAGATATTTATTGTCAGGTCTTTTGGATACATTAGACATATCAAACTTATTATACACTTCTTTTGTAGATACAAATAATTCAGGTTTACAAACTAATACATATATATCATCATTTAACCCCTTTATATCTGTTAGCTTTTCACCTAAATTTTCTGCAAGTACCGCACCTCCAGATATACAAAACGGAACATCTGCACCAAGTTCAAATCCTATTTCTTTTAACTCTTTCTCACTTAACCCTAATTTCCATATTTTATTAAGAGCTACTAAAGTTCCAGCTGCATTTGTGCTCCCCCCAGCCATACCTGCTGCAACTGGTATTCTCTTATCTATAAATATTTCAGCTCCCTTTTTTACTCCTGTTCTTTCTTTTAGAAGATTGGCAGCTTTATATACTATATTGTTCTCATTAACTGGAATTTCCTTACTTTTGCTTTTTAGTATTATTTTTCCATCATTTCGCTCTGTTATGTCGAGAATATCATATAAATCAATCGACTGCATTATCATTTCAACAAGATGATATCCATTTGGAAGCTTTCCAAGTACATCTATAGATAAATTTATTTTTGCTCTACATTTAACCTTCATTTCACTATCCTCCGACATATTTTTGCAAATAAATAATTTATATAATTAATTATACTACAAAAAATAGGGAATTGTGTATATAATATACAATTCCCTATCTTCTAAATCAAATTTGAGTTATTTAATTAAATTTCACTCAAAAAAATTATACAGTATAGATTATTTATCGTATACTGTAGATTTTTTTCTCTATAATTTTTAAATATTGTTTCTAGCTTACTTTGCGTTCTTCTTCAGATTTTCCTTTTATTACCTGTAATTTCACATTAGAAGTAAGTAAATCTGAATAACTATAAGAAATTCTAGATGAACCATTAGCTCCATCGTCTACTCTTACTATGAATACACTTGGATATGCTTCCTCAAGTACTCCTCTTTTTGTGACAATCTGTTTTCTTCCCTTATTAGCCTTTAGCTGCACTCTTTTGCCTATATGCTTTTCAAGAGTAGTTTTTATGTTTTCTAAAGTCTGAACTGTTGCCATCATATCACCTTCCCAATTTTTCTATGTTTACATAATAGCACAAATCCATTTTTTAGTCAACCCTAAACTAATTATTTTATATATTTTTTAACATTTTGTCAATATAATTTTTGATATTATACAGTATTCTATTCAATTATTTTTTCTTATCTATAGATTTTTTATATATAACATATATATATATAATTTTTTCTATAAGACTTAAAATACTTTTGTATTTTATGACATTTTCATTTATAATTAATAGTATATATGTTTTCTTATAGTTAGATATTTTTATTATTAAATATTTAAATAATATATCTACTATATCTACTAAAAAATAAATTTTTTAATTGGTGATTAAGTATGAAAATTGAGAAACTACATTATTTTGAAAGTGTTGCACGTAACAAAAATTTTACAAAAGCAGCTAAAGAATGTCACATCGCTCAACCCGCAATAAGTCATCATATTCAAAACCTCGAAGAGGAATTGGGTACAGAATTATTTATTAGAAACAGTAGAAATGTATCATTAACTCCTCAAGGAGAAATCTTCTACAAAGAAGTAGTAAAAATTTTGAAGGCGTATGAAGATGCGGTTATGAAAACAAAATTTAGTTCAATGTACTCAAAGGGTAAATTGACTATAGGTATGTACGGTTTTAGTTCTCTTAATATTTTAGACCCTGCAGTATCTGCTTTAAAATCAAAGTATCCAAATGTCGATATTATTTTTGATAGATGCCAGGATGCTTATTATGCCGATTATCTATTGAGTGGTAAATACGATATTATTTTAGCGTATGTATCACAGACTTTAGAGCTTCCTGAAAACATAGGCAGTAAGCTTGTTCGCTCTTGTCCTTTTGGTATAATGCTTCCAAAAGATCATGAACTAGCTGAAAAAGATACTGTTACAATGAATGATATTGTACACGCAAAAGAGGATGTGTATGTGCTTGATACTCATATAAGCTATATGAAAAAACATACTGATATTCCTCATTCTAGAATAAAATCAGAGGACGATATGGAACTTCTCTTAATTACTGGTTCTATAAATAAGGCAATTATTTTTACAACTAGACACGAAGCAGATGAATTCCGCAATGCTTCTATGACTTTTAGAGAGGTATCTGACAGTGTTATTACCGCAAATCAGGGAATTTATTATCTAAAAAATCATAACAATTGGGTTCTTACTCAATTACTGAACAATCTTTAAACTAATTACTTTTAAAATAATAGAAAAACACCTTCGATTTCGAAGGTGTTTTTTCTTTGTATATTATTATTTAATTTAGTGGAGTATTTCCAATTTCTTTTTTATAAACCATGTATTCTCCAAATTTTTTACCAACTCTTGAGCTTTTCTTTAGGCTTAAGTTTATATCTAGGTTTTCACATATAAGAGATAATTTTGAATTTATAAGTTCATTAGCTGTTCTTATTATTCTAGGTCTACCAACCTCATCTATAAATCGCTCTATCTCTTCAACAAGTAAATCACCTACATCAGCTCCTGGTTCAGCAATTTTGCTACTTATTAAATCCCCAGATTTTGCATCTACTATACCGTATATAAATGGCGTTATTGGTTTTATATATTTTTCATCATTTATAGTTCTTTTAAGCGGAATTATATCTACATCTAGAACAGATTCAACCTTTGGTGCCTCTTTTAGTCTGTTTAATTTATTCTTATCCTTAATTTTTTCATTAGATAAGCTATATTCTTCTAGTGGAATTTTTTCAATATAAAACTTCCATTCGTTGTTATCTTTTATATATTCCACACACATTAGCTCATCAAAATCCATATTTATACTTTCTCTAATATTATCTTCAAATTTTTCTAATATTATCTCCAGATTCTTTAGATGTTTCGTCATATGAGCCACCTCATCTCTATCTAGACTGTATGGACTATATCCCTTTTCGAATGAAGTAAAGTATAGCCATTTTCCTTTGCCCTTATATTTAAATCCTAGTTCTTTTATAGTATCTCTCTGATCTTTTGATAAATCTTCTACATTTCCCCAACGGCATGCTAAATTACTTTTAAGTGATTTAACGTATCCTTTTGGTAAATCCAAAGCTTCACTATAATCATTTACTATGAATGTTTTAAAATCATCATATCCTTCATATACATCTACACCATATTCCTTTTCATCTTCACCTAGTATACTGTAAAAAATAGTTTCTTCGCCTTTTACTTTTAGAGATATAATTTGAAATTCATATACATATTCCCAAGCTTTAAATTTCTTTATTCTTTCAGCTACTTCATATAACTCCATCCACGCTTCCTTTGTTGGCAGCTCTCTTTTAGATTCAACCTTTTCAGATACAGTGTATTCACTTTCCCATTCTTTCATAATAGGATATACATCATATTGATTATTTTTAAATTTTTTAAGTGTCTTTTTTTCTACTTTTTTAGGTTTGTTTTTTTGACGTTCTTTATTTTCGAAATCAGGTTTAAATTCATCTGTATAAAAGTCGCTTCCCTCATAATCTCCAATCCCCATTCTAGGCGAATTATAAATAGGTAGCATATTTTCTGTATATTCCATTTGTATAAACAATTTATTTGACTCTACTTTTTCCTTACATTCATCACACAAAAAAGCATCATCATCAAAAGAGTATATAATTGTATCAACCCAGCTTGCATTATTTTTCTTACATTTATAACATATTCTTTCAGGAGGAATATTTCTAGATAACAATACTATGTCCTCTTCTTCATGTCTTCTACCTATTCTATGACTAAATACCATTAATTTTATTTCTGTGATTTTATTTTCTCCATAAGTATAATCAAACGTTTCCCCAACTGACAAAATGTTTTTTAAAGTATGATACATACTTTGTTCTGGTTCAACGTATAAAAGATTACCACCCGAAATATATTTATATTTTAAGTTTTTAATTTTAAATATACTTAGACATTGTTCGTTTCCCAGCCATATCTCCCTTAAAAATGTGTCTATTTCTTTTAGCATTGTTTTTTCATTAACTTCTATTATCATCCAATAGTCTTCCATTTCCTTTGAAGTTATTAGTATATCGAAAAAACCTTCCATCTCTTTTTTAGCAGCGTAAATTTTTTCATCCCTCTTTTCACACTTTACTAAATGCGCCAACATTTCTTTTGGAGCAAGTTTTTTGCCACAATATTTGCATAATCCTTGATTCCCTTTTTCAACATTTGTAAACATAATAAAATCCCCCATTTTTTTAAATTCTATTATTTTACCTCTCAATTTAATAATTCTTGTCAAAAATAATAAATTGAATTTTAAAATAATAAACAAAACATTATTTACAAGTTACTAAATAAGGTTTTTGCGCCATCATTATACATCATAAAAACAAAAAATTCAAATATAATTCAAAAAATAAATTAGTAACAATTAATTTATTTCAAGTTTATTTTTAAAAAATTCTAAATAATTAAAGAATTATTTTATTATTCTTATATCCTATTAATTCTATATCTTCTATATTTAAATATACTTTTTTTAGTTAACAATATGTTTTTATACAAAAAAGTGCTGCTGCAAATGCTTAAAACACCTGCTATACAGCACCATTCATTACTTTTATATCATAAGTTCATTTTCTTTTCTTTCTGTGCACATTGTTGTAAGTTTATCAACAAGACCAGCCTTCATAGTTTCATCCAATACTCTAGCACCTGTTGGACATACTTTTATACATCTCATACAAGCCATGCATACATCTTTATCCACAGTTTTAGGATTATCCATAGGTATTGCACCTACTGGACATTTCTGTGCACATAATCCACATTCTACACAGTTTTCATTCGCTTCTGGTTTTAACGCAGATCCTTTCCATTCTTTGTAAGGAATATTTCCCTTAGGCATTAGTTCCGTATTTATTTCTCCATTTTCAAATTTAGCTTTTATTTCTTCAGAGAATTTTTTTAATTCTTCTTCATCTGATTTATCAGGTCTACCTGCTGCTAAATTTCTAGCTATTGAGTGCTCTGCTATTGCAGCTACCATAGCTCCAACTACAAAGCCATTTTCTTCAAGAACATTTTTTAATTCTAGTAGTGTATCATCGTAATCTCTGTTTCCGTAAACTACAACAGCAACTGCTTTTGCTCCGTTTCCTTTTATTTTATTGATTCTATCCACAGCTACAGTAGGTATTCTTCCTCCAAATGAAGGCACAGAAATTATACACATATCCTCAGCTTTTATGTTTACATCTTCGTAATTGAAATGCAGGTCACTTATATCTAAGTCCTTTGTTTCTTCCCAAGCTGATGAAAGTAGTTTTGTTACTTTTTCTGTCCCTCCTGTAGGACTAAAATAGATTGAATATAGCATTATAATCATTCCCTTCTACAATAATTTCCTTTAATTTTAATTATACGCCTTTATATTTTATAATTTAATAGCTAAATAATAATATTCGTAATTTGAGCATAAAAAAACCCGAGATAAAATATCTCGGGATTTCTTGCACAATATAATACGTAAAAACTATCTTTTTGAGAACTGTGGAGCTCTTCTGGCAGCTTTTAAACCGTATTTCTTTCTTTCTTTCATTCTAGCATCTCTAGTTAAGAATCCTTCTTTCTTTAAAGCAGGTCTTAAATCTTCGTCAGCTTTTAATAAAGCTCTAGATATACCGTGTCTTATAGCACCAGCCTGTCCAGTGAATCCTCCACCTTCAACTTTTACTATAACGTCAAATTTATTTTCAGTTTCAGTTAATACTAATGGCTGTTTAACGTCTCTTATTAATGTTTCGTAGTTGAAATATTCATCTAACGCTCTACCATTTACTGTTATATTTCCTTCACCTGCAACTAATCTAACTCTAGCTACAGAATGTTTTCTTCTTCCTGTTCCTATGTACTGTACATTTGCCATGATAACTCCTCCTTTCACCTAATTAAAATTCTATTACTTCTGGATTCTGAGCTGCATGATTATGTTCAGCACCAGCGAATACTCTTAATCTAGTCATCATTCTGCTTCTTAATTTATTTTTTGGTAACATACCGCTAACTGCGTGAGCTACAACTTCTTCAGGTTTTTTAGCCATCATTTCTCTGTATGATATTTCTTTTAAACCACCTACATAACCAGTGTGGTATCTGTAGTATTTCTGATCTAATTTTTTACCTGTTAAAACTACTTTTGATGCATTTACAACTACTACGAAGTCTCCTCCGTCCACGTGTGGTGTAAATGTTGGTTTATGTTTCCCTCTTAATAATGTTGCAACTTCAGTTGCTAAACGACCTAAAGTTTTTCCTTCAGCGTCAACTAAGTACCAGTTTCTTTTTACGTCTGCTGGTTTAGCTATATAACTTTTCATATCTGTCCCTCCTTAACTTTTTTCCTTTAAAAATATTTTTCCGTTTATGTCAAGTCCGGGGCAAAGTGGACTTATTAACACATTCTTGTATATTATACGACTTTAACCGAAAAGTGTCAAGATTAATAGAAAACTTTTTTGAGGAATAATGCGTGTCCAGGCGCTGTATGACCTGCTTTTGATCTGTCCTGAGATTTTATTATATCCTCCATGCTTTCTGTTATTCTTCCCCTTCCGATATCTATAAGCGTACCAGAAAGAATTCTGACCATATTGTAAAGGAATCCGTTTCCTTCAAATTCGAATACAATTAAGTCATCTTCTTTTTCTATTTTAACGCTTTTTATCGTTCTTACAGTGTCTTTTACGGAAGATCCGCTGCTCATAAAGCCACAGAAATCATATGTTCCAATAAGTGATTCTGCTTCTTTTTTCATCTTTTCAAAGTCTAAATCATATTTTACTTGATATGATATATCTTTCAAGATAGGATTGCGGTATCTACTATTATACACTAAATATTTGTATATTTTACCTTTTGCACTATATCTCGCATGAAATTCATCTTCCACTTCCTCGGCATCTATTATAGAGATGTCTTTTGGCAGCTTAGAATTTAATGCATCTGGTATTCTATTTACAGGTATTTGAGATTCTATTTTGAAGTTTGCTACCTGCCCAAGTGCATGTACTCCAGCATCAGTTCTTCCTGAACCATTTATTTTTACTTTCTCACCTGTTATTTCCTTTATTGCATATTCAATATTTCCCTGTATTCCAGGAGAGTTTGGCTGCTCTTGCCAACCACAATAATTTGCTCCGTTGTATTGAACGGTTATTTTTATATTTCTCATCTAGTCCTCCAAATAGGCAAAACTATTATAATACGTATCTTGATGCAGCTATAAGAGCCATGTAGATTATTATAAGTACCGTAGCAATATACTCGCTTTTACCTATTACAGTTTCCTTCATTTTTGTTCTATTGTCTCCACCTCTATAGCATCTAGCTTCCATTGCCATAGCAAGCTCGTCAGCTCTTCTAAATGCACTTACAAATAGCGGTACTAAAAGTGGAACAAGACTCTTCGCTCTGTTTATAAGCTTCTTACTTTCAAAGTCTGCACCTCTAGACATCTGAGCTTTCATTATCTTATCAGTTTCGTCTAGTAGTGTTGGTATAAATCTTAAAGCTATAGTCATCATCATTGCAAGTTCATGCACTGGTAAACCTATTTTCTTAAATGGATTTAATACCCTCTCTATACCATCTGTAAGCGCTATAGGAGATGTTGTAAGCGTTAATAATGATGTACCCACTATAAGCATTGCAAGTCTTATAGACATAAATATCGCCTGTCTGATACCTTCTTTAGTTATCGCTAAAAATCCAAATGACCATATTTTTTCACCAGGTATGCAGAACATGTTCACGATAAATGTGAATAATATTATCCATTTAAGTGGTTTTAGTCCCTTTAGGATAAATTTTACTGGTATTTTTGACATTACAGTAAGTATTAATAAAACAGCAAATACACCTATATACACAGGCATTTTATTTATCATAAATATTGATATCATAAATAATATCGTAGCTATTAATTTTAATCCTGCATCTAATTTGTGTATAGGAGATGATGTAGGATAGTACTGACCAACAGTTATATCTTTTAACATTATTTTCTACCTCCTATCACTCTTAGTATTTCGTCTTTAGCTTCTTCAGGTGTTATTATATCCTGTCTAATATCAAAGCCTTTTTCTCTTAATTTAATCGCTAATTCTAGAACCTGAGGTATATCTAGACCTATTTCTTTTAGTCTATGGGCATTGTTATTGAATACCTCTCTAGGATTTCCCATAAATTCTATTTTTCCTTTATTCATTACTATAAGTGTTTTGACTAATTTAGCCATATCATCCATACTGTGAGATGATAGTATTACTGTTATATTTCTTTCTCTGTGTAGTTTTTTTATAAGTTCAAATATTTCTTCTCTACCACCTGGATCTAGTCCTGCTGTAGGTTCATCAAGTATTAATACTTCTGGATCCATAGCTATTACTCCAGCTATTGCGACCCTTCTCTTCTGACCACCAGATAATTCAAATGGAGATTTTTCTCTATATTTTTCGTAGTCTAGTCCAACAGCTTCCATAGAAGCTTTTACTCTTTTAGTTATTTCCTCTTGATCTAGTCCCATATTTCCCGGACCAAATGCTATATCTTTTTCTATTGTTTCTTCAAATAACTGGTACTCTGGATACTGGAATACTACCCCAACTCTTTTTCTTATTTCTGTTAGGTTTATATCCTTCTGAGTTATTTCAAAGTCATTTATGTATATGCTTCCTGATGAAGGCTTTAGAAGTCCATTTAAATGCTGTATAAGTGTAGATTTTCCTGAGCCTGTGTGCCCAATTAGTCCAACAAAGTCATTATCCTCTATATCAAACGATATATCGTCTATAGCTCTGTTTTCAAATGGCATCCCCTCATCGTATATGTATGTTAAGTTTCTTACTTTAATAGACATAATTCATTCACCATTTCATCCACTGTTAATATATCTTCTCTTATTTTTAATCCCTCTTTATTTAGCATGTGAGATATTTCAGTCATACAAGGCACATCAAGACCTATTTTTTTAAGTCTGTCTATCTCTTTAAATACTTCTCGTGGAGTCCCTTCTAATACTTTTTTACCCTTTTCCATAACTATAACTCTGTCAGCTTCTACAGCTTCTTCCATAAAGTGAGTTATGTGTATTGCAGTTATATTTTCTTCTTTATTTAATTTTTTTATTGTTTTCATTACTTCTTTTCTACCAGATGGATCTAGCATTGCTGTAGCCTCATCGAATATTATGCATTCAGGCTTCATAGCTATTATTCCAGCTATTGCAACTCTCTGTTTCTGTCCTCCAGAAAGTAAGTGTGGCTGTCTATCTTTAAATTCGTACATTCCTACACTCTTTAGAGATTCTTCTACTCTTCTTCTTATCTCTGCCGGCTCTATTCCTAAGTTTTCTGGCCCAAATGCTACATCCTCTTCAACTATTGTAGCAACTATCTGGTTGTCTGGATTCTGAAATACCATTCCTGCAGTCTGTCTTATATCCCACATTTTATCTGCATCTTTTGTATTCATTCCATTTACAATTATATCCCCTTCAGTAGGCTTTAGTATAGCATTCATATTTTTTGAAAGTGTTGATTTTCCAGAACCATTGTGCCCTATTATTACAACAAATTCACCTTTTTTTATATTTAAACTAAAATCATCTATAGCTTTATACTTGTCGCCCTCTTCATTTTCATAGCAAAAGGAAAGGTTTTTTATCTGTATAAGATTTTCCATTATTTACACCCCTTTTTCTAATACATTTAAATCTTTACTATTGCACTTATATAAAACATTATAATAGTTTATTATATCATACAATTAATATACAACAGATACAATTATAGAGGATTTTATACACTATATCTATAAATTTTCGAATATTAAATAAGTTTATAGATTATATCCATACATTAATTAAGTCTTTAATTATATTATCAAGAATTTTTGCATAAAAAAAACAGACTGTAAAGTCTAACAGCCTGTATCCCCAGTTTATATTCCCTCTAGATATTTATTCCTCTAGTAGCTCTTTTTTCTTATATTAAATTAAATTTTTATTTCCTCAGATATTTATTGTATAAAGTCAATTCATTATAATTTTCTTAGTTTTTTTGATTATATCTTTAATTCTAAAAATGCTATGGCATATAAAATACCATAGCATTTATTTATCAATACAGTAATTATACTAATTCTATGAAGGCCATTTCAGCAGCGTCGCCTCTTCTTGGTCCTTTTTTGATTATTCTAGTATATCCACCATTTCTTTCAGCATATTTTGGAGCTATTTCTGTGAATAAGTTACTAACAACAGTTTCATCAAGAACATAAGCTAAAACCTGTCTTCTAGCGTGAAGATCTCCTCTTTTTGCAAGAGTTATCATCTTTTCAGCCATTCTACGAGTTTCTTTTGCTCTAGTTACTGTAGTTTCTATTCTTCCTTCTCTTAGTAAGTCAGTTACTAAGTTTCTTAACATAAGGTTTCTGTGAGCAGTTTCACGACCTAATTTACGGTAAGTTGCCATTCTGTCCCCTCCTTTTCGAGTTTATAAATTTATTTATATTCGAAAGTCCATTATTCTTCGTTAGGTTTTAATCCTAGTCCTAATTCATCTAGTTTCTGTATAACTTCTTCTAGAGATTTTTTACCTAGGTTTCTAACCTTCATCATATCGTCTTCAGATTTATTAGCTAGTTCTTCTACTGTGTTTATACCCGCTCTTTTTAAACAGTTGTATGATCTTACTGATAAATCTAATTCTTCGATTGTCATTTCAAGAACTTTTTCTTTCTGGTCTTCTTCTTTTTCTACCATTATTTCAACATTGCTTACATGCTCTGTTAAATCTATGAATAGTTTAAGATGTTCAACTAGAACTTTGGCAGCTAGAGATATTCCTTCCTGAGGATTTATGCTTCCATTTGTCCAAACTTCTAAAGTTAATTTATCATAGTCAGATTTCTGACCTACTCTTGTATTTTCAACATGGTAGTTTACTTTTTCTACAGGAGTATATATTGAGTCAACAGGTAATACACCTATTGGCATGTTTTCTGTTTTGTTTTCTTCAGCAGGAACATATCCTCTGCCTTTGTCAACATGTATATCCATATTAAGCTTAGAACCTTCGTCTAATGTAGCTATTTTAAGATCCTTGTTTATTATTTCAACATCTGGTGGGCATATTATGTCTGCACCTGTTACTGTGCAAGGACCCTGAGCTTCTATTTTAAGTGTTCTGTTACCTTCACCGTCTATAGTAGCTGAAAGTTCTTTTAAAGTTAATATTATTTCTGTAACATCTTCTTTAACTCCAGGTATAGTAGAGAATTCATGAAGAACTCCTTCTATTTTAACAGCGTTAACTGCAACACCTGGTAATGAAGATAACAGTATTCTTCTTAGTGCATTTCCTATAGTTATTCCATATCCTCTTTCAAGAGGTTCAACTACGAATTTACCATATCTGAAATCTTCGCTAAGTTCTATTATATCTACCTTTGGCTTTTCTATTTCTATCATGGATAAAACCCTCCTTAACATTCAGTAATCCACTGAGGGTAAATAAATTTTAATTTAATATAAGTTATTAAGCTAACTAATTTCTTATTATTTAGAGTATAACTCTATGATTAAGTGTTCAGCTATTTCAAGATCTATATCTTCTCTAGTTGGAAGAGAAACAACTTTAGCACACATTTCATCTAAGTTATTTTCTAACCAGTTTGGAGCTATTCTAGTGTTGTTTTCAACTAAAGCTTTGAATTTAGCTGATGATTTAGATGTTTCTTTAACTGCTATAACATCACCAACATTAACTGTTAAAGATGGTATATCAACTTTTTTACCATTTAAAGTAAAGTGAGCATGAGTTACTAACTGTCTAGCTTCTTTTCTAGATGCAGCTAATCCCATTCTGTAAACAACATTGTCTAATCTTCTTTCTAATAAGCTTAAAAGATTAGCCCCTGTTTTACCAGGCATTTTTTCTGCTCTTTCATATAAGTTTCTGAACTGAGTTTCTAGAACTCCGTATATTCTTTTAACTTTCTGTTTTTCTCTTAACTGTTCTCCGTAGTTAGAAACTTTTTTTCTTCCCTGTCCGTGCTGACCTGGAGCGTAGTTTCTTCTATCTAAAGCACATTTATCTGTATAGCATCTGTCACCTTTAAGGAATAATTTCATTCCTTCTCTACGGCACTGTCTGCATGATGCACCTGTATATCTTGCCATTAAATTACACCTCCTGCGATTATTTCTATATATATATTCTCGAATTACACTCTTCTTCTTTTTGGTGGTCTACAACCGTTGTGTGGTATTGGAGTAACGTCTTTTATCATAGTTACTTCTAGACCTGTTGCCTGTAAAGCTCTTATTGCAGCTTCTCTTCCTGAACCTGGTCCTTTTACGAATACTTCAACAGTTTTTAAACCGTGTTCCATTGCAGCTTTTGCAGCTGTTTCTGCTGCCATCTGAGATGCGAATGGAGTCGCTTTTCTTGATCCTTTGAATCCTAACTGACCTGAAGACGCCCAAGATATTGCGTTTCCGTGTACGTCAGTTAAAGTTACTATTGTATTATTAAATGTAGACTGTATATGTGCATGTCCACGTTCTATATTTTTACGTTCTTTTCTTCTAACACGTGTTACTTTCTTTTTAGCTTTTGCCATTTTTACTGTTTCCCTCCTTTATATTTTTAATATATAGTTAATTTAATTTATTTTTTCTTTTTACGAGATACAGTCTTTTTAGGACCTTTTCTTGTTCTTGCATTAGTTTTAGTTTTCTGACCTCTACATGGAAGACCTTTCATGTGTCTTATACCTCTGTAGCATTTTATATCTCTAAGTCTTTTTATATTTAAAGCTATTTCTCTTCTTAAGTCACCTTCAACTAAGAAGTCTTCATCTATTATTTTTCTTAATTCATTAACTTCGTCTTCTGATAAATCTTTTATTCTTGTATCAGGATTTATCCCGGCTTTAGCTAATATTTCATTTGAAGTTGCTTTACCTATACCATATATATAAGTTAAGCCTATTTCTGCTCTTTTTTCTCTAGGTAAGTCTACCCCAGCTATTCTTGCCATTATTGCACCTCCTATAATTGATTTCAATTTATTTTCCGTATCTAGATAATTATCAATATTCAACGCCGCTGTTAACAATCACAGTATATTATTATACTACATAAGCGACTAAAATACTAGTAATATTTTATAAGTTTTATCCCTGTTTCTGTTTGTGTTTAGGGTTTTCACATATAACCATTACTTTACCTTTTCTTTTTATAACTTTACATTTTTCACATATTGGTTTTACTGATGGTCTAACCTTCATTATTTATCCCTCCTCAGACTAAAACGTCTACTTCTTACGCCAAGTGATTCTTCCTCTTGTAAGATCGTAAGGTGAAAGTTCAACATTTACCTTGTCCCCTTCAAGAATTCTTATGAAGTTCATTCTTAGCTTCCCTGAAATGTGACATAATATTTCATGTCCATTTTCAAGTTTTACTTTAAACATTGCATTAGGTAAGCTTTCAACAACTGTACCTTCTAATTCTATAACATCTTTTTTGGCCATATTAATTAACCAAACCTCCATTTCAGTAAGCTGATTTTTTACCAGCTTCTTAAGTTCCGCTTTTATAAAGATTTCATTATATCTTTTGAGGATAGTATCTTTGGCTCTTAATACTATCACTCAAAAGATCTGTCTTTCTAATTTGCTTAACTTTTTATTACCTTGACTAAAACTCTGTAAGTATAAGAGGTTCATCTTCAGTAATTGCTATTGTGTGCTCGTAGTGAGCTGATTTTTTCTTATCTGCTGTAACAGCAGTCCATCCATTTGATAAAGTGAACACGTGGCAAGTCCCGACGTTTACCATTGGCTCAATGGCTAACACCATACCCTTTTTTAATCTAGGGCCTTTACCTGGTGGACCATAGTTAAGTATCTCTGGACTTTCGTGAAGTCGTTTCCCTACTCCATGTCCAGCATATGCCCTAACTACTGAAAAGTTGTTATTTTGTATGTGTACTTGTATCGCATGCGAGATATCTGAAAGTCTATATCCGACTTTCGCAAATTTTAATCCTTCATAGAAGCTCTCTTTTGTAACTTCTATTAGTTTCCTATCCTCTTCAGATATCACAGCAACGGCATGTGTCTTTGCAGCATCCCCATGATATCCTTTATAATAGGCACCTATATCAATACTTATAATGTCACCTTCTTGAAGTATTCTTTTCCCAGGTATTCCATGGACAACCTCTTCATTGATTGAAGTGCAAATACTTGCCGGGAATCCGTTATACCCTTTAAAAGAAGGTTCTGCATTATACTTCCTGATATTATTTTCAGCTATTTTATCTAACTCCTCAGTTGATATTCCAGGAGCAATAGCTTTTCTCAGAACTTCATGAGTATCAGCGACTATTTTTCCCGCTTCTCTCATGAGTTCTATTTGTCTATCATTTTTCTTGATTATCATTGATTAGCTTAAAGATTCTACTATATCAGCGAATACTTTATCTATATCCTGATCACCATTTATGTCAGCTACTATTCCCTGTTCAGAATAATATCCTACTAATGGTTTAGTTTCATCTAAGTAAACCTGTATTCTTCTAGAAACAGTTTCTTCATTGTCGTCTGCTCTCTGATGTAGAGGTTCTCCACATTTGTCACAAACGCCTTCTACTTTAGTTGGATTAAATTCTACGTGGAATGTTGCACCGCAAGCTTTACATATTCTTCTTCCTACAGCTCTTCCTACTAATATACTCTTATCAACTTCTATGTTAACTATTTTATCAAGTTTTAATCCAGCTTCATTTAAATATTTGTCAAGCTGTTCAGCCTGATTTATATTTCTTGGGAATCCATCAAGCATGAATCCATTTTTGCAATCTTCCTGAGATATTCTATCAACAACAAGTCCGCAAGTTAATTCATCTGGAACTAGAAGTCCCTGATCCATGTATTCTTTTGCTTTTGTTCCTAATTCTGTGCCTTCTTTTATATTCTTTCTAAATATGTCTCCAGTAGATATATGAGGTATATCGTATTTTTCCACTATTTTTGCTGCCTGAGTACCTTTACCTGCCCCTGGAGGTCCAAGTAATATTATTCTCATATTATTCATCTCCAATTCGATAAATTATTTTAAAAATCCCTGGTAATTTCTCATTACTAAATTCGATTCAAGCTGTCTCTTTAATTCAAGAGCAACTCCGACAACGATTAGAAGTGAAGTACCTGCTAAACTCATCGGTAATGAAAGATAATGAGTTATAAGTGCTGGTATCATAGCGATTACACCTAGGAATGCAGCACCAGCTAAAGTTAATCTTGATAATATTCTTGATAAATAATCTTCTGTTGGTTTTCCAGGTCTTATTCCTGGTATAAATCCACCACCATTTTTCATATTCTTAGTTATATCTTCTACATTGAAAGATATAGTTGTGTAGAAATATGAGAAGAATATTATAAGTAATATTTCTATTGATCTATATATCCAGAATCCCTGCTCTGTAGCTCCACTTAACCACTGCTGAACAAACTGCTGAGCATCTGTTCCCATGAACATTGCTATTGTCTGTGGCATAGCTAATATAGAACTTGCGAATATTATTGGCATAACTCCTGACTGGTTAACTTTCATAGGTATGTGAGAACTCTGTCCTCCATACATTTTTCTTCCAACAACTCTTTTCGCATACTGAACTGGTATCTTTCTTGTAGCTTCCTGTATAAATGTAACACCTAATATAGTTAAAAGTATTACTACAACAAGAAGTATAGCAGCCCAAATTGGTGTAGCACCAGATTTTATTTGGTTTGCTATAGCTATTCCATCTATTGGTATTCTTGATATTATACCAACAAATATTATAACAGAACTACCATTTCCTAGTCCTTTTTCTGTTATTCTATCACCAATCCACATAACCATCATACTGGCAGAAACAAGTGTTATTATAACAGTTGTGATGAAAAATACATTATCAGATTTTAAAGCACTTCTAACAATTCCAAGTGTTATTCCTATCGCCTGAACAAATGCTAGTGCAAGTGCAGTACATCTTGTGTACTTATCCATCTTTTTCTTTCCTTCTTCTCCTGATTTTTGAAGTTCTTTTAAACTTTCAAATCCAACAGTAAGAAGCTGTATGATGATCGAAGCAGTGATATAAGGTCCTATTCCTAAAGCAAATAGTGTAAAGTTACTAAATGCTCCCCCAGTAAACATATTGTATAGAGATAAAAGATTATTACCTTCTACCATCTGTTTTATAATACTTGTGTCTATCCCTGGCACCGGTATAGTAGTACCTATTCTGAATACCACTACCATCATTAGTGTATATAGAAGTTTTTTTCTTATTTCCTTAAGTTTCCAAGCCTGCTTTATCTGTGACAGCACGTTTTAATCACCCCGCTTGACTGGCCTGGAGAACAGCAGGTTATTATACTAACTCTGCTTTTCCTCCAGCTTTTTCTATTTTTTCCTGAGCTGAAGCAGTGAATTTAGCTGCTTTAACTGTTAAAGCTTTTTCTAATTCACCTTCACCTAAGATTTTTATTCCATCTTTAGCTATTTTGCTTATAACTTTAGTTGATTTTAATAATTCAGCTGTTATTTCAGTTCCGTTTTCGAATCTGTTAAGATCTTTAACGTTTACTTCAGTGTATTCTTTAGCAAATATGTTAGTGAAACCTCTCTTAGGAAGTCTTCTTGATAAAGGCATCTGTCCACCTTCGAAACCAACTCTAACTCCTCCACCTGAACGAGACCACTGACCTTTCTGTCCACGTCCTGAAGTTTTACCCTGTCCAGTCGCAGTACCTCTACCTAATCTTTTAGTAGATCTTACAGCACCTTTAGCAGGTTTTAATTCATGTAATTTCATGGTTTTGCACCTCCTTTAATTTCCGTTTTGATTATTATTCAGCTATTTCAGTCACTTCTACTAAGTGAGAAACTTTTTTTATCATACCTCTCATCTGAGGTGTATCTTCTTTAACTACTACCTGTTCTCTTTTTCTTAACCCTAACGCTTCAACGTTTTTTCTCTGATTAGGAGTAGTTCCTATTGTACTTCTAACTAATTTTATCTGTAATTTAGCCATTTTAACTACCTCCTTAACCTAATAATTCTTCAACTTTTTTTCCTCTTAATCTAGCTATATCTTCAGCTGTTTTAAGTGAATTAAGTCCTTCTATAGTTGCGTTTACCATGTTTCTTGGGTTATTAGAACCTAAAGATTTAGCTCTAACGTCTTTTAATCCAGCTAATTCAAGTACGGCTCTTGCAGGACCCCCTGCTATAACTCCTGTACCTTCTGCAGCAGGCATTATAAGTATTTTACCAGCACCGAAGTGTCCGTTAACTTCGTGAGGTATAGTAGTACCAACCATTGGTACAGTTATTAAATTCTTTTTAGCATCTTCTACGGCTTTTTTTATAGCGTCTGGAACTTCCATTGCTTTCCCAGAACCTATACCTACATGTCCGTTTTCATCTCCAACAACTACTAAAGCTGCGAATCTAAAGTTTCTACCACCTTTAACAACTTTAGTAACACGTCTAACTTCAACAACTCTTTCCTGTAGATCAAGAGCTGATGCATCTATTGGTTTACGTAGCATGTGTTTCCCTCCTTTTTATTAGAATTTAAGACCAGCTTCTCTAGCTCCGTCTGCTAATTCTTTTATTCTTCCGTGATATATATATCCACCTCTGTCGAATACAACTTCAGTGATTCCTTTTTCTATAGCTTTTTTAGCAACTAATTCTCCAACTTTTCTAGCTGCTTCTTTGTTTCCTGTATGTCCAACAGCTTCTTTAACTTCTTTTTCTAATGAAGAAGCAGCAGTTAAAGTAACTCTCTGAACGTCATCTATTATCTGAGCATATATGTTGTTAGCACTTCTGAAAACACAAAGTCTTGGTCTAGCAGCTGTACCAGCAAGATTTTTTCTTACTCTTTTATGTCTCTGAACTCTTTTAGCGTTTTTATCAGCTTTTTTTATCACTTCATTCACTCCTTTCCAGTGTGTATATTAAGTAATTATTTTACTTATTTTTTACCAGTTTTACCTTCTTTACGTATGATTACTTCATCAACGTATCTTATACCTTTACCTTTATATGGTTCTGGTTTTCTCCAAGCTCTTATTTTAGCAGCGTAGTTTCCTACTAACTGTTTGTCAGTACCTTTAACAACTATTTCTAGCTGGTTTGGACACTCAACTGTTATACCTTCTGGATCTTCCATTTCTACTGGATGAGAGAATCCTAAGTTCATAACTAATGTTTTTCCGTTTTTCTGAGCTCTATAACCAACACCCTTTAATTCCATTTTCTTTTCGTATCCTTCACTAACACCAATTATCATGTTGTTTAGTAAAGTTCTTGTTAATCCGTGTAAAGATCTATGTTTTTTGTTGTCAGTTGGTCTTGTAACAACTATTGTATTTTCTTCTTTGTTTATAGTTAATTCATCACTTAACTGTTTTACTAATGTTCCTTTTGGTCCTTTTACTGTAACTAAGTTTCCTTCAGCTATTTCAACTTCAACTCCTGCAGGAACGTTTATTGGTTTAACACCTATTCTTGACATCGTAGCACCTCCTTACTTTTTAAACGATTATTACCAAACGTAGCAGATTACTTCTCCACCAACATTTTCTTTTCTTGCTTCTCTATCTGTTAATATACCTTTAGAAGTAGACATTATAGCTACACCTAATCCGTTTAATACCTTTGGTATTTCGTCTTTAGAGCTGTAAACTCTCATACCAGGTTTAGATATTCTCTTAAGTCCTGATATTACTCTTTCGCCTTCTATTCCGTACTTTAATTGTAATCTTATTATTCCCTGTTTTCCATCTTCTATAACGTCATAACCTTTAACGAAACCTTCTTCAAGAAGTATTCTAGCTATTTCTTTTTTTATGTTAGAAGCGGGAACGTCAACAGTTTCATGCTTAACTGTGTTCGCATTTCTTATACGAGTAAGCATATCTGCAATTGGATCTGTCATTGTCATTTTATAGCCCTCCTTCCATTCTTTCCAAATCTTACCAACTTGCTTTTCTTACGCCAGGTATTTCACCTTTGTATGCTAATTCTCTAAAGCATATACGGCATATTCCAAAGTCTTTTAAAACTGCATGTGGTCTTCCACATATAGAACATCTAGTGTATTCTCTAGTTTTATATTTCTGTTTTTTCTGCTGTTTAACAACCATTGCTTTTCTAGCCACGGGAATCCCTCCTTTACTTACTTAGAAAATGGCATTCCTAATAATTTTATTAATTCACGAGCTTCTTCGTCAGTTTTAGCTGTAGTAACGAAGATTATGTCCATTCCTCTAACTTTGTCTACTTTATCGTATTCTATTTCAGGGAATATTAACTGTTCTTTTATTCCTAGTGCGTAGTTTCCTCTTCCGTCGAATGAATCTGCACTTACACCTCTGAAGTCTCTAACTCTTGGTAAAGAAACAGAAACTAATTTATCCATGAAGTAGAACATTTTGTCATCTCTTAATGTAACTTTTGTACCTATTGGCATTCCTTCTCTTAATTTGAAGTTCGCAACAGATTTTCTAGCTCTTGTTATAACTGGTTTCTGACCTGCTATTAATTCTAATTCTTCAACAGCTTTTTCTAATCCTTTTGGATTTTCTTTAGCGTCACCTATCCCCATGTTTATAACTATTTTAACTAATTTAGGTATTTCCATTACGTTTTTGTATTCAAATTTCTCCATTAAAGCTGGAGCAACTTCTTTTATGTATTTTTCTTCTAATCTAGAAGCCATTTAAGGTCCCTCCTTTCATTACTTATTATAATTCTTTTCCGCTCTTTGCTGATACTCTTACTTTAACTCCGTCTTTTTCTACGAATCTAACTCTAACACCTTTTCCTGTTTCAGGATCAAATGGCATTACGTTAGACATATCTATTGGAGCTTCTTTGTTTATTATTCCACCCTGCTGGTTCATAGCAGATGGTTTCTGGTGTTTAGTTATTACGTTAACTCCTTCAACAGTAACTTTGTTTGCTTTAGGGTTTACGTTAAGAACTGTACCTTTTTTACCTTTGTCTTTTCCTGCTATAACTACTACAGTGTCACCTTTTTTAACTCTCATCATTTCTCATTGCACCTCCTTAATTATAAAACTTCTGGAGCAAGAGAAACTATTTTCATAAAGTCATTATCTCTTAATTCTCTTGCAACAGGCCCAAATATACGAGTTCCTACTGGAGTTTTATCGTCTTTTATTATAACTGCTGCATTTTCATCAAATGATATATAACTTCCGTCGTTACGTCTTACGCCTTTTTTGCTTCTTACTATAACTGCTTTTACAACTTTACCTTTTTTTACAACTCCACCTGGTGTTGCACTTTTTACTGTAGCAACAACTACGTCGCCTATATTAGCATATCTTCTTTTACTTCCACCAAGAACACGTATAGTTAATAGTTCTTTGGCACCAGAGTTGTCTGCAACTCTTAGACGAGTTTCCTGCTGTATCATCGTAATCCCTCCTTCTTAAAAAAACTATTTAACCTTTTCAACAACTTCAACTAATCTAAATCTTTTATCTTTTGATAAAGGTCTAGTTTCCATTATTTTAACTCTATCTCCGATGTTACATACGTTGTTTTCATCATGAGCTTTGAATGTTTTTGTTCTCTTAACACGTTTGTTGTATAATGGATGACGAACGAATTCTTCAACAGCAACAACTATTGTTTTATCCATTTTATCACTTACAACACGGCCTATTCTAACTTTTCTTCTTCCTCTTTCCATGTCTAAAAAGCCTCCTTCCAATTATTAAGCTCTAGCTTCGTTTAACTTTCTTTCAGCAAGAACAGTTTTAACTTTTGCTATATCTTTTTTAACAAATTTGATTCTAGCTGTATTTTCTAACTGACCAGTAGCTAATTGGAATCTTAAGCTAAATAATTCACTTTTGAATTCGTTTAATTTTTCTGTAAGCTGTTCACTTGTTAATTCTCTTAATTCTTTAGCTTTCATCCTATTCACCACCCTTTACCTGATCTTCTTTTTTAACAAATTTACATTTGATAGGTAGTTTGTTAGCAGCAAGTCTCATAGCTTCTCTTGCTTTCTCTTCTCCTACACCACCTATTTCGAACATTACTCTTCCTGGTTTTACAACTGCTACCCAGTATTCTGGTGAACCTTTACCGGCACCCATACGAGTTTCAGCTGGTTTTCTTGTTATTGGTTTATGAGGGAATATTTTTATCCAAACTTTTCCCCCTCTTTTCATATATCTTGTCATCGCAACTCTGGCTGCTTCTATCTGGTTTGAAGTTATCCAAGATGGTTCCATAGCAACTAGACCGAAATCACCGTAAGTTACTGTGTTACCTTTGTTAGCTTTCCCAGACATGCTTCCTCTGTGAACTCTACGACGTTTAACTCTCTTTGGCATTAACATGAGTATTTTTCCTCCCTTCCTCGAACCTTTTAATTAGTTTTCTTTATTTTCAGTTCTCTGAGGTCTTGATCCCTGAGGTCTTCTGTTTCCTCTGTTGTTTCTATCATTTCCTCTTCTGTTATTTCTCTTATTATCTCTGTTGTCTCTTCTACCTGGTCTTTCAGGTCTTGGATCTGCACCTGGAACGTGTTTAGTTGGAAGAACTTCACCGTTGCATATCCAAACTTTTATACCTATTTTACCGTAAGTAGTATCTGCTTCAGCGAATCCGTAATCTATATCAGATCTTAAAGTCTGTAGAGGTACATTTCCTTCGCTGTATCCTTCTGTTCTAGCCATTTCAGCTCCACCTAATCTACCAGAAGCAGCAACTTTTATACCTTTAGCTCCTGATTTCATAGCTCTCTGTATTCCCTGTTTCATTGCTCTTCTGAAGGCAACCCTTCTTTCTATAGCAGCAGCTATATTTTCAGCAACTAACTGAGCATCTCTATCTACATTTTTAACTTCAACTATGTTAACTATAACAGTTTTTCCAGTTAATTTTTCTAATTCAGCTTTTAAAGCTTCTATTTCAGTTCCTGCTCTACCTATAACAACACCTGGTTTAGCAACATGTAAATCTAATTTAACTTTGTTAGCTGATCTTTCTATTTCTATTTTAGCAACTCCAGCAGAGTATAATTTTTTCTTTAAGAATTTACGGATATTGTGGTCTTCTAATATGAAGCTTCCGAACTCTTTACCATTATTAGTGAACCATCTTGAATCCCAATCTTTTATAACACCGACTCTTAGTCCGTGTGGATTAACTTTCTGACCCATTACTGTACCTCCTTCTCTTATTTTTCTTTAAGTACAACTTCTATATGAGAAGTTCTTTTTCTTATTTCGCATGCACGACCCTGAGCTCTAGGCATGTATCTTTTCATTGTTGGCCCCTGGTTTGCAACTATTGATGCTATGTATAATTTATCTGTATCCATTTCGTGGTTGTTTTCTGCATTTGCTTTTGCTGATGCAACAACTTTTGCTATTATTGAAGCTGCCTCTCTAGGAGTGAACTTTAATATAGCTAAAGCTTCATCAACATTTTTTCCTCTAACAAGATCGCATATCTGTCCTGCTTTTCTTGCTGAAACACGTACATATTTAGCAGTAGCTTTTGCTTCCATTACGTGGTCCTCCTTTCAACATAATTATTTTCTTTTATTTGATTTTTCGTCGTCTTTATGTCCTTTGAAAGTTCTTGTTGGAACGAATTCTCCTAATTTGTGTCCAACCATATCTTCAGTTATGTATACTGGAACATGTTTTCTTCCGTCATGTACAGCTATTGTATTTTCAACGAACTGTGGGAATATTGTAGAAGTTCTTGACCAAGTTTTTATAACTTCTCTGTTTCCGCTAGCGTTCATAGCTTCTACTTTCTTTAATAGACCCTTATGCACGAAAGGTCCTTTTTTAGTTGATCTTGACATGTATGATCCTCCTTTCCGAATAAATAAATCTATTAACGATTACTATTTAGTTCTTCTTGAAACTATTAATTTATTTGAAGCTTTATTTTTCTTTCTAGTTTTGTATCCAAGAGCAGGTTTACCCCAAGGTGTAACTGGTGATGGTCTACCTATTGGAGCTCTACCTTCCCCACCACCGTGTGGATGGTCGTTAGGGTTCATTACAGAACCTCTTACTGTAGGTCTCATACCCATGTGTCTTGTTCTACCAGCTTTACCTATAACAACGTTACCGTGTTCTATGTTACCAACCTGTCCTATAGTAGCTTTACATTCTACGCTTACTAATCTCATTTCACCTGATGGTAATCTTAGTAATGCATTTTTTCCTTCTTTAGCCATTAACTGAGCAGAAACTCCTGCTGATCTTACTAACTGACCACCTTTACCTGGTTTAAGTTCTATATTGTGAACTAATGTACCAACTGGCATGTCTTTTAACTGTAAGCAGTTACCTGGTTTTATGTCAGCACCTTTACCTGATAGTAAAGTATCTCCAACTTTTATTCCAACTGGTGCTAATATATATCTTTTTTCACCATCTGCATAGTGTAATAAAGCTATGTTAGCAGTTCTATTTGGATCGTATTCTATTGTAGCAACCTTTGCAGGTATACCATCTTTATTTCTTTTGAAATCTATTAATCTATATTTTCTTTTCTGTCTTCCACCTCTGTGACGAACAGTTATTCTACCGTGAGCATTTCTACCAGAGTTATTTTTTAGGTTAACTAAAAGTGATTTTTCTGGGCTGTTAGTAGTTATTTCATCAGAAACTAAAACTGTCATCTGTCTTAAGGCAGGAGAAGTAGGTTTAAACTTTTTAATAGCCATTCTTGTTTCCCTCCTTAATAAATAGTTAGGATATTACATTCCCTGGAAGAATTCTATGTCTTTGCTTCCTTCTGTTAATTTAACAACAGCTTTTTTGAAGCTAGCAGTTCTTCCCTGAGTTCTACCCATTCTTTTCATTTTTCCATCATAGTTTAGTGTGTTTACTTTTTCAACTTTAACGTCGAATATAGCTTCTACAGCTTTTTTTATTTCAGTTTTGTTAGCTTTCTTATCTACAACAAAAGTGTATTTTTTGTCAGCCATTTCTGTCATACTTTTTTCAGTAACGACTGGTCTTATTATAACGTCATGTGGATTAGTCATTATGCGTACACCTCCTCCACTTTCTTAACAGCATCTGTAGTTATTACAAATGTGTCATGATTTAATATATCGTATACATTTAAAGTGTTAACTAATGCAGTCTGAACACCTTCTATGTTTCTTGCTGATTTTATTACGTTTTCGTTCTTTTCAGCTGTAACAACTAGAGCTTTTCTTGAAGCTTTTATGTTGTTTAATATAGCTACGAATTCTTTAGTTTTAGGAGCATCCATTGTTAATGCATCTAATACTATTATTTCGTTGTTCTGAACTTTTGAAGATAAAGCACATTTCATAGCTAATCTTCTAACTTTTTTAGGTAATGTGTATTTGTAGCTTCTTGGTTTTGGTGCGAAGGCAACTCCTCCACCTACCCACTGTACAGATCTAGTAGAACCCTGTCTAGCTCTTCCTGTACCTTTCTGTTTCCAAGGTTTTCTTCCGCCGCCTCTAACTTCTGCTCTAGTTTTAGCTGACTGAGTACCCTGTCTTCTATTTGCTAACTGACATTTAACTGCTTCGTAAAGCACATGTTCGTTAACTTCAACGTTGAATATAGAATCACATAATTCTATTTCACCAACATTCTGTCCGTTAATATTCATAACATTTATCTTTGGCATTTTTGTTCCTCCTTTCCTATCTTAGTAGTTATTTAGAAGCCTTAACTGCTTCTTTTATTGTTACTACTGAACCTTTAGCTCCTGGTATAGCACCTTTAACTAACATAAGATTTTTTTCAGCATCTACTCTTACTAAATCTAAATTCTGTATAGTAACTTTTACGCTACCCATGTGTCCTGCAAGTTTTTTGTTTTTGAAAACTCTACCTGGATAAGAACAAGCTCCCATTGAACCTGGTCTTCTGTGGTATCTAGAACCGTGAGTTTCTGGTCCTCTTGACTGTCCGTGTCTTTTTATTGGTCCCTGGAATCCTTTACCTTTAGATATTCCAGTAACATCTATTTTTGCACCTGCTTCGAATATATCAGCTTTTATTTCCTGTCCAACTGTATATTCTGCAGCATTTTCTACTCTGAATTCTTTTAAGTGTTTTTTAAGTACATTAGCTGCTGCTAAATGTCCTTTAGCTGGTTTGTTTAATGATTTTTCTTTAGCATCTTCAAAACCAACCTGTATTGCGTTGTATCCATCATTTTCTATTGTTTTAACCTGAGTTACAACAACTGGTCCAACTTCTACTACTGTAACTGGTATAACCACACCTTCTTCAGTGAATATCTGAGTCATACCAACTTTTTTCCCTAATATTCCTTTCATATTAGCACCTCCTATTATTTTCTTACAGCGGATTGCCCTTCGTAAAGAGTAATCATTCTAAGATATCTCTATCTTAGGCGGTTTATATGTTCTTATAATTTTATTTCTATATCAACACCAGCTGGTAAATCTAATCTCATTAGAGAATCAACTGTTTTCTGTGTTGGGTTAGCTATATCTATAAGTCTTTTGTGAGTTCTTATTTCGAACTGTTCTCTAGAATCTTTGTATTTATGAACAGCTCTTAATATAGTAACTATTTTCTTTTCTGTTGGTAGTGGCACAGGACCTGAAACCTGAGAACCAGCTTTTTTAGCAGTTTCTACTATTTTTCCAGCAGAAAAATCTAATAATTTGTGATCATATGATTTTAATCTTATTCTTATTTTTTCATTTTTAGCCATCTTGATTTCCCTCCTTCTACAAATATTTATTATAATTTTGATATCCCGCCGCCTCCGATACACTCTTCCGGGTGTTTCTATAACCCATTTTCAGCATTTTGCAGCGTTCAGCCAAAACTTCAACTAAATATATCTCTCAAGCACACTAATATATTTTACCTCATCTTACGTACTTTTGCAAGACTTTTTTTGTGCTTTTCAAATTTATTTTTATCTATTTTTAAAAATCTTACTGGCTACTTTTCTTTCTTTCAAACACTTTCCTTAGTATACAAAATTTTTGTATACATGTCAACTGTTTTTGAAATTTTATCCATAAAAAAAGAGAGATCATTTTGATCTCTCTTTCATCTATAACATTTAAGTAATTATCTATCAATTAATTATTCTATTATTGATGCAACTACACCAGATGCTACAGTTCTTCCACCTTCTCTTATTGCGAATCTTAATCCTTCTTCAACACATATAGAGTTTATTAAGTCAACTTCTATTGTTACGTTATCTCCAGGCATTACCATTTCTGTTCCTTCTGGTAATTTACAAGCTCCTGTTACGTCTGTTGTTCTGAAGTAGAACTGTGGTCTGTATCCATCGAAGAATGGAGTATGTCTTCCACCTTCTTCTTTTTTAAGAACGTATATTTCTGCTGTGAATTTTGTATGAGCATTAACTGTTCCTGGTTTTGCAAGAACCTGTCCTCTTTCTATTTCATTTCTCTGAACACCTCTTAATAATGCTCCTATGTTATCTCCAGCTTCTGCCTGATCTAGTAATTTTCTGAACATTTCTACTCCTGTTACTACTACTTTTCTTGGAGCTTCTGCTAATCCTACTAGTTCAACTTCGTCCTGTACTTTTAGTACTCCTCTTTCAACCCTACCTGTTGCAACTGTTCCTCTACCTGTTATAGAGAATACGTCTTCTACTGGCATTAAGAAGTCTTTATCAACATCTCTTTCTGGAGCTGGTATGTATTCATCTATCATTTCGAAGAATTCTACTATTTTATCTCCCCATTCGCTTGATGGATCTTCTAATGCTTTTAATGCAGATCCTCTTACTATTGGAGTATCATCTCCTGGGAAATCATATTCGTTTAATAATTCTCTTACTTCCATTTCAACTAATTCAAGAAGTTCTTCATCGTCTACCATATCACATTTGTTTAAGAATACAACTATGTAAGGTACACCAACCTGTCTTGATAATAGTATATGTTCTCTTGTCTGTGGCATTGGTCCATCAGTTGCTGATACAACTAATATAGCACCATCCATCTGTGCAGCACCAGTTATCATGTTTTTAACGTAGTCAGCATGTCCTGGGCAGTCAACGTGTGCGTAATGTCTGTTTGGAGTTTCATATTCAACGTGTGCAGTTGATATTGTGATTCCTCTTTCTCTTTCTTCTGGAGCTTTATCTATGTTAGCGAAATCTACTGCTTCTCCTAAGTGATATCTGTCGAATAATGTTTTTGTTATTGCTGCTGTTAATGTAGTTTTACCGTGGTCAACGTGTCCTATAGTACCTATATTAACATGAGGTTTACTTCTTTCAAATTTAGCTTTAGCCATTTTAAAAATCCTCCCTAGTAATATTATTTTTTTAAATTTATTTATCAGGGTAGCAAGAAGTTGCTACCCTTCTATTTTGTGCTTTTTAAATATTTGTGTGTTTGTTTATTTTGTTTTATATATTATTTACCATCTACTATTTTCTTAGCAACTGATGCTGGAACCTGTTCGTAGTGGTCAAATATCATTGTGTATGTTGCACGACCCTGAGTCATAGATCTTAGGTCAGTTGAGTATCCGAACATTTCAGACATTGGAACAAATGCGTTTATAACCTGAGCACCTGATCTAGCTTCCATTCCCTGTATAAGACCTCTTCTTGAGTTTAAGTCACCCATAACGTCACCCATGTAATCTTCTGGAGTAACAACTTCAACTTTGAAGTATGGTTCTAGTAATACTGCGTTACCCTGCTGCATAGCTTTTTTGAACGCCATAGAACCAGCCATTTTGAAGGCCATTTCTGATGAATCGACTTCATGGTAAGAACCATCGTATAATTCAACAGCAACGTCAACAACTGGATAACCAGCAACTATACCAGACTGCATAGCTCCCTGTATACCCATGTCAGTTGGACCAACGTATTCTTTAGGAACTGATCCACCAACAGTTTTGTTTTCGAATTTATATCCTTCACCTGGTTCAGTAGGGTTAACTCTGATCTTAACGTGACCGTACTGTCCTCTACCACCTGACTGTTTCTGATATTTGTATTCAACGTCAACTGGCTGAGTTATTGTTTCTCTGTAAGCAACCTGAGGGTTACCAACTTTAGCTTCAACTTTGAATTCTCTTAGAAGTCTGTCAACTATTATATCAAGGTGTAATTCACCCATTCCTGATATTATAGTCTGTCCAGTTTCTTCATCAGTTCTAACTGTGAAAGTAGGGTCTTCTTCAGCAAGTTTCTGAAGAGCTATACCCATTTTTTCCTGAGCTGCTTTAGAAGCTGGTTCTATAGCAACAGATATAACTGGTTCTGGGAATTCCATTGATTCAAGTATTATTGGAGCTGCTGGATCACAAAGTGTATCACCAGTAGTTGTATCTTTAAGACCAACTGCTGCAGCTATATCTCCAGCGTAAACTTCAGTTATTTCAGTTCTTGTATTAGCGTGCATCTGAAGTATACGTCCTATTCTTTCTCTTTTATTCTTAGTTGCATTTAATACATATGAACCAGAAGTAAGAGTACCAGAGTAAACTCTGAAGAATGCTAATTTACCAACGAATGGGTCAGTCATTATTTTGAATGCTAATGCTGAGAATGGTTCTTCGTCAGATGCATGTCTTTCAGATTCTTCTCCGTCTTCTAATATACCTTTTATTGATGGTATATCAGTTGGAGCTGGTAAATAATCTACTATAGCATCTATAAGAGGCTGAACACCTTTGTTTCTGTAAGCAGTACCACAGAATACTGGGTTCATTTCACAAGCTATTGTAGCTTTTCTTATAGCAGTTTTTAATTCTTCAACTGATATTTCTTCACCTTCAAGATATTTCATCATTAGCTCTTCGTCAGTTTCAGCTACTGCTTCAACCATTTTTTCTCTCCATTCCTGAGCCATTTCTTTCATATCTTCTGGTATTTCAGTTTCTTCCATTTCAACACCTTTGTCGTCTTTGTATATTATAGCGTCCATGTTTAATAGATCAACTATACCAACAAAGTCATCTTCTTTACCTATTGGTAACTGAAGAACAACAGCGTTTGCACTTAATCTTGTTTTCATCATTTCTACTGCATTGTAGAAGTCTGCACCAAGTATATCCATTTTGTTTATGAATGCTATTCTTGGTACTCCGTAAGTTTCTGCCTGTCTCCATACATTTTCAGACTGAGGTTCAACCCCACCTTTAGCACAGAATACAGCAACAGCACCGTCAAGAACTCTTAGAGATCTTTCAACTTCAACTGTGAAGTCGACGTGACCTGGAGTATCTATAACGTTTATTCTATTACCTTTCCATGTAACAGTTGTAGCAGCTGAAGTTATTGTTATACCTCTTTCTGCTTCCTGTTCCATCCAGTCCATCTGAGAAGCCCCTTCATGAGTTTCTCCTATTTTATGAGTTTTACCTGTATAGAAAAGAATTCTTTCTGTAGTAGTAGTTTTTCCTGCATCTATATGGGCCATTATCCCGATATTTCTAGTATTTTCTAGTGAAAACTCTCTAGCCATCTTTTTCCTCCTTAATTTACGAATTTAATTGGAAGATTTCTATTTAATCCGATTTTTAAAATCCTACCATCTGTAGTGAGCAAATGCTTTATTAGCTTCTGCCATTTTATGAGTATCTTCTTTTTTCTTAACTGAAGCTCCTGTGTTGTTAGCTGCGTCCATTATTTCTTTAGCTAGCTTTTCAACCATTCCTTTTTCTCCACGAGCTCTAGTGTATCTTACTAACCATCTAAGACCTAATGTCTGTCTTCTGTCTGGTCTAACTTCTATTGGAACCTGGTAGTTTGCCCCACCAACTCTTCTAGCTTTTACTTCTAATACTGGCATTATGTTTTCCATAGCTTTTTCGAAAACTTCTAAAGCGTCTTCTCCTGTTCTTTCAGCTATTAAATCAAATGCATCGTATACTATTTTCTGAGATTTTCCTCTTTTTCCGTCTAACATTAAATTGTTTATTAATTTAGTAACTACCTTACTTCCGTACATTGGATCTGGTAATACTTCTCTTTTTGGAACGTTACCTTTTCTTGGCATTTCGCTTCCCTCCTTAATTATTAAAATTTAAATCATAGGTACTCGACATCGAATAGTCAGCCGTGATGCCATAAATATATCTATATTTAAAGCACCTAACTTCTTTAATCACATTATAATCTATGTCTGTTTTTGTTTTTTCGTTATACTATATAACTTTTCTTATTTTTTGTCTTTAGGTCTCTTAGCACCGTATTTTGATCTAGACTGTCTTCTTTTGTCTACACCAGCAGTATCTAATGTACCTCTTAGTATGTGGTATCTAACCCCTGGTAAGTCTTTTACTCTACCACCTCTTATAAGAACAACAGAGTGTTCCTGTAAGTTGTGTCCTTCACCTGGTATATAAGCAGATACTTCTATACCGTTTGTTAATCTAACTCTGGCAACTTTTCTTAAAGCTGAGTTTGGTTTTTTAGGAGTAACTGTTTTAACTGAAGTACAAACTCCTCTTTTCTGTGGAGAACTTGCGTCAGTTGTTTTTTTGTTTAATGAGTTATACCCCTTCTGTAGTGCTGGAGCAGTAGATTTTTTTAGTATGTCTTTTCTACTTTTACGAACTAATTGGTTAATTGTTGGCATCATCTGCACCTCCTTCTTTTTTATTTTCGATCTTTCAGTGATCGCCAACTACAATCGTTTCTTTACGATTGATTTGCTGTGCTTTTAGCTTGATGCTTTTAGTTCTTTGTTACTTTCTTCTATAACTTAAAAGCACTAAGAGCTTTATAAAAAGCCCTTAGTGTACTTTTAAATCACACTTTTATTATTTTATCACCTAATATAACTGTTGTCAACAATTGATATTTTACATTTCACACATTTTTGTGTCAAATTATTCTTCAATTTTTTCAACTGCTATATTTCTGTATTTCTTCATTCCTGTACCAGCTGGTATAAGTTTACCTAATATAACATTTTCTTTTAGTCCTATTAAGTGGTCTTCTTTACCTTTTATAGCTGCTTCAGTAAGAACTCTTGTAGTTTCCTGGAATGAAGCGGCAGATAAGAATGATTCTGTAGCAAGAGATGCTTTAGTTATACCAAGTAATACTCTCTTAGCAACTGCAGGTCTTAATCCCTGAGCTATTGCATCTTCATTACATTTTTCATATACAAGAACATCTTCATATCCACCCGGAAGTAAATCTGTATCTCCTGGATCTTCTACTTTAACTTTAGATAGCATCTGTCTAACAATAACTTCTATATGTTTATCGTTAACATCAACCCCCTGTAGTCTGTAGACTCTCTGTACTTCTTTAACTATGTAATCCTGTACTCCACCGATTCCTTTAACTCTAACTATATCATGAGGATTTATAGAACCCTGAGTTATTGGATCCCCAGCTTCTACCATCTGTCCATCTTTAACTCTTACTCTTGAGCCATAAGGTATCTGATATGTCTGAGCTTCACCTTCAGCTGGAACAACGATTACTTCTTTTCTCTTACCTGTTTCATCTATTTTAACCTGTCCACTTACTTCTGTTATTATAGCAAGACCTTTTGGTTTTCTAGCTTCGAATAACTCTTCAACCCTTGGAAGCCCCTGAGTTATATCTCCACCGGCAACCCCACCTGTATGGAATGTACGCATTGTAAGCTGTGTACCCGGTTCACCGATTGACTGAGCTGCTATTATACCAACTGCTTCTCCTATATTAACTTCTTTACCTGTAGCAAGGTTTCTACCATAGCATTTTGAACAAACACCATGTTTAGTTTTACAGTTAAGAACTGTTCTTATGTTTACTTTTTCTATTCCTGCTGCAACTATTTTTTCAGCTGCATCTTCTTTTATCATAGAATCTGCAGGAACTAATACTTCACCAGTTTCTGGATGTACTATAGGATCTATAGTATATCTACCAACTATTCTATCGTATATTTCTTCTATTACTTCGTTTCCATCTTTTATAGCAAGAACTTCTGTAGTTTCTGTAGTTCCACAGTCTATATCTCTTACTATAACGTCCTGGCTGACGTCAACAAGTCTTCTTGTTAAGTAACCAGAGTCGGCTGTACGTAGAGCTGTATCGGCAAGACCTTTTCTAGCCCCATGCGCAGATGTGAAGTATTCAAGTACTGATAAACCTTCACGGAAGTTAGATTTAACTGGTATTTCGACAGTTTTACCAGATGCATTGGCCATAAGTCCACGCATACCTGCTAGCTGTCTTATCTGGTTCTTAGAACCTCTGGCTCCAGAGTGAGCCATTATGAATATATTATTTAATCTATCAAGGTTATCCATTAGGGCATTAGTTACTTTGTCAGTAGTTTCTGTCCAAGTAGCTATAACCTTTTCGTATCTTTCTTCATCAGATATAAGACCTCTTCTATAAGCCTTACCTAATTTTTCAACTTCTTTTTCAGCTTCTGCTATGTATATTTCTTTTTCTTTAGGTATTGCCATATCCGCAACTGCAACTGTTATACCACCTACAGTAGAATATTTGAAACCTATACCTTTAACATAGTCAAGTAATTCAGCTGTTATAGTGTTTTCATGTTTTCTGAAACATTTATCTATTATTTTACCAAGATATTTCTTAGTAACAACTTCATCTATTTCTAAACTGAATGGATCTTTTTCTCTATCTACAAATCCTAAATCCTGAGGTATACCTTCATTGAATATGAATCTACCAACAGTACTTTCTACTAGAGCAGATCTTCCATCAGGAAGAACTTTTCTAACTTTTACTAAAGCGTGTAATTCAACAACTTTATTGTAGTAAGCAAGTAATAATTCATTGTAGTCTTTGAATATCATACCTGTTCCTTTAGCACCATCCTGTGCTTCTATTGTTAAATAGTAACTTCCAAGAACCATATCCTGAGAAGGAGTTGTTATTGGAGAACCATCTTTTGGAGCAAGTATATTGTTTACAGATAGCATTAAGAATCTTGCTTCTGCCTGTGCTTCTACTGATAGAGGAACGTGAACGGCCATCTGGTCACCGTCGAAGTCGGCATTGTACGCTGTACAAACTAGTGGATGTAGTTTTATAGCCTTACCTTCAACAAGTACTGGTTCGAAAGCCTGTATTCCTAGTCTATGTAGAGTAGGGGCACGGTTAAGTAAAACTGGATGGTTTTTAATAACGTCTTCTAAAACGTCCCATACTTCAGTTTTTACTTTTTCTACTATTGATTTCGCACTTTTTATATTGTGTGCATAACCTTCTTCTACTAATTTATCCATAACAAATGGTTTGAATAATTCAAGTGCCATTTTCTTAGGAAGACCACACTGGTAGAATTTAAGTTCTGGTCCAACTACTATAACAGAACGTCCTGAGTAGTCAACACGTTTACCAAGTAAGTTCTGTCTGAAACGTCCCTGTTTACCTTTAAGCATATCTGATAAAGATTTTAATGGTCTGTTTCCTGGTCCTGTAACAGGTCTACCTCTTCTACCATTGTCTATAAGTGCATCGACTGCTTCCTGAAGCATTCTTTTTTCATTTCTTACTATTATATCTGGAGCTCCTAATTCTAGAAGTCTTTTTAATCTGTTATTTCTGTTTATAACTCTTCTATAAAGATCATTTAGGTCAGAAGTTGCGAATCTACCACCGTCTAACTGAACCATTGGTCTTATGTCTGGTGGTATAACTGGAATAGCATCAAGTATCATCCATTCAGGTTTATTTCCTGATTTTCTGAATGCTTCAACTACTTCTAGTCTTCTTATTGTTCTTATTCTTTTCTGTCCTGTACTATCTTTTAAGTCAGCTCTTAATTCTTTACTCTGCTGTTCTAGGTCTATATCCTGTAAAAGTTTTTTTACAGCTTCAGCACCCATACCAACTTCAAAGCTACCATATCCGTAGTTGTCTACAGCATCTCTGTATTCTTTTTCTGTTAAAAGCTGTTTAGCTGTTAATCCAGTTTCTTTTGGATCTGTTACTACATATGAAGCAAAGTAAAGTACTTTTTCAAGAGCTCTTGGAGACATGTCTAAAAGAAGACCCATTCTACTAGGTATTCCTTTGAAGTACCATATATGAGACATTGGAGCAGCTAGCTCTATATGACCCATTCTCTCTCTTCTAACTTTTGATTTTGTTACTTCAACTCCACATCTATCACATACTACGCCTTTATATCTAACTCTTCTGTATTTCCCACAGTGACATTCCCAGTCCTTCTGAGGTCCGAATATTCTTTCACAGAAAAGACCATCTTTTTCTGGTTTCAGCGTACGGTAATTTATAGTTTCTGGTTTTTTTACTTCCCCTCTCGACCACTGTCTTATTTTCTCTGGAGAAGCCAATCCTATTTTTATCGACTCGAAATTGTTTAATTCAAACAAGGAGTTCTCTCCCTTCTATTTGAGATTTATTTTTATTGTCTAACTTTGATTATAGCTGTCTGAATTCCAGACAGCTATAACCCTGAAATTACTATTAAATTAAAGCTTATATTTTAGTTATTACATATCATCATCGTCGAATGCACCATCATCGTAGTCCATATCGTCGTTTTCAAATCCATCAGATAAACCATCGAAATCTATTTCTTCGTTATCCCCGAATTCGTCTTCTACTTCTTCAATAACATGAGTTTCCTCTATGTCATCTGGTATAACATCTAATTCGAAATCTGCTACTGATATACCGTCATCTTCGTAATCAACAGATTCTTTTACTTCTATTTCCTGATCTTCAGCAGTAAGAACTTTAACATCAAGACATAATGACTGAAGTTCTTTTATAAGAACCTTGAATGATTCTGGTATACCTGGTTCAGGTATATTTTCACCTTTAACTATAGCTTCGTAAGTTCTTACACGTCCTACAACGTCATCTGACTTAACTGTTAATATTTCCTGAAGGATGTGAGCTGCTCCGTATGCTTCAAGAGCCCAAACCTCCATTTCCCCGAATCTCTGTCCACCGAACTGAGCTTTACCTCCTAGAGGCTGCTGAGTTACTAGTGAGTAAGGTCCAGTACTTCTTGCATGAAGTTTATCATCAACTAAGTGATGTAGTTTTAAGTAATACATATAACCAACAGTTATTCTGTTATCGAATGAATCACCTGTTCTACCATCATATAAAGTAAGTTTACCATCTCTTGGGTATCCAGCTTCTTCAAGAGCATCCATTATATCGTACTCGTTTGCACCATCAAATACTGATGTAGCTACATACCAACCAAGTTTTTTAGCTGCTAAACCTAAGTGAACTTCAAGTACCTGTCCGATGTTCATACGAGAAGGTACCCCCTGTGGGTTAAGTACTATATCCATAGGTGTTCCGTCTTCCATGAATGGCATATCTTCTTCTGGTAATACTCTTGAGATAACCCCCTTGTTACCGTGACGACCGGCCATTTTATCTCCGACTTTTATCTTTCTCTTCTTAGCTATGTAACATCTTACAAGTTCGTTTACACCTGGAGATAAATCGTCTCCATTTTCTCTTGTAAACACTTTAACGTCTACTATTATACCTGATTCACCATGAGGTACTTTAAGTGAAGTATCTCTTACTTCTCTAGCTTTTTCACCAAATATAGCTCTTAGAAGTCTTTCTTCTGCAGTAAGTTCAGTTTCTCCTTTTGGAGTAACTTTACCAACTAATATATCTCCAGAATCAACTTCAGCACCTATTCTGATTATACCTCTATCATCAAGGTTCTTAATTGCAGATTCCCCAACGTTTGGTATATCTCTAGTTATTTCTTCAGGTCCAAGCTTAGTATCTCTAGCTTCACATTCGTATTCTTCTATATGTATAGTAGATAATCTATCTTCTCTTACTAATCTTTCATTTATTAAAACGGCATCTTCGTAGTTGTAACCTTCCCAAGTCATGAATGCTATGAAACAGTTTCTACCAAGTGCTATTTCTCCAAGGTCTGTTGCAGGTCCATCTGCTATAACATCCCCAGCTTTTATCTCTTCACCTTTTGATACTATAGGTGTCTGGTTTATACAAGTTCCTGCATTTGAACGTTTGAATTTAAGAAGTTTGTACTTATCTTTAGTACCATCTTCTTTTTTGATTATTATTTCATCTGCAGATACTCTATCTACAACCCCACCATTTTTAGCAACAACAACTGCACCAGAGTCTTTTGCTGCTCTGTATTCTATACCTGTTCCTATGATTGGAGCTTCTCTTCTTACTAGAGGCACTGCCTGACGCTGCATGTTTGATCCCATTAGGGCACGGTTGGCGTCGTCGTTTTCAAGGAATGGTATCATAGCTGTTGCAACAGATACAACCTGTTTAGGTGATATATCCATGTAGTCAACTTTATCTGAAGATAGAAGTTCTAGAGCACCATTTACAGTTCTACATGCTATTCTGTTGTTTATGAATTCACCATCTTCAGTTAAAGGCTCATTTGCCTGTGCTCTGACGAATAAATCTTCTTCATCAGCTGTTAGATAGTGTATTTCATTTGTTACTCTTCCAGTTTCTTTATCATATTTTCTATATGGAGATTCTATAAATCCATATTCATTTACTTTTGCATATGTTCCAAGTGAGTTTATAAGACCTATATTTGGCCCTTCTGGAGTCTCTATCGGACACATTCTACCATAGTGTGAATGGTGAACGTCACGGACTTCGAACCCAGCTCTTTCTCTTGAAAGACCACCTGGTCCAAGCGCTGATAATCTTCTCTTATGAGTTAATTCAGATAATGGGTTAGTCTGGTCCATGAACTGTGATAACTGAGAACTTCCGAAGAATTCTTTTATCGCAGCAGAAACCGGTCTTATATTAACAAGAGCCTGAGGAGTTATAGATTCCATGTCCTGAACAGTCATTCTTTCTTTTATAACTCTTTCCATTCTTGAAAGACCTATTCTAACCTGATTCTGAAGTAATTCACCTACTGATCTTATTCTTCTGTTTCCTAAGTGGTCTATATCATCTATAGTACCAACACCGTAGAATAAGTTGAATTCGTAACTTATTGAAGCTATTATATCGTCAAGAAGTATGTGTTTTGGTATTAATTCTTTCATTCTTGATTTTATAGCTTCTTTTATTTCTTCTTCATCATCGTAGTTGTCTAATATTTCTTTTAATGTTGGGTAATGTACTTTTTCTTTTATTTTAAGATCTGATATATCGAAGTTTACATGAGCTTCTATATCAACAAAGTTATTACCTATTACTTTTATTTCTTTTTCGTCATCTACTAATAGATGAACAACATTTATACCTGCATTCTGTATATCTTTAGCAACATTGTATCCTATAGTTTCGCCTGCTTTTACGAACACTTCCCCAGTTTCTGGGTTAACTATATCTCTAGCAGCAACTCTATTCATTATTCTATAGCATATTGCTAGTTTTTTATTGAATTTGTATCTACCTACTTTTGCAAGGTCGTATCTCTTTGGATCAAAGAATAGTGCATTTATTAATGAAGACGCACTTTCTACTGTTGGTGGTTCACCTGGTCTAAGTTTTTTGTATATTTCTATAAGACCTTCTTCAACAGTGTTAGTGTTGTCTTTTTCAAGTGTAGCTGATAATCTTTCATCTTCACCTAAAAGTTCTATTATTTCTGCATCTGATCCTATTCCTAGAGCTCTTAATAATACAGTAACTGGCTGTTTTCTAGTTCTATCAACTCTTACTGATATAACATCATTTGAATCAGTTTCGTATTCAAGCCATGCCCCTCTATTAGGGATAACAGTAGAAGATATTAATCTCTTACCAGTTTTATCTCTTTCTTCAGCGTAATAAACACTAGGAGATCTTACAAGCTGACTGACTATAACCCTTTCCGCACCATTTATAACGAAAGTTCCTCTTTCTGTCATAAGTGGGAAGTCACCCATAAATACTTCCTGTTCTTTTATTTCGCCTGTTTCTTTATTTATAAGTCTAACTTTAACTTTTAGAGGTGCACAATATGTAGCATCTCTTTCCTTACATTCTTCTATATCATATTTTGGATTTTCATCTAAAGAATAATCGACAAATTCTAATATAAGATTACCTGTATAATCCTCTATTGGTGAAATATCATCGAATACTTCTTTTAACCCTTCTTCTAAAAACCACTTATAAGAATCCACCTGGATTTCTATAAGATTTGGCACGTCAGCTATTTCTTTTATCTTAGAAAAGCTCATTCTTTTTCTTTTACCTATCGTGACAGGATGTGGCATTTCACTCTTCACCTCTCATTTTTCAAAGTTATTATTCAAAGTTCATTCTATAACGCATCTAATGATTATAGCACAAATTTAAACTTTTTCCAAGTATTTTTTTCTCCGAACAAAAAATTTATTGACCTCAAATATTTTTCTAATCAAAAAATTTTTAAAAATACAGAATGCTTATCTATATAATAACTCATTACAATGCAATATAACAGAAAAAACTCTATTTTTTGTAAAAAAAAAGTGTCCATTAAATTATGGACACTTTTGTCGTCTAGTTTATTGTTCAGTAAAATTAAAACTATTTAACTTCTACTTTTGCACCAGCAGCTTCTAGTTTTTCTTTTATCTGTTCAGCTTCTTCTTTAGAAGCTCCTTCTTTAACTGTTTTAGGAGCGTTGTCAACTACTTCTTTAGCTTCTTTTAATCCTAATCCAGTTATTTCTCTAACAACTTTTATAACACCTATTTTTGAAGATCCTGCATCTGCTAATACTACGTCAAATTCAGTTTTTTCTTCTGCAGCAGCAGCTCCACCAGCTGCACCAGCTACCATTACTGGAGCTGAAGCAGAAACACCGAATTTTTCTTCTGCAGCTTTAACTAATTCATTTAATTCTAAAACTTTCATGTTTTCTATAGCTTCTAATATCTGTTCTATTGTCATTTTAAGCACCTCCGAATTTTCTCTCTTGTTTAATTTAATTAATTATATTCTGGTAAGTCGTTTCGACTTTTTCCCGTTTGTTTATTGGACTAAGCAGCTATTAAGCTTCTTCTTCCTGTTTCTTTGCTATCGCATCTACTAAGTATACGAAGTTTGATACTGGAGCTTTTAAGCTTCCAAGTAATTTTGCGATAAGTTCTTCTCTTGATGGTATGTTTGCTAATTCCATTATCTTAGCTTCATCGTAGAATTCACCTTCAACTACACCCATTTTTAATTTCATTTTTGGATGAGTTTCTATGAATTTTTTAAGTATTCTAGCTGGAGCAACTGGATCATCGTATCCAAATGCTATAGCGTTAGTTCCTACTAATAATTCATCGTTGAACTGTTCTATTCCTACTTCCTGAGCAGCTCTTCTTACTAAAGTATTTTTGTATACTTTGTAATCAACACCAGCTTCTCTCATAACTTTTCTTAATTCTGTAACTTCAGCAACTGTTAATCCTTTGTAGTCAACTACAACTGCAGAAGAAGAATTATTTAATTTTTCTACTATTTCAGAAACAACTAATGATTTAACTTCTAAAGCTTTTCTCATTAATCTGCGCACCTCCTTATCAAATAGATGTTATTTTATTTACCGTATCATTTAAAAAGCCTCTGTATCGACGGACGCAGAGGCTTAAACATTCTAAATAATATATCTAAAACCTCGGCGGGAAATTAAGCTTACGCACCCACTGTCTACGGCAAATCTATTCTTTTTTTACATTGACTATGATATGATATCATTTTTGTCAACCTGTGTCAACAGTTTTTTAAAATTATTCAGTAACTCTTGCTGGGTTAACTTTTACACCAGGTCCCATTGAAGAAGCAACTGATATACTTCTTAAGTACTGACCTTTAGCAGCAGATGGTTTAGCTTTTATTATAGCTTCCATTAAAACTGCAAAGTTCTGAGCAAGTTTTTCTCCACCGAATGATACTTTTCCTATTGGAACGTGTATTATGTTAGTTTTGTCTAATCTGTATTCAACTTTACCAGCTTTTATTTCGTTAACAGCTTTAGTTACGTCGAATGTAACAGTTCCTGATTTAGGGTTAGGCATTAAACCTTTTGGTCCTAATACTCTACCTAGTCTACCAACTACACCCATCATGTCTGGAGTAGCAACAACTATATCGAAATCAAACCAGTTTTCTCCCTGTATTTTCTGTACCATTTCTTCAGCACCTACGAAATCAGCTCCAGCAGCTTCAGCTTCTTTAGCTTTTTCACCTTTAGCGAAAACTAAAACTTTTTTAGTTTTACCAGTACCGTTTGGTAATACAACAGCACCTCTAACCTGCTGATCTGCGTGTCTTGAGTCAACACCTAATCTTACGTGTGCTTCAACTGTTTCGTCGAATTTAGCTTCTGCAACTTCACATACTAATGATAAAGCCTGAGAAGCATCGTATAAATTACTTCTGTCTATTTTGCTTAACGCGTTTGCGTATCTTTTACCTCTTTTAGCCATTATTAATTTTCCTCCTTGTGGTAATTTCGGTCTTTAGACCTCCCACTTCATATAAAACAAAGTGTTTTAAATTCTAATTTAATATTTTTTAATTTCCGATAAATCGGTTTTTGATGTTTAAAAGTTAATCAACTAATAATTAGTCAACTACTTCTACACCCATACTTCTAGCTGTACCAGCTATCATGCTCATTGCTGCTTCAACGTTAGCTGCATTTAAGTCAGGCATTTTTAATTCTGCTATTTCTCTTACCTGTGCAGATGTTATTTTAGCAACTTTCTTTTTGTTAGGTTCTCCTGATGCTGATTTAAGATTACAAGCTTTCTTTATTAAAACAGCAGCTGGAGGAGTTTTAGTTATGAAACTGAATGATCTATCCTGATATACAGTTATAACAACTGGTATTATCATTCCAGCCTGATCTGCAGTTTTTGCATTAAATTCCTTTGTGAATCCCATTATGTTGACACCGTGCTGTCCTAGTGCTGGACCAACTGGTGGTGCTGGTGTAGCTTTTCCAGCAGGTATCTGTAATTTTATCTGACCTATTACTTTTTTAGCCATTTAAAGTGCACCTCCTTAGATTTTCTCTATACTTTGAATCCCTATAGTTACTGGGGACTTTCTACCGAATATTTCTGTTAATAATTTTACTTCTTTTTTCTCCGCGTTAACTTCTTCTACAGTACCTACGTTACCTGCAAAAGATCCATTTATGATTTTAACAACGTCGCCAGGTTCAAAATCTACGTCACCACCTACAACTTCCTGAGCAGGTAATTCTATTCCCATAGCAATTACTTCCTCTTCGCTTAATGGTACAGGTTTTGATCCAGGGCCAACAAATCCAGTAACGCCTTTAGTATTTCTAACTACGTACCAAGATTCATCTGTTATAATCATTTTTATTAATACATAACTTGGATAAACTTTACGTTGTCTTATCTTTTCATTTCCTTTTGGAGTTTTCTCTACTACATTTTCAGTAGGAACAACAACGTGAGTTATGATATTTTCCATACCTCTTGTTATTACCGCTCTTTCTATAGTAGCTTTAACTTTATTTTCATGTCCTGAATAAGTGTGAACAACGTACCATTTTGCTTCTTGTAATTCTGACATAATTCTTACTCCTTTACCTTACTTTAGTAATAATGCAAGGGCACCAGATAGTACTGTATCTATCCCCCATATTGCTAAAGTTGAAAATATAACTACTGCTAAAACCACACCTGTGTTGCGGAACAGTTCTTTTCTAGTCGGCCAAGTTACTCTTTTAAGCTCAGCTTTTGTTTCTCTGAAGTAACCGAACAGACCAGCTTTTTCTTTCTTTTCAACAGCCTGATTTTCTTCTGCCATTAATTTCACCCCTTAAAGTAAAACGAAATTATTTTGTTTCTTTATGTAGAGTATGTTTTTTGCAGAATTTACAATATTTTTTAAGTTCTATTCTGTCTGGATTGTTTTTCTTATTTTTAGTAGTGTTGTAATTTCTCTGTTTGCATTCTGTACATGCTAAAGTAACTTTTACTCTCATCGTTACACCTCCATTTGTTTATACAATAAATATATATATTGAATAATATGATATATCCGGTGTTTTGGAAATACCATTACCTTCCATAAACATTACTCTGTATAAATTACCACAAACTAGCGGTCTATGTCAACAATTTTATTAATTTCTTGCGTTATTTTTTGTAAACACTCATCCTGGCGTAACATAAACATCTCACTCTAAAAAATTCTAAAAAAAGAGAGACCGTAATGATCTCTCTTTTATCTATAACACTTAAGTAATTATCTATCAATTAATTATTCTATTATTGATGCAACTACACCAGATGCTACAGTTCTTCCACCTTCTCTTATTGCGAATCTTAATCCTTCTTCAACACATATAGAGTTTATTAAGTCAACTTCTATTGTTACGTTATCTCCAGGCATTACCATTTCTGTTCCTTCTGGTAATTTACAAGCTCCTGTTACGTCTGTTGTTCTGAAGTAGAACTGTGGTCTGTATCCATCGAAGAATGGAGTATGTCTTCCACCTTCTTCTTTTTTAAGAACGTATATTTCTGCTGTGAATTTTGTGTGAGCATTAACTGTTCCTGGTTTTGCAAGAACCTGTCCTCTTTCTATTTCATTTCTCTGAACACCTCTTAATAATGCTCCTATGTTATCTCCAGCTTCTGCCTGATCTAGTAATTTTCTGAACATTTCTACTCCTGTTACTACTACTTTTCTTGGAGCTTCTGCTAATCCTACTAGTTCAACTTCGTCCTGTACTTTTAGTACTCCTCTTTCAACTCTACCTGTTGCAACTGTTCCTCTACCTGTTATAGAGAATACGTCTTCTACTGGCATTAAGAAGTCTTTATCAACATCTCTTTCTGGAGCTGGTATGTATTCATCTATCATTTCGAAGAATTCTACTATTTTATCTCCCCATTCGCTTGATGGATCTTCTAATGCTTTTAATGCAGATCCTCTTACTATTGGAGTATCATCTCCTGGGAAATCATATTCGTTTAATAATTCTCTTACTTCCATTTCAACTAATTCAAGAAGTTCTTCATCGTCTACCATATCACATTTGTTTAAGAATACAACTATGTAAGGTACACCAACCTGTCTTGATAATAGTATATGTTCTCTTGTCTGAGGCATTGGACCATCAGTTGCTGATACAACTAATATAGCACCATCCATCTGTGCAGCACCAGTTATCATGTTTTTAACGTAGTCAGCATGTCCTGGGCAGTCAACGTGTGCGTAATGTCTGTTTGGAGTTTCATATTCAACGTGTGCAGTTGATATTGTGATTCCTCTTTCTCTTTCTTCTGGAGCTTTATCTATGTTAGCGAAATCTACTGCTTCTCCTAAGTGATATCTGTCGAATAATGTTTTTGTTATTGCTGCTGTTAATGTAGTTTTACCGTGGTCAACGTGTCCTATAGTACCTATATTAACATGAGGTTTACTTCTTTCAAATTTAGCTTTAGCCATTGTCTAAATTCCTCCCTTAATAATATTATTTTTTATTTACCTTATTGCAGTTGCAATATGTCTATGTTATGTATTTTACTATTAATTATTTACATTTTCAAGATGTTTCTCTAATTTTCTCTTCACTCTCTGCAATGCATTGTCAATAGATTTTGGTTCCTTACCTATTATATCGGCGATTTCTTGATATGATTTGCCGTTTAAGTACAATCCAAGAACCTCCTGCTCTAATTCGCTAAGCAGTTTATTTATCTTATCTTCTATATTTTTTAACTCTTCCTTACTTATAATAAGCTCTTCTGGATTAGTAACCATACTAGCTGTTATTATATCAAGAAGCGTTCTTTCTGACTCTTCATCGTATATTGGTTTGCTCAATGATACATAAGTATTTAGAGGAATATGCTTTTGTCTGGTAGCAGTCTTTATAGCGGTTATTATCTGTCTAGTTATACAAACTTCAGCAAAAGATCTAAACGAATGAGCTTTAGTTTCATCAAAATCTCTAATAGCCTTATAAAGTCCGATCATACCCTCTTGTATTATATCTTCTCTATCTGCTCCTATTAGGAAATAAGACTTCGCTTTAACCCTTACAAAATTTTTGTATTTTGCCATTATGTACTCAAGAGCCATTCTATCCCCATTAGCTGCTCTTTTAACTATTTCATATTCTTCTTTTTGTTGCTGATTTTCATTCTGTTCTACATTTTTTTCTTCCACTAGCTCCATCCAATCTCCCCCAATAAATATTTTATATTCAAAGGCATATATTATTTACTTTTTATTAATTCTCATTCTTTCTAATTTGTCCCAAACCTCTCTGTTTTCATGGTTCAACCTATCGCCTATAGTATTTCTCTGTATAGTTTTCTTATGACTGCTATTTTTTTCTCCTATCTTTTCCTTAGACTTCATAACATCTAACTGAAGTTCCCTAGCAGAAATTCTTGCAGCTCCTTTACCTAGTACAATCTGCTGCTCAGCGTAATCACTTGTTGCAACCTTTAGGTCTATAAACTCCTTATTAGGTAGCTCAGCAATATACTTTTCTATATAACTATCCGCTGTCTGATGCTCTTTAGTAAATACTATCTCAACAGAATCTGATCTCTTTTCTTCATACCCAGCAGAATTCTTTACATTATAAGCATCAAATACTATAGTTGTTTTGTATCCCATATACTTAGAAAACTCTATCATATAATCTATTAACTTCTCTCTAGAGCTTTCAAGGTTTATCTTAGATAATTCATTCAAATCATCCCATGCGTTAATTATATTGTATCCATCAACTATAAGAATTTTTTTCTTTTTCTTCTTTTTAAACTTTGCAGCCATTATTTACCCGAAGTTCTCTGTCTAAATACTTCATAAAGCAGTATTCCACCTGCTACCGATGCATTTAAAGACGTTACATTACCTACCATAGGCATACTAACTACAAAATCACAGTTCTGTTTAACAAGTCTTGATATACCAAATCCTTCACTTCCTACTACTAATCCTAAAGGACCTGTTAAATCCTGTTTATAGAACACTCCTCCATCCATGTCTGCAGCTGCAATCCATAGACCTTCTTCTTTTAGCATCTTTATAGTATTTACAATATTAGTTACCTTACACACAGGAACATACTCTACTGCCCCAGCAGATGCTTTTGCAACTACAGGAGTTATATCTACTGATCTTCTCTTAGGAATTACAACAGCATGAGCACCTACTGCATCTGCTGTTCTTATTATAGAACCTAAGTTATGAGGATCTGTTATCTCATCTAATATGATGATAAATGGATCTTCTCCCTTTTCCTTAACTTCTCTTACTACTTCTTCTATATCTTTATAGATATAATCACTTATAGTAGCTATAACACCCTGATGGGCGTGGCTAGTACTCATCTCATCCAGCTTATGTCTATCAACATACTGAATAACTATCTTCTTTTCCTTTGCCATAGCTATTATCTTCTTTATAGAACCTTCTTTTGAAGAATTAGATATAAGCAATTTTTCTATATGTCTATCGTTTTTTATCGCTTCTATTACGGGATTTCTTCCTTCTATTATAGCCATAATATTTTCCTTCCTATAAATTCTTAAATTTTTCTCTTATCTCAACAACCTTCCCACAAGTCATCTTTCCTTCTGGACAAGGTCCTTTCACACATTTTGGTCCACAGTTTCTAAACATTATAGGAGCTACTTTTTTCACTTCTTTAAGCATCTGTGTAGCCATTTCCCTTATTTCCCACTGAGCTCTTTCACAACATCTGTGGTCAAAGAAATTGTAAAGACTTCTAACATTCATAGTCATTACTATTTTTGTTTCACAAGCATTTGGGAAAACATATCTAGCATCTTCTATAGCCTTCTTTTCAGCTAATCTAGTTGCTTCTTTTTCTGATTTTCCTTCTTCCATAAATTCTTTTTTATGTTTTTCAGATAATATATCTACTATTCTATCGTAGTCTTTCTGATCTCTTTCCATAGCTTCTACAAATATCTTTTTAGCTTCCTCAGATTTTTCTATTTCTGGTGGAATTATATATTCAAACTGATCTAGTTTTACATATCTCTGAGATTGCTGAGAATAACTAGCTATTCTATGACGAACAATCTGATGAGAACATGCTCTAGATATCCCCTCTACTCCAAAAGTAAATGACACATGTTCAAGTGGAGACTCGTGTCCTATATCAGTTAACATTTTTAAAAAACTTTCTATCTTTTCATCTGTAAGATTTTCTTCTATTCCTTCAACACCAACTTTAGAGTAACAAAGCTTTGCCGCCATTGATACAACTTTCTCTGGTTCAGGTGTATGTGCAAGTAATTTAACTTTCATTTTATCACCCCTAAAATATAATAGTCCAATCTATATTATATCATTAAAATAATATTCTGTCGCAGTTTTTTATAAAAATAGAAATCAATAATAAAAGACATCTTACAAAAAAAATATATATTTTCAAATAAAAAAGGTGCTACCATAAACTAAAATGGTCCCTATGTCAAGGACATATATAAAAAAGTCTTAAGCAGCAAGCAGCTGACTTCTATATTGAATAGGAGTCAGCTGTTTTAAATTCCACTGACAACGATCATTATTATAATAATCCATATAATCATCTATTAAACTTTTTAACTCTTCAAATGTATTGCAACTTTTATAATCTATTTCATCTTTCATATGACCAAAGAATGACTCCTGCGGAGCATTGTCCCAACAATTACCTTTTCTAGACATAGATTGACCTAAATTATATTTTTTTAACAAGTTCTGAAAAATAGTACTTGTATAATGAACTCCTTGATCAGAATGAATAAATGCATCTTTATGTAATTTGTCTGAATTTGATAACATGAGATTGTTAATAGTTGAAATAACAATATCCATTTTTAAATTCTTCGATAAATGATACGATAAAATTTCATTCGTAGAAGAATCTTTTACAGTTGATAAATATGCTGTTTTCCCATTGCCGTACGGCATATACGTAATATCAGTTAAAAGTACTTTTCCTGGTATACCTTGTTTAAATTCTCTATTCAATTTATTAGGAACTGTGTGATGTTCTTTTCTTGCTTTTCCCATACGTTTAGCTGGATTTGACTCGCGAATAGGACATTTAATTCCATATTTTTTCATTATTCTTTGAATTTTTTTTCTGTTAAATATTATATTAAATTTACTTTTTAAAATCATTTTTATTGAACGAGAACCTTTTTTGTATCCTCTGAACTTATATGCTTTAAGAATTATTTCTTTTGCTTCTAAATCCTTTTCTTCTTGTTTGCTTATTACATTCTTGTTTTTTAAATAGTTATAAAATCCAGATCTAGATACTCCTGCAACAATACATAGATGTTTTATCATTTTTTTTAAACAATATTTATTTATTACATCATTAATTAATTTGAATATTTTCACCGAAGGTAGCTTATTATTCATCACCTGCCTTTCTTCGAAGTCTAGCTTTTTTACTAGTTCTAGCTCTGCTTTAAGATATGCTATTTCAGCATCCTTCTTATCTATTATCTCTTTATCTGTTAATTTTCTTTTTCTTGGTCTTCCAGAATTATTAACTCTAGAATCATCTAGTCCCAAAATACCATTTTCTTTATATGACTTTCTCCATCGCTCGCTAGCGCATTTAATACGTTTTGCACCTATGATGTTAGTGTCAAAACCTGCTTCTTTAAATATCTGTGTTGGATTTTTTCCCTTATTGTATTCTGTTATGAAATGTATTTTAAATTCATTTGTATATGTTATTGATTTACAGCTTACATTCTTTACAAATGGATTTTTTGATAGCTCTAATGTTTCTTCTTTACTAAATTGTTTTTTACTCATAAATTACTCACCTCTATATTAAAATTATACAAAAAAAGAACCTATAGATGAAACACCTTTTTACAAGTGTCCATTCTATAGGTTCCATTTTAAACATAAATGTTTAGTTAGTAGCACCTTTAAAATTTACATATCTTCTTCTATTATCGTAATTCCTCTTCTAACAATCTCTTCAAGTCTATCTATCTGCTTATCAAGATAAAGGTAACCAATCAGAGCTTCAAAACCAGTTGCATGTTTGTAATCTACTATATCCATATTCTTTGGAGCTGTGTTAGACTTCTGGTTTCTTCCTCTCTTAAAGATCCTCATCTCTTCCTCAGTTAAATCATTCTCTATAGTGTGAATAACCTTAGACTGAGCGTTTGCATTTACATATTTTATCGCCTGCTTGTGAAGAGTGTTCACCTTGTTATTGCAATTTTTTTTGATTAAATATTCTCTTATATAAGATTCATACACAGTGTCCCCAAGATAAGCAAGTACCAATGGAGACATAGTTATTAATTCACTTTTTTCCATTTTCTATACTCTTTTCCATTTAACACCCTGTCTAGTATCTTCAAGAACGATTCCCATATCAAGAAGCTGCTGTCTTATAGCATCTGCTTTTGCAAAATCTTTGTTCTTTTTAGCATCAGTTCTCTGCTGTATTAAAGCTTCTACTTCTGCATCTACAGAGTTGTCTTTTTCTTTATTTACTATATTTAAAACTCCTGTAAGTTCGTTAAATTCAGCTAAGCATTTTTCTGCAAATTCTTTAGAAGAATTTTCGTCTACATTTAAGTTTATAAATTTAGATAATTCAAATATAGCAGTTATAGCATCTGCAGTATTTAAGTCATCATCCATAACCTCAACAAATTTCTTTCTAAATCCATCAAGTTCTTCAACTAATGCTTTTTCTGCATCAGTCATTTCACCTTCTAAGTGAGATAATGTGAATACTAATTTTTCTTTAGTATTGTAAAGTCTTTCAAGTCCTGCTCCAGCCTGTGCTAATAAGTCGTCGCTGAAGTTTACTGGGCTTTTGTAATGAGCTGATAATAGGAAGAATCTAACTATTTCAAGATCGTATTTTTTAGATATATCTCTTACAGTGAAGAAGTTTCCTTTTGATTTACTCATTTTTTCGTTGTTTACATTTATATAACCATTGTGCATCCAGTATTTAGCAAATGGTTTACCACTTCTAGCTTCACTCTGAGCTATTTCGTTTTCGTGGTGAGGGAATGTTAAGTCCTGTCCACCTGCGTGTATATCTATAGTTTCTCCAAGATATCTCTTAGACATAACAGAACATTCTATATGCCAACCTGGTCTACCTTCGCCCCATGGACTATCCCATCCTGGTTCGCCTTCTTTTTTAGCTTTCCATAAAACGAAGTCCATTGGATGTCTTTTCTGTTCATTTACTTCTATTCTTGCTCCAGCTTCTAGGTCGTCTATATTCTGTCCAGATAATTTTCCATATCCTTCAAATTTTCTAGTGTCAAAGTATACATCTCCATTTACTGCATAAGCGTATCCTTTTTCTTCTAATTCCTGGATAAATTCTATTATCTGTGGAATATTCTGTGTAACCTGTGGATGAACTGTAGCTCTTTTTATTCCTAGTCCATCGCAGTCAACAAAGTATTCTTTTATATATTTTTCAGCTACTTCTTCTGGAGATATTCCTTCTTCGTGGCTTCTTTTTATTATTTTATCGTCTACATCTGTAAAGTTCTGTACATAAGTTACATCATAACCCTGATATTCTAAGTATCTTCTTAAAGTATCAAACATTATGAATGGTCTTGCATTACCTATATGTATATAGTTGTACACTGTAGGCCCGCACACATACATTTTAACCTTTCCGTTACATAAAATCTATAAATTTCTATAAATTACTTATAAAAAACTACAAATTCTTTTTCCCAATTCAACGAAGCCTATTTTACTATACAAATATAGCTACTTTAGTTTGTATACTTCTCCAAAGGCTTAAATTCCCGACTAACGTATCGGTACACATTTAGTTTACAGTTTTAGTTGTAGGCTAAATTCTTTAAGTTTAAACTTGCATTAAAATCTCTATCAATAACATTCTCACAACATTCACATTTATAAGTTCTCTCTGATAGACTTAATTTTTCTTTTTTATGTCCACAATTACTACAAATCTTTGATGAAGGATAAAATCTATCTGCAACTATAAATTCAATTCCTTTATTTTTGCATTTATACTCTAATTGCCTATATATTTCCCGAAATAAACAATCAGCAATTTTTTCTGATAAATGCTTATTTTTCATCATTCCCTGTACGTTTAAGTCCTCAACTACTATAGCCTTTGGATTTAAATTTACAAGTTTTGTAGTCGCCTGATGAATGTTATTAAGTCTCACATTTGATATTCTCTGGTGTTGCTTACGGATTAAAGTTTCAAGCTTTAGTAGATTTTTAGATTTATCCGATGATTTGGTTTTCATCATCTTATCATAATGTCTACTAGCTTTTTTCTGAAGTCTTTTAAGTTTCTTCTTTTCCTTTTTAGTACTAACTCTATTAAAATTCATACCATTTGAACAAGTCATCAATGTCTTTATCCCCATATCAATTCCAATCGGCTCAGTTTTTTGTAGATTATTTTCTTCATCTTCTAAGATACAACTAATACTCAACCAAAACTTAACCCCATCAAATGATACTTTTGGATTTAAATATTTACAATTTCTAGGAATTCTATTCTCTGCCATATCTACCCAACCTATTGATTCAATTCTAACTTTATAATCATCAAATTTGATTTTATAAACATCGTTATAAAAACTTTTTTTTGATTTCTTTTTACTCTTAAATCGTGGATGTTTAGCTTTTTTATTAAAGAAATTTTTATATGCTTTGCATAAATCTTTTATAGCTTGTTTTGTAACGTTGTTGTTTATTTCGTTAAGCCACTTAAATTCTTCTTTTTTCTTCAACTGTGTAAATTCTTTCCTTAAATCCATATCAGAAATAAATTTTCCACCTTTTTCATAATTTTCCTTTTCTCTAGCTAATGCCCAGTTATATGCAAATCTAACACATCCAAAGCTTTTAAACATCAATTCCTTTTGTTCTTTGTTAGGAAATATTTGAACTTTAAATCCTTTTTCCATGTCATCACCGCCTTTCTAGTAATATTTCTTTCTACTATTATCATAGACGGCAAATATTCATTTTATACAAGTTTTTAAAAAAATTTTATAATTTTTTATAAGTAATTTATTCAGTTTTTATAGATTTTATTATTTACCATACAACGCTACTTGTATGATGCCATTTCGCTCACGCTAATGACCTCGACCTTTCGGATACGAGCGTAGACTATTTCTTCACCTACAGCATCACCTGTTTAGGGCAACCCATTTCCACTACCAATTGCTTGTAGTGTACTCCCTTGCGGGATAGTCGTTTGACCTTCCTATTTCTAGGCTTGGCGACCAAAGATCCATTGCCACGATACTTAGGCTCTCACCATATATCATCTCAACTGTTGTTTCTGAATTTCTTCACATTCATAGAAGTTTCTTGCTATCTTCTATTGTAGTCGTTGAGCTTTAGGAATTACTGGTTTTAAAGTTGTGTCCTATGTAGATTTCTCTACATACGAGGCTTAGTTAAAATAATCTATAAAGTATTTTAGACTTTTTATACATATTTATAAATTTATCTTAACTCTTAGTTACCTTCTTCTAATGGTACAAATTCTTCTTTTTTGTTTGTTAATGTATTGTATACTTTCATCCTTATCACCTCTTTGGACTTTATTTTATACTAGTTTAATTTGTCTAGTACGTTAGCTTTTACGTAGTCAAGTCTTCTTAGGCAGTTTTCTTTACCTAATACTTCCATAACTTTTGGGATGTCTGGACCATGCATCTGTCCTGTTAACATTATTCTTGATCCCATGTATAAGTTTTTACCTTTTATTTTGTATTCTTTCTGTATTGATTTTAGTATAGCGAAGTTGCTATCTGCATCAAAGTTTTCTGCTGCTTCTATTTTTTCTCTTAAAGCATCGAATAGTGTTGGTATATGTTCTAATTTTAAGAATTCCATACCTTCTTCAGTTTCTATTTCAAATTTATCTCCAAAGAATATAGAAACGTGGTCAGTTATTTCTTTTGCGTAGTGTAATTTTTCTTTAACTGCACTTACTATTTCTTTAACTAAATCCATTTTAGCTTCTTTTTCATCTTCTGCTATGTATCCAGCTTCTACTAAGTATGGCATACATAACTCAGCTAAAACAGCATCATCTGCTTCTTTCATGTAGTGGTGGTTAACCCAGTTTAATTTTTCAGTATCGAATACTCCTCCACTCTTAGATACTCTTTCTATAGAGAAGGCTTTTTCTAATTCTTCCATAGAGAATATTTCCTGATTGTCTTCTGGTGACCAACCAACTAGAGCTACGTAGTTTACAAGACCTTCTGGAAGGTATCCTTTTTTCTTGAAGTCTTCAACAGCTACGTCACCCTGTCTTTTACTTAATTTTTTCTTTTCTGTATTTAATATATTTGGAAGGTGTACAAATACTGGCTTTTCCCATCCAAAAGCTTCGTATAGGTATACGTGTTTTGGAGTTGAAGAAACCCATTCTTCCCCTCTTATTATATGAGTTATTTTCATTAAATGGTCGTCTACAACAACTGCAAAATGATATGTTGGGAATCCATCAGTTTTTATAAGTACCTGATCATCTAAGTCATTTGTGTTGAATTCCATATCACCTCTTACTAAGTCAGTAAATGTTATTTTGTGGTCTTCTGGTAATCTAAGTCTTATAACGTATGGTTCACCAGCATCTATTTTAGCCTGTACTTCTTCTGGAGTTAAATCTCTACAATGTCCATCGTATCTTGGAGTTTCTCCAGCTTCTTTCTGCTGTTCTCTAACTGCATCTAATCTTTCTTTTGTACAGAAGCAGTAGTATGCTTTTCCAGAATCTAAAAGTTCTTTTATGTATTTCTGGTATATATCTAATCTTTCAGACTGTATATATGGACCGTATTCACCTTTCTGTGTTACATTTCCATTTTCATCTAACATAACACCTTCTGTGTGGTTTACTCCTGCCCATTTCATTGCATTAAGCATGTTTTCTATAGCACCATCAACAAGTCTAGTTCTATCAGTATCTTCTACTCTTAGTATATATTCTCCACCTGCGTGTTTTGCGAATAAATAGTTGTAAAGAGCTGTTCTTAAACTACCTATATGTACAAATCCTGTTGGACTTGGTGCAAATCTTACTCTTACGTTGCTCATATTATTCCTCCTAAAATTAAACTAATTCGGCAAAATTGCCTAAAATCTCATTATTATACAGTTTATTATAACATAAATCGGAGCTAGAGAGGGTTGTAAACTTTTAGAGGCATCGCATTTTGCGTAATTTTTTTAAATAGGAGAAGTTTCTTTTCTAGACGCAAAAGCAATGACATCTCTAAAAGTTCACAATCCCTCTTCTTAGCTCCCACCCAAATAAAAAAGCTGCTACATTTAATTGTAACAGCCAATTTATTCTATCAATTTTTATTTTCTTTTTATATAAAATTCTTTATTATTAAGAGATATAAATATTCTAAAGTTATAAAAATAGGAAAAAAATAGTTAGTTAAATTAATGACAATACAATTACAAATGTTAATTTTATATTGTAGCAAAAATAGAAAAATAGTATTATTAAAACAACTTAAAAACGTTTTTAAAATAAATATGATTAAGGAGTTGTAGACAATGCTAGATTTCAATAAAAAAGATTACAAAAAATTTCTTTACTATATACTAATTCTTGCTATATTAATACCTGTATTTATATTTATTTTAGATAAATTTAATGTAAAAAATATAGATAAAATAGCATTTAAAATAGTAGATATATACGTATTATTAATAATCACATATTCTATAATATCTGGAATAATTCGTAGAAATGTATTTTCAGAAAAAAATAATAATTCTCTTTGTATGTTTTGGCTCATTCTTGGAATAGTTGCTTCAATAGCTTATATATTCATAGGAAAAATTATAATAAATATATATCTTGTTTTAGTAGTATTAATGGCAATATATTTGTATATTAAATCTAAAAAAGTAGATGAATAAAATATTAGCCAAAAGTAAAGTTAAACCTATAGATGAAAACTTATAAAAAATGCTGTTACAATTGAATGTAACAGCATTTTTGGGTATATAAAATTTTTTCTGTAAATAAGCCCTCTATGGCTTAAACTACCGTTAGGTAGTATAATAGACTTAAAATAATTTATGAATAAATGGCTAACGCCCTTTAAAACATAATATTATTTATTTTGTTGCAAGTCAAGAAAACCAGCTAAAAAAGCCGGCTTTCTTGACTTTTTTAATTATTACAATCTATCTTCATACATTATTGAAAGTTCTCCATAAATATATCCCCAGTTTCTAATAGGCATACTCCATTTTTTGCTTATTTTTTCAACTGATAGATATAGTGATTTTTCTAAGGAAATCTTGTTTGGAAAAACAGTTCTTTTTTTATTTATTTTTCTAAGCTGCGAATTTACACTTTCAATGGCATTTGTAGTATAAATTACCTTTCTAGTTTCTGGTGAAAATTTAAATATCGGTATAATTGAATCCCAGTTACTAAACCAAGATTTCATAGAATTTGGATATTTTTCATTCCATTTTTCTGAAGTACGTTCTAAATTAGCTAGAGCCTGTTCTTCATTAATGGCATGATATATTGTTTTTAAATCATTAGCAAATTCCTTTCTATCTTTGTATGATACATATTTTAATGTATTTCTAACTTGATGAACAATACATCTTTGATATTCAGTATTTGGAAAAGCGGAGCTTATCGCTTCTTTTATTCCTGATAGTCCATCAGCACAAACGATTAAAATATCTCTTACACCTCTATTTTTTAATTCATTTAGCACAGAAAACCAATACTTAGAGCTTTCAGTATCTCCAATATACAATCCTAGAATTTCTTTGTATCCTTCGGAACTTATACCAAGAATTACATAGACAGCTTTTTTCTTAACAGAACCATTTTCTTTAACAGAGAAATGGATAGCATCTATATATACAACAGGATATACACTTTCAAGAGGTCTATATTTCCATTCTTCGATTTTAGGTATTATTTTATCAGTTACATCTGAAATCATTCCTTCAGATAGTTCAAATCCATAAATATCCTCTATTTGAGAAGTTATATCTCTATTACTCATGCCTAAAGCATACATATTTATTATTTTTTGCTCTATTTCAGAAACATCCTTTTGTCTTTTTTTGACAATTTGAGGTTCAAAAGAGGAATCTCTATCTTGAGGAACATCAATTTCGTATTCTCCCATTCCAGATCTAACTCTTTTTGTTTTATATCCATTTCTTGAATTGGTATTTTCACCACGTTCATATTTTTCATATCCAAGATGCTCATTCATTTCAGATTCAAGCATCTCTTGAATAGTATCACCTAAAAGATCTTTAAGTGCATCCTGAATGTCTTGAGCGGTTTTAATTTCATATGTTTTAATTAGCTCCGCTATTATATTTTTCTTTTCTGGATTTAATGGTTCTCTTTTCTTTCTGCCCATAAAAAATCGCCTCCTATGATTAATTTGATATTACCATAGAAGGCGATTAAATTTACAGACTTTTTTTCATATACTCGCATTTTTTATAAGTTTTTATTTTCTAGTTCTTATTTTTTCAAATACTTTTTTTCTATATTTTTCACCAAACATTGCATATATTATCAGAAGTATTCCAAAGTTTTTTACAAGTTCAGCTTTTTTTAGGACGATTATTGTTACAAATAGAAGTAGTATTATTATCACATCTAATATGCATACAAATACTCCTGATTTGAATGATATTTCCTCATCCTCTTCTTTTGGTTCATGCATTTTAAATTTAAAAACAAATAAATAGAAGTTACCCATAAACGCCAATGGGGTAAATGTCCGAGGTGATCCTCCTATTTTATACAGATATACAAAAGCTATTACAGAAAATATATTCCAAGCTGAAAAATATAATATCTTTTCTTGCTTTTCAGTTAACTTTGTCATACAAATCACCTTACTCTCTATTTTATTTATTCAATTCTTTTCTAGATTTTTTAGTTTTAAAATATATTACTAAAAAGATCAATGTAAATAAATTTATAATAATAAATACTTTTATACCTAAAAATAAATTACTTTCTCCATTTGTTTCTATACTCATAATATTTCTGAAAGAATTTATAGATGATATAAAAATTATTACAGGTAAAATTAAACCTGCAAATTTATTATTTAATTTTGATAAAAGATTTTGTATATATACCAATAATATAACGAAAAAAACAAATAAAAGTGTATTCATAAAATCACTTCCTTTTCAGTAAAAATATAATAGCTTTTCTTCTTTATTTTTTAATATATATATTTTTATATTATCATTTATTTTTTTAACTTCCAATACAATTGCTTTTTTATGACAAAACTGTAATTTGTATTAAATCTATATACATTTAAGAAAACTCCCCAAAGTATAGATTTATACATAAAAAGAGGGAGATAACTCGACTAACACGCCCGTCGCCTGTATAGGCGCAAGTGTTAGTTGAGTTTCTCCCTCTTTTCTTATAATAATCTATCTCTTACTATTTCTGCTGCATCTACCGCAGATATTAGTTCTCTTTCTTCGCTATTTCTAAACTTCATTTCAACAAGACCTTCTTTTAAGTCTCTTCCTACAGTTATTCTCACAGGAATTCCTATTAAATCAGAGTCTTTAAACTTAGTTCCCGGTCTAGCATCTCTATCGTCTATTAGTACATCTACTCCCATAAGCTTAAGTTCTTTATAAATTCTTTCAGCAGTATTTACAACATCCTCATTTTTTAAGTTTACAGGAATTATCTCTACTTCAAATGGAGCTACACTAAGTGGCCAAACTATTCCGTCTGCATCAAAGTTCTGCTCTATTATTGTAGCAGTTAGTCTTTCTGTACCTATTTCATAGCATCCAAGATGAATATATTCATCAGTTTCCTCTTCACTTCTGTACATCGCGTTCATATTTTCAGAGAATTTCTGACCTGCTTTGAATATATGTCCTATTTCGATTCCCCTTCTTATTTTTAGAGGCGCACCACATTTAGGGCATTTATCCCCTTCTCTTACATTTCTAAAATCTCCAACAGTTCCTTCAAAATCTCTTCCAAAGTTTGCATTTTTGAAGTGGTATCCAGTTTTATTTGCACCTGTTATCAGGTTTTTACCGTTTGCTATTTCTTCATCTATAAGTAGTATGTCAGAGTTTATTCCTATTGGTCCAGCAAATCCAACCTCAGATCCTGTTACATCTTTTACCATTTCGTCTGTAGCAAGTCCAAATTCTTCTACTTCACCAATAGCTCTTTTTACTTTGTTTTCGTTTACTTCTCTATCGCCTCTTACAACAACTGTTACAGTTTTTCCATCGGCGTAGTATATTATTGTTTTTGCAAATCTATTCCCTTCAGCACCAAAGAATTCTTCTAAATCTTTTATTGTTCTAGCATCTGGAGTGTGTACTTCTTCAAGTGTCCCTAATTCCTCAGCTTCAAATTCTCTTGGCATACATTCTGCACTTTCTCTGTTTGCTGCATAAGTACAATCAGAACATATCGCTAACTCATCTTCACCTATTTCAGATTTGACCATGAATTCTATTGAAGATGGTGCTCCTTCTATTCCTGATTCTGCTTCAACTAAACTATATTTGACACCACATCTGTCAAATATTCTTTTGAATGCTGCTATCATTTCTTCATAAGATTTGTTTAGGCTTTCTTCGTCTTTGTCAAAGCTGTATGCATCAAACATTGTAAATGATTTTGTTCTTATCGCACCAAATCTAGGTTTTTTTTCATCTCTATATTTACTCTGTATCTGGTATAGTTTCACTGGTAACTGTTTGTATGAGCTTACTTCCTGTCTAACTATATCTGTAAATACTTCTTCATGTGTAGGCCCTAAGCAGAATTCTTTGCCAGTTCTGTCTTCAAGTCTGAACATTTCTGCTCCTCTTCTAGCCCATCTTCCTGATTCCTGCCATAATTCTGATGGAATAAGTGCAGAACAAAGCATTTCCCGGAAATCTGCATCCTCTACTTCTTCTTTTATTATATTTTCTATTTTTCTCTCTACCTTTAGTCCTAGAGGTAGCTGATTGTATATTCCAGAAGCAGATTTTTTTATCATTCCAGATCTTATCATAAGTTTATGACTTTCTATTTCCACATCTGTAGGTATTTCTCTTTTTGTAGGTATGAACATTTTTGAAAATCTCATTTGCATCACCTCAGCAATTTTATTATACAAACATAAAAAGCCTGCCATCAAAGAATCCGGCAGACTTTTCAGGCTTTATTTAATTTCTATTCTTAGTATGCTTTAGCTATTATAACCATGTCTTTAGCTTCTTTTCCACAGTATACACATTTGTTAGTTCCAAGATCTTCCTGTTCGAATGGTATACATCTTATTGTAGCTGTAGTTTCTTCTTTTATTTTAGCTTCACATTCTGGGCATCCACACCACATAGCTTTTATGAATCCTGGTTTTTCTTCTAAAGCAGCTTTGAATTCAGTCATATCTTTAGCTACAGAAGTTCTGTTTTCTCTATGTTTTCTAGCTTTTTCTAACATATCATTGTGTATAGTATCGAATAATCCAGTTACATATTCAACTAAGTTGTCTAAAGATACTGCTTCTTTTTCTAATGTATCTCTTCTGAATACCATAGCCTGGTTGTTTTCTATATCTTTTGGTCCTATTTCTATTCTTACTGGTATACCTTTCATTTCACTGTCGTTTAGTTTGTATCCAGTTGAGTAGTTTGGTCTATCGTCAACTTCTACTCTAGCACCTTTTTCTTTTAATGCAGCGTATAATTCATCAACTTTTTCCATTACTCCACCTTTGTTTGCAGCTATAGGTATTATCATTACCTGAGTTGGAGCTATTCTTGGAGGTAGTACAAGACCTCTGTTGTCAGAGTGAGTCATTATAAGTCCACCTATTAATCTAGTTGATATACCCCAAGAAGTGTGGTATGGATGAGACATTCCACCTTCTCTATCTGCAAATGTTATGTCGAATGCTTTAGTGAAGTGCTGTCCTAAGAAGTGACTTGTTCCTGACTGTAATGCTTTACCATCGTGCATCATAGCTTCTATTGTGTATGTTCTTTCTCCACCAGCGAATTTTTCACTTTCAGATTTCTGTCCATCTATAACTGGCATAGCTAATAAGTCTTCACATACTTCTTTGTACATCTGAAGTATATCTAATGTTTCTTTTTCTGCTTCTTCGTATGTTTCATGTAGAGTATGACCTTCCTGCCATAAGAATTCAGAAGTTCTTAAGAATGGTCTAGTAGTTTTTTCCCATCTTACAACTGAACACCACTGGTTGTATAGGTATGGTAATTCTCTGTATGATTTTAACCATTTAGCGTACATTGTACATATTATTGTTTCAGAAGTTGGTCTAACACATAGTCTTTCTTCTAATGTTTTGTTTCCACCCTGAGTTACCCAAGCAACTTCTGGAGCGAAACCTTCAACGTGTTCTGCTTCTTTAGTTAATAAGCTTTCTGGTATTAATAGTGGGAAGTAGCAGTTTTTGTGTCCTGTTGCTTTTATTTTAGCATCGAAGAATTCCTGTATTTTTTCCCATAATGCGTATCCATAAGGTTTTATAACCATGAATCCTTTTACTGGAGCGTAGTCAACTAAGTCAGTTTTAGTAACAACATCTGTATACCACTGAGCAAAGTCTACCTCCATAGGTGTAATTTCTTCAACGAACTGTTTATCATTTTTTGCCATCTTTTTTATTCTCCTTTTTGATTTTATAGATTAATTTTTAATAATTATTTTTTATAATAAAAAAAGCCTTTCATCTCTTAATAGAGACGAAAGGCATAGTTTCCGCGGTACCACTCTAGTTAATCACAAAACATGTGATTCTCTTGCTGGAGTATAACGGCTCCATCCGTAGAGGTTGCTACCCCTCTAAGCTAAAAGATTGGTTCAGTTGCTTCCATCTAGAAATTTCTCATCAACATTTCCTCTCTGTAAGACTTTCACTACCTACTACTTCTTTATCATTGCAATCATATAAATTTTCTATAGATAATATAGTTTTATCCTATAGTCTATAATTGTGTTATTTGTTTCACTTATACTCTCAATGATATATTATTTATTAAATTCTGTCAATAATAAACATATACTTTGTGCAGAAATTCCCTCTCCACTTCCAGTAAATCCTAGTTTTTCTTCTGTTGTAGCTTTTACATTTATGTTTTTTATGTCTGTGTGCATTATTCTAGCAAAGTTTTCTCTCATCTGTGGTATGTGTGGAGCCATCTTTGGGGCCTGTGCAATTATAGTACAGTCTATGTTTCCAATCACATATCCTTCTTCTTTCATAATTTCATATACGTGTTCCATAAGTTTTAAGCTATCTGCTCCTTTAAACTTTGGATCTGTGTCTGGGAAGTGTTTCCCAATATCTCCCATAGCCATAGCCCCAAGTATTGAGTCCATAACAGCATGGGTAAGTACATCTGCATCAGAATGTCCTAATAATCCTTTTTCGTGAGGAATTTCTACACCACCGATTATAAGTTTTCTATCTTCTACAAGTCTATGTACATCATATCCCATTCCAACTCTCATATTGTCTCTCCTATCTGTTTATAAAATTCCATTCATTTCTGTTTATTAAAATTCTACAGTTCCTTCAAAACCTCTTTTACTCACTTTATCCAAGATTTCATCTGGTATTTCTTTTAATGCATTGTCTAATTTTTCAATCATAGTTTCTTTATCTTTAGATAAGTTTCCGTGTAACCTTACAGCATTTGATGGATGTAATCCAAAGAATTCTATATCTCTTTCATCTAGTTTCTCGATAAACAATTTTTCTTCTTCTATGTTTTCTCTAAGAGTATTCTCATTGAATTTTCCTGTTGCCTTTAATTTTTCCAACTTACTTCCCTCATCAGTGTGAATACTTCCCACAAATACTATCTTTGGATTTAATTCATTGACAAGTTCCGCTGTTTTTTTCGCATTTTCTCTACTCTTATCACTTCCACCACAGCCAGTTATTATGTTTATACTATAGTCCATTCCTGCATTTTCAAGTCTTTTAAGCTCTCTTTTGGCAACTTCTACAGTATATCCCTTATTCATAAACTCGACTGCTTCTTCTAATCCAGACTCTATCCCTACATTCAAATTGTTTATTTTAAGTTTTCTAAGCTCTTTTAATTCATCATCCGTTTTATCAATGATATTCTTTATTGTAGCAAACATAGAGATATTTTCCACTTCAGGAATAATCTCCTCTATCTTTTCAGCAATCTGTTTTAACTTATCTGCACTTAAAACAAAAGGATCTCCATTTTCTAAGAATACTTTCTTTATTCTTTTTCTTCTGCCCCTCGCTTCTCTTAAATCAGCTTCAATCTGCTCCATACTTTCAACTTCAAAAGGAACATCTTTGTACATAGTGCAGAACGTACACTTATTGTGGCTACACCCTGCTGTTACTTGGAGCAAAAGAGAATTAACTTCAAATGGAGGTCTGTAAGTCGTTCCTGTGTATTTCATAGAATCACCTACTTTTAGTATCTTAGCTTTTTTATTCATTACTTTTTTATTATTTTTGTACTATCTTAATATTTATATGTTATTTTTAAGAATTTATTCCCCGGGAAATAACCTCAGATATAGGTAAGTCTTCAGGACTAGTTATTTTTATATTGTCGTAACTTCCCTGAATCATATACACCTTATGACCTGCATGTTCTGCAATCATAGCATCATCAGTTCCATAGAAACCATCTCTATATGCAAGCTCATAGGCTTCTTTTATCAAGTTAAAATCAAAAGATTGTGGTGTCTGAGCAGCCCAAAGATTTGCCCTATTTGGCGTATCTACTATCTCATTTCCATCGACAACCTTTATAGTATCCTTGACCATAACACCGACAACAGTTGCCTTTAACTTCTTAGTTTCATTAACAGCATTCTCTATAATCTCATCTGTAACAAAAGGTCTTGCACCATCGTGGATAAGTAAAATATCACAATCAGGACTAACTTTCTCAAGACCATTGTTTATAGTATCCTGTCTTTCCTTACCACCATAAGATATAACTATATCCTTAAACCCATACTTCTCTATTATATTCTCCCTAACAAACTCCTCTTCCTCTTCCTTGATACAAAGAACAATCTCATCTATCAAAGGAGAATTATAAAACCTCTCTATCGTGTGTGCAACAATCTCTTTATCATTTATCTTAATAAACTGCTTATTCATCCCTGCATTCATCCTCTTACCACTACCCGCGGCAACAATCATAACAGTATTCATATCGTATATCCTTTCCAAAACATAATCATCTAACCTTATTTTATCATTATTTATTAAGCATTGTATATATTTCTATAACTCCTCTACGGTTAATAAAATTACACACTAATAAGAAAAAGTAGAAAAATATTAATAGTGATTATCTGCAGACATGTGCAACCTCTAAAAAGCTCCGCTTTTGCACATGTCTAAGCCATGAACATTAATATTTTTCTACTTTTTCTTATTTCCAACCCGATTTTCTCAACATATAAATAATTTATAATATGAACGTAAAAAAGGAAACGAAATTAACAGCGACAATGCAACTCGATTGCCTGGAGCGTTAATTCGTTTCCTTTTTACGTTTCTATTTTAAACTATTTATTTACAAGCTTTAACTATGTCTGCTGCAGTTAGTCCGTAGTGTTCTAGTAATGCAGCTGGTGATCCTGACTGTCCAAATACGTCTTTAACACCTATTCTAGTTACTTTAACTGGATGTTCTTCTGCTAATAATTCACATACTGCAGAACCTAATCCACCTATTATACTGTGTTCTTCAGCTGTAACAACTTTTCCTGTTTTCTTAGCTGATGCTAAAACAAGTTCGTTGTCTAAAGGTTTTATTGTAGATATGTTTATTACTTCTGCATCTATTCCTTCTGCTTTTAAAGTTTCAGCAGCTTCTAATGCTTTAGCAACCATTATACCTGTAGCTATTATAGATACATCTTTACCTTCTTTAACTACTTCACCTTTTCCTAATTCAAATTTGTATGATTCATCATGTATAACTGGAGTAGCAGCTCTACCGAATCTTAAGTACATTGGTCCAACGTATTCAGCTGCAGCTAATACCATCTGTCTAGCTTCAACAGCATCTGCTGGGTTTAATACTACCATGTTTGGTAAACTTCTCATTAGTGAAATATCTTCTATTGCCTGATGACTTCCTCCGTCTTCCCCAACTGTAACACCTGCATGAGTAGCAGCTATTTTAACATTTATATTTGGGTAGCATATAGAGTTTCTTATCTGTTCAAATCCTCTACCTGCTGCGAATATTGCGAAAGTACTTGCGAAAGGTATTTTTCCAGATACTGCAAGACCTGCTGCTGTACCCATCATATCACCTTCTGCTATACCCATATCGAAGAATCTTTCTGGGCATGCTTTTTTAAACATTGCAGTTTTTGTAGCTCCTGCTAAGTCTGCATCAAGAACTACTATATCTTTATTTTCAACTAATTCTACTAGTGTTTTTCCATAAGCCTCTCTAGTTGCTATACTTTCCATTATTTAAGTCCTCCTTCTAAGTCTTCTAATGCTTTAGCTGTTTCTTCAGCGTTTGGAGCTTTACCATGCCATCCAGCCTGGTCTTCCATGAATGAAACTCCTTTACCTTTTACTGTTTCACATATAACTATAGAAGGTCTTCCTTCTTCTTCTTTAGCCATTTCTATAGCTTTTTTTATCTGATCGAAATCATGTCCGTCTATAGATATTACATTCCATCCGAATGCATCGAATTTTTTAGCTATTTTTCCAAGGCTCATAACTTCATCATTAGAACCATCTATCTGTAAACCATTGTGGTCTAAGAAAGCTATTATGTTATCTAATTTGTAGTGAGCAGCACTCATTGCAGCTTCCCATATCATACCTTCCTGAACTTCTCCATCTCCAAGAAGAGCGTAAACGTTGTAGTCTTTACCATCTAATTTAGCTGCTAAAGCCATTCCGTTTGCTGCTGATAATCCCTGTCCTAAAGAACCTGTTGACATATCAACACCTGGAGTTTTTTTCATATCAGGATGTCCCTGAAGCATAGCACCAAATTTTCTAAGTTTTAGTAATTCTTCTTTAGGGAAGTATCCTCTTTCAGCTAATACTGCATATAAAGCAGGTGCACCATGACCTTTAGAAAGAACGAATCTATCTCTATCTTCCCATTTTGGGTTAGAAGGGTCTATATTCATAGCATCAAAGTATAATACTGTTAGTATATCTGCTGCTGATAATGATCCTCCTGGATGACCTGATTTTGCTTCTGAAACTGACTTAATAATGTCAATTCTTACTTCTTTTGCAATAGCTTTTAATTCATTATTGTTCATTTCACTAATTCCTTTCTAATTTTTATTTTCTCTATTTTGAAAGTTGCCTAGGCTACTTTACTTTATCATTTTTTATTTTACAATTAATTCTTAGGTTTTGCAAATATCATTCTACCCGCTGGTGTCTGAAGCACTGATGTTACTAGTACTTTTATAGTCTGACCCATGTATTTTTTACCACCGTCTACAACTATCATAGTACCATCATCAAGGTATGCTATACCCTGCTGAGCTTCTTTACCTTCTTTAACAACCTGTACTACCATATCTTCTCCTGGTATAGCAACTGGTTTAACTGCATTAGCAAGTTCGTTTATATTTAGAACCTCAACTCCCTGGAACTGAGCAACTTTATTTAAATTGAAGTCATTTGTAACAACTTTTCCGCCTAATACCTGAGCTAGTTTTAATAATTTACTATCTACTTCAGCTATTTCAGGGAAATCCTGTTCACTTATTTCAACTTCTATATTTAATTCCTTCTGGATTATATTTAATATATCTAACCCTCTTCTACCTCTTACTCTTTTTAGGTCGTCAGCAGAGTCAGCTATATGTCTAAGCTCCTCTAGAACGAATGCTGGTATTATTAGTTTACCTTCTATAAAGCCTGTCTGACATATATCTGCTATTCTTCCATCTATTATTACACTTGTGTCTAATACTTTTGGAGGAATTGCTGCACCACAATCTTTGACTTCTTCTTTTAATTTTTCGCATTCTTTTTCCTGTTCTTTTTCTTTAGCAAGAGAAACTGCTAATCTTTTGTTTAATTTGCCAAAATTAGCAAGGTCATTTTTACTTTTAAGAGCTACTCTAACTCCTAAGTATCCAAGAACTAGATATACAAGTACTGATATCACTTTACCTACTATAGGTATTGAGTTTATAATTCCGCTTACCAAATAGGCTATTACAAAACCAACTATAAGACCTACAGATCCTAGCAGAATATCAACCTGAGGATATCTTGATATTTCCTTCTCTGCTGCTCTAGCTATTTTTCTGATTTTATTCATAACCCACGGTTCAATTAAATAAAATATGATTCCTAATACTAAACCTGCAACTACAGCTGCTATAGCTTCGTATGTTTTATTGTTATATGTTAATACTTTAAAATTCTGTGTTACTGATACGTAAGTAGAAGAACCTACGATTAAACCTAATCCACCAATTAAAAATCTTACTATCTTCTTAATCAATGTATCACCTCCCCTATTATATTTTATTATTATAGACTAAATTTTAACTTATGTACAACAAAATTAGCAAACTTCACCAAAATTTCACCAATTTTGCCACATTTTTCCCCAACTTAGTCTATTATATCATTTTTTTATATAAATTGTATAATTGCATTTTTATTCCTCAGGTTTTAAATATGTCTATCCAATAATGCTAGCTGTTTCATTTTTACAAGCCCATTTCTTATGTAAGTAGCTCTTATTTCTCCAATTCCTTCAACTTCATCTAGTTCTTCTATTGAAGCTGTAAGTATGTCTTGGAAATTATCAAAGTATTTAACTAGATTTTCTATTATTGTTCTAGGTAATCTATGAATCTTATTAAGAACTCTGTATCCTTTTGTTTTTATTGGCATATCCATATTTTCTGATACACCTGTATATCCAAGGATTCTAGCTATGTTTGTAAGGTCTAGTAGCTCGTCTTCTGTAAGATTTGCTAATTTTTCCTTGAATTCACTAGATGATATCTGTGTTCCATAGTCTTTTAATACTAGCTCCCGGTCTTCTCTTGTGCTACCCATAAGTTCTTCAAGCTGCATTTTTATAAGCGCACCTTCTACACCTAGCTCTAATAGATAACTTTCTATTATGTCTGTAACTCTCATTACCATTTCTATCTTTTGAAGTACTAAAGCTACATCGTATATAGTTACAAATCCATTGAACTCTAATGTGTTTAAACTGGCAACTGCTTGGTCTAATACTGATTTATATTTTTCAAGAGTTTGAAGTGCCTGATTTGCCTTTGTAAATATTTTTGATATATCTTCAACTACATACTTCTGATCTCCTTTGTATACAGATATAACATTTCTTCTTTGAGATATAGCAATTACAATTGCTTTAGTTTGTTTTGCAACTCTCTCAGCAGTTCTATGTCTAGTACCTGTTTCTGATGTTTTTATAGAATAGTCCGGTATTAGCTGAGTATTTGCATATAATATTTCATCCACGTCAGAATTTAGAACTATTGCACCATCCATTTTTGCAAGTTCATAAAGGTAAGATGGCGTGTACTCAACATGTATAGCAAATCCACCATCTACTAAATCCATAACACTTTCATCAGTTGCTATTACTATAAGTCCTCCTGTTTTAGCCTTTAGGACATTGTCTAGTCCCTGTCTAAGAGGAGTCCCTGGAGATATCATTTTAAGTACTTCTTTTCTCATTGTTTTATCTGTTACATATACATCCATGTACTAACTACTCTCCCCTCAATACCATATTTATAGCCTGTCTTACATTTTCAACTGGCCATATTTCTATACCTTTTACGTCTTTTACAGCCTCATAATTAGATTTTGGAATTATTATTTTTTTGAAGCCTAATTTTCTGCATTCAGATATTCTTTTTTCAATGTAGCTTACTCCCCTTATTTCTCCAGTAAGTCCAACTTCTCCTGTAACCGCAACTTCTCCACTTATCGGTATGTTTCTAAAGCCAGATGCAACTGCTAATATAACCCCTAAGTCCATAGATGGTTCATTTATTTTTATTCCACCTACTATGTTTAAGTATACGTCTTGATTTTGTATCTGCATTCCAGCTCTTTTTTCTAGTACAGCAAGTAGTAGATTTACCCTATTAAAATCTATTCCTGTAGCTGTTCTTCTTGGTATCCCAAAGCTAGTAGGAGATACAAGTGCCTGAAGTTCAAGAAGCATTGGTCTTGTTCCCTCTACAGTAGATACTATTACTGATCCAGATGCGTTTTCTGGTTTTTCTGAGATAAGCGCTTTTGAAGGATTTTCAAGCTCTTGAAGTCCTTTTTCACTCATTTCAAATACACCTAGTTCATTTGTCGAACCAAATCTATTTTTTACAGCTCTTATAAGTCTGTATGTATTATATCTTTCACCTTCAAAGTAAAGTACTGTATCGACCATATGCTCCATTATCTTTGGTCCCGCTAAAGCACCTTCTTTTGTTACATGTCCAACGACAAATGTAGATATTCCCATTTTTTTAGAAATTCTCATAAATCTAGAAGTTCCCTCTTTTATCTGGCTAACTGTTCCCGGTGCAGAAGCTATGTCCGGTGTGAATACTGTTTGGATTGAGTCCAGTATTATAAGGTCTGGGTCAAATCCTTCTAGGTTATGTTCTATTATGTTTAAGTTGTTTTCTGCCATTATAAACAGATTTTCCGATTTAGCATTTAATCTTTCTGCCCTCATTTTTATCTGAGATTCTGATTCTTCTCCAGATATATATAGCACTTTTTTTCCTGATTGTGCAACACTTTCAGATACTTGTAAAAGTAGTGTTGATTTACCAATCCCAGGGTCTCCACCTACAAGTACAAGTGATCCTCTAACTATTCCACCACCTAATACTCTGTTTAACTCGTTTATTCCACTAGAAAATCTCTCTTCGTGTTTTATTGTTATTGAGTTTATGTTTACAGGTTTCTGTGATGATTTATCTATTACAAAAGTTTCTCTATGATTACTTTTTGAACTTTTATCTTCTATTTCCTCCACAAATGTATTCCATTTCATACATTCTGGACATTTTCCAAGCCATTTTGGATTTTCGTATCCACATGACTGACATACGTATTTTGTTTTTATTTTTGCCATTATAAATTTCCTTCTTCTATATTTTTACAAAAAAATATTGTCCTATATAATTTTATCACATATATAGGACAATATCTTAAAATATTATGTTAAACTCTAAGTTTTTTGTTCAAATAAATTTATTTTTTAGCTGCTGCAACTATTTTTTCAGCTATCTGGTTAGGAACTTCTGCATATCTAGCAAATTCCATTTCAAAGTATCCTCTACCCTGAGTCATAGCTCTTAAATCTATTGCATATTTGAATGTTTCTGCCTGTGGAGCTTCAGCTATTAATAACTGTTTTCCATTGTCAGTAGGTTCCATACCTAGTATTTTACCTCTTCTCTTGTTTATATCTCCCATAACATCTCCCATGTATTCATCTGGTATTGTTATAGAAAGTTTCATGATTGGTTCAAGAAGTACTGGCTGTGCTTCTTCCATACCTTTTTTGAATGCTATAGAAGCTGCCATTTTGAATGCCATTTCAGAAGAGTCAACATCGTGATAAGAACCATCATAAAGAACAGCTTTTATATTGCATACTGGATATCCTGCTAGTATACCTTTTGCCATACTTTCTTTTAATCCTTTTTCAACTGCTGGTATATACTGTTTTGGAACTGAACCACCGAATATTTCTTCATCAAATTCAAATTCATTTTCACATCTTTCAAATCTGATTTTTACATCTCCATACTGTCCATGTCCACCAGACTGTTTTTTATGTTTTCCTTGAACATCTGATTTACCTTTTATTGTTTCTCTATATGCAACTTTAAGGTCGCTAAGTTCTACTTCTGTACCAAATTTGTCTTTCATTTTGTTTATTACAGTTTTTAGATGAAGTTCACCCTGTCCACCTAGAAGAGCCTGTTTTGTTTCAGAATTTCTGTAGAAATCAAGAGTTGGATCTTCTTCTGTTAGTTTTGATAATATTGTTCCAACTTTTTCATCGTCGTTTTTGTTTTTAGGACTAACAGCATAGTATATCTGTGGTTTAGGGAAGTTTATTTCATCTTCTGGTATTTCATCTTTGCAAGTAGATATAGTATCTCCTGTTTTTAATGTTGGAGATTTAGCAACTATTATTATATCTCCTGCTTTTGCTGATTCAAGTTCTATAAGTTCACTTCCGTTTATAGAGTATATATTTGCTAATTTATCTTTTACTTCTCTGTTTAGGTTGTATACTTCTGTTTCTTTCTTAACTGTACCCTGAACTATTTTTATGTAAGACATTTTTCCTACGAATGGGTCTACTACAGTTTTGAATACCTGTCCTTTGAATGGACTTTCATTGTCAAGATATGTAGGTTCTATATAACTTGATATAGTGTCTATTATTTCTTTTGTTCCTACGTTATTTATAGTTGATCCAGATATAACTGGTATTATGTCGCCTTTGTGAACTCCTATGATTATACCTTTCTGTATTTCTTCTTTAGTTAATTCTTCTCCACTGAAGTATTTTTCTAAAGTTTCGTCGTCAGTTTCAGCTATTAATTCCATAAGAGCTTCTTTCATGCTTATTGCCTGTTCTTTGAATTCGCCTTCTAAGTCGTCTACATTTTCAAAAACATTGTGTAATCCACAGAATTTTTTATCTTTGTATATTGGGCTTATCATAGCTATTATTTTATGAGCGAATTTTCCGTTTAGCATTTCTATAACGTCTTTATATCTAGCTTTTTCATTATCTATTTTATTTATAAACATTAATTTTGGTATTCCTTCAGTAAGCTCTATTGCTTTTTCAGTTCCTACCTGTAATGGATCTGTTGCATCTATTACTATAACTGCTAAATCACATACTTTTAGAGCTGATATAACATCACCGCTGAAATCAGAATAACCTGGAGTGTCCAGTAAATTGAATTTATAGTCGTCGTATTCTATTGGAATAAGACCCATACTATAAGTCATATTTGCTTTTGCAGTAAGTTTAGGTATTTTTTTTGCATTTGCTACGTGAGATATTGTTTCTATAAGATTTGTTTTCCCACATCCACTGTGACCTAATATTGCTACATTTCTTATCATTTTGCTATCATATACTTTCATATGAACACCCACCTTTGAGAATAGTAATTTTTTTAAATTAATAAAATAATTTGCAATTTGTTTAGAGCCGAAGAACAACTCTACAATGTATTAAATTCTATATATAAATACGTTTTCCTCTTTTATTTTAAAAATTTTTTAACTTTTTTGAAAAATATTTTTCTCAACTAATTTTTTGTCTTTTTATGATAATTTTTCTATTTCTCAACGACTTCTTTTACTTTATTTTTAAGTCTAGTTAAATCGTCTTCATTTGGGTGATTTAAAGCTTCTTCAAAGTTTTTAATTAAACTTAGTATTTGTTCGTCACCTGGTTTTTCAGCTAACATTTTTTCATATCTAGCTTTAACACCTTGCTGCATTTTACCCTGGCACATAAATTCACCGATTACATCACAGCTTTTATCTATTTCTTTTTTTACATTGTTTATTACCATGTTTAGATAGTCTTCATCTCCAGCTCCAGCTGAGCCAAATAAGAATACTTTTTTATCTTTTAATTCTGATATAAAGTCTTTTATTTCTTCGTTACACGTTCCCTTGTCTGTCCAGAATCCTATAAATATTACATCTGATTTTTTTGCTTTTTCATCTGGCTGTCCAAAATAAACACATTCTGAACCTAGTACTTCTGCTACATTATCTGCTAATAATTTTGTATTTCCTGTAGATGTTGCATAAACAACTGAATAATTCATATCTATTTCCTCTTTTCTATAAATAATTTTATTAACTAAATTATATCACTTTTTAATAATTATGTTTTAAAATCTTTTTATCTGAATTTTTCTATGATAATGTTATATATATTATATTCTAAAAAAATAAAAATAGGGAATAAGTTTAATAACTTATCCCCTAGATTATGATTTTTATTAAATTATTCTGCTTCTTTCATTATCATAAGTAGCTGTTTGTCTACTACCATGTCACCATCTGCAACTTTGATAGATTTTATTACACCGTCAGTTTTAGCAACTATGTTAGTTTCCATCTTCATAGCTTCTATTACTATTAATGGCTGGTTCTTAGTTACTTCGTCTCCTTCTTTTACAAGAAGTTTAACTACTTTACCTGGTATACTTGCACCTATCTGAAGTGGATCTCCCATGTCAGCTTTTTCAACATGGTTTATAGCTCCTGAGAAGTTATTATCTTTGATTTCAACAGATCTCATCATTCCATTTAATTCGAAATCAACAGTTCTGAATCCGTCATCTTTAACATCTCCTATGTCAGTAAGTCTTATAGTTAAGTTTTTACCTTCTTCTATTTCAACTTCACATTCTTCATTTTTGTTTAATCCGTAGAAGAATACATCACTTTCTAGTTTAGATATTTCATTGTATTCATGTATGTGTTCTAAATATTCTTCATATACTTTTGGATATAATGCATAACTTATAGCCTGAAGGTCTGTTACTTCTTTTAATTCGAATTTTTCTTTTAAGTGCTGTTTTATAGCATCGAAATCTTCTGGTGGTAGAAGTGAACCTGGTCTTACAGTTATAGCTTCTTCACCTTTTAATACTACTTCTGATAATTCTTTTGGTACTCCACCTTCTGGCTGTCCTATCATACCTTTGCAGTAATCAACTACTGAGTCTGGGAATGCAAGGTGTTTTCCTTCTTCGTATATGTTTTCTTTTGTTAAGTTGTTTTTAGACATGAATATTGCTAAGTCCCCAACTACTTTTGATGATGGAGTAACTTTTATTATGTCACCAACTATTTCATTTGCAACTTTGTAGTTTTCTTTTACTTCATCGAATCTACCTACTAATCCTAAGCTGTCTGCCTGAGGTTTTAAGTTAGTGTACTGTCCACCTGGTATTTCGAAGTTGTATATTTCTGCACAAGAGTTTGTAAGGTCTGATTCAAATCTTTTGTATACTTTTCTTAAGTCTTTGTAGTATCTTCCAAGCTGATCATATCCGTATAAGTCTATTCCTGTGTCTCTTTCTGTGTGTTTTAATGCTTCAACTATAGCATTTAGAGAAGGCTGACTTGTTAATCCTGCCATTGATTCTAATGCACAGTCTATTATATCTACTCCTGCTTCTGCTGCCATTAAGCAAAGTGCAACACCGTTTCCACTTGTATCGTGAGTATGTAGGTGTATAGGAGCTTTTACTTCTTTTTTAAGTTCTTTTACTAAAGTATATGCAGCATAAGGTTTTAATAGACCAGACATGTCTTTTATTGCTATTATGTCAGAACCTAATGCTTCTAATTCTTTAGCCATTTTTATGTAGTATTCTAAGTTATATTTAGATTTGCTCTTATCTAATATGTCTCCTGTGTAGCACATTGTACCTTCTACTATTTTTCCAGTTTCTAGAGCTGTTGTTATAGATGGTTTCATGTTTTCTACCCAGTTTAGTGAGTCAAATATTCTAAATACGTCTATTCCTTCTCTTGCAGATGCTTTTATGAATTCTTCTATTACGTTGTCTGGATAGTTTTTGTACCCAACAGCATTAGAAGCTCTTAGTAACATCTGGAAGTTTATATCTGGTATAGCTTCTCTTAATTTCTGAAGTCTTTTCCATGGAGATTCTTTTAGGAATCTGTATGCAACGTCGTATGTAGCTCCACCCCACATTTCAAGTGAGAATAAGTCTTTCTGATATTTATCAGTTGCTTCTGCTACGTTTAAGAAGTCATTAGTTCTAAATCTAGTAGCTAGTAATGACTGATGAGCATCACGCATAGTTGTATCAGTTAATAATACTTTTTTATCGTTTGCTATTCCTTCTATGTATGCTTTTTTGCCAAGTCTTTCAAATTTAGCTTTACTTCCTTCTATTATAGGAACTTCTCTTGATAAGTCTGGTTCGTGTAATGCATCAAATCTTGGTTTTTCTGCACATTTATTTTCATTTACTATTACGTTTCCTATGTACTGTAATAGTTTAGTTCCTCTGTCTTTACTTTCCTGTATATCGAATAGTTCTGGGTTTTCATCTATAAATTTAGTTGAGCATAGACCTTTTTCAAACTGAGGGTTGTTAAGTACATTTACAAGGAATCCTACATTTGTTTTAACCCCTCTAACTCTCATTTCTTTTATAGATCTTAGAGTTTTGTTTATAGCTCCTTTGAATGTTCTATCATAAGAAATTGTTTTAACAAGTAAGCTGTCGTAGTATGGGCTTATGTTTGCACCTGTAAATCCATTTCCACCATCAAGTCTTATACCAAATCCTGAACCAGTTCTATATACCTGTATTTTTCCTGTATCAGGCATGAAGTTGTTTTTAGGGTCTTCAGTAGTAACACGGCACTGTATAGAGTATCCTCTAAGCTGTACGTCATCCTGAGATTTTATGTCTATTTCAGGGCTATCTAAAGAGTATCCTTCTGCAACTAGTATCTGGCTCTGAACTATGTCTATTCCTGTTACCATTTCAGATACAGTGTGTTCAACCTGTATTCTTGTGTTCATTTCTATGAAGTAGTGGTTTCCATGTTTATCAACAAGGAATTCTAATGTACCAGCACTTGAATATCCAACGTGTTTAGCAAGTTTTACTGCATCAGCACATATTTCCTGTCTAGTTTTTTCACTTAAAGAGAATGCTGGTGCGTATTCTATTATTTTCTGATGTCTTCTCTGAACAGAGCAGTCTCTTTCATAAAGATGTACTAAGTTTCCATACTGGTCACCTAATATCTGTACTTCTATATGTTTTGGATCTTCTATATATTTTTCTATGAATATTATATCTTCACCAAATGCTTTTCTTGATTCACTACAAGCTGTTTCATATTCTAATTCTAAGTCTTCTTCACGGTGAACAATTCTCATACCTCTACCGCCACCACCGTTAGAAGCTTTTATCATTACTGGATAACCTATCTGAGCAGCGACTTCTTTAGCTTCAGCTGTAGATTTTATAGCTTTTTCTACACCAGGTATAGTTTGAACATTTACCTCGTGAGCTATTTTTTTAGAATTTATTTTATCTCCCATAAGATCCATTATTTCTGAAGATGGACCTATGAATGTTATTCCATTTTCTTCACATTTTCTAGCAAATTCTGCATTTTCAGCTAAGAATCCATATCCAGGATGTATAGCATCTACTTTTTTTCTTTTAGCAAGAGCTATTATTCCATCCATATCAAGATATGCATCTATAGGACCTTTTCCTTCTCCTATTAAGTAAGATTCGTCAGCTTTAGTTCTGAATAATCCATATTTATCTTCTTTACTGTATATACCTACACTTTTTATTCCAAGTTCTGAACATGCTCTAAATATTCTTATAGCTATTTCACCTCTGTTAGCCACAAGTATTTTATTAAACTTTTTAGTCATCAGATTATCCTCCTTATTTATTCTTATATTGATAATTTCACTTTTAACCTTATCTAAAAATATTAGACTCCACTATATAAATCTAAGATAAATATCTTCTTTTATAAAGAATTATTTTCCCACTTCCCTATAATAATATCATTTTTATTTTCAAAAATAAAGTAAATAGTATTTTTTTTAGTGTCTTGTTTATTATAACACTAATTAAACGGCTTTTTACTTTTATTTTTAAATTTATTAATAAATAAGTGATTTTTTTGAAATTTTCAAAAAAAAATAACTCTCCTCAATTAGAGAGTTATGATTATTAATCATTTTAATATATAAGCTTTTTATCGTTTTAATATTATATTTTTACATAGTATCAATAAATATATAATATTTTATTAACAATCTCATTAAAATACTATTTTTTGCAAAATAAAAAAAGATTACGTGGCTACGTCCTACTCTCCCAGGGGCCTTCGCCCCAAGTACCATCAGCGATAGAGAGCTTAACTTCTGTGTTCGGAATGGGAACAGGTGTATCCTCTCTTCTATAATAACCACATAATCTTTATTTTCAGAGATTGTACTCTGAAAACTACATACATATTAATCAATCTACCAAATATTTTCTTGGTCAAGTCCTCGACCTATTAGTATCGGTAAGCTACATACATTACTGCACTTCCACCTCCGACCTATCAACCACGTAGTCTTCATGGGGTCTTACTTCCGAAGAATGGGAAATCTTATCTTAAGGCTGGCTTCGCGCTTAGATGCTTTCAGCGCTTATCCGTTCCGTACATAGCTACCCAGCCATGCCTCTGGCGAGACAACTGGTACACCAGCGGTACGTCCACCCCGGTCCTCTCGTACTAAGGGCAGATCCTCTCAAATTTCCTACGCCTGCGACGGATAGGGACCGAACTGTCTCACGACGTTCTGAACCCAGCTCGCGTACCACTTTAATGGGCGAACAGCCCAACCCTTGGGACCTACTACAGCCCCAGGATGTGATGAGCCGACATCGAGGTGCCAAACCTCCCCGTCGATGTGGACTCTTGGGGGAGATAAGCCTGTTATCCCCAGGGTAGCTTTTATCCGTTGAGCGATGGCCCTTCCACTCAGAACCACCGGATCACTAAGTCCGACTTTCGTCCTTGCTCGACCTGTATGTCTTGCAATCAAGCTCTCTTATGCCTTTACACTCTGTGCACGATTTCCGACCGTGCTGAGAGAACCTTTGAGCGCCTCCGTTACCTTTTGGGAGGCGACCGCCCCAGTCAAACTGCCCGCCTGACAGTGTCCCAAGACCTGATTCAAGGCCTCTGGTTAGAGTCCCAGTACTACAGGGGTGGTATCCCAACGGTGGCTCATCCAAAACTGGCGTCCTGGAATCAAAGCCTCCCACCTATGCTGTACATGTAGTACCAAGACCCAATGCCAAGCTACAGTAAAGCTCCATGGGGTCTTTCCGTCCTGTCGCAGGTATCCGGCATCTTCACCGGAATTACAATTTCACCGAGTCTGTTGTTGAGACAGTGCCCAAATCGTTACGCCTTTCGTGCGGGTCGGAACTTACCCGACAAGGAATTTCGCTACCTTAGGACCGTTATAGTTACGGCCGCCGTTTACTGGGGCTTAAGTTCACTGCTTCGATTGCTCTAACAGATCCCCTTAACCTTCCAGCACCGGGCAGGCGTCAGCTCCTATACATCGTCTTGCGACTTAGCAGAAACCTATGTTTTTGGTAAACAGTCGCTTGGGCCTATTCTCTGCGGCCATCTTTCGATGGCACCCCTTATCCCTAAGTTACGGGGTCATTTTGCCGAGTTCCTTAACAACAGTTCTCTCGCTGGCCTTAGGATACTCTCCTCACCCACCTGTGTCGGTTTGCGGTACGGGCGCCTTTAAACTCGATAGAGACTTTTCTCGACAGTGTGAATGCAGATGCTTCGCTACTAAATTTCGCTCCCCGTCACACCCCAGCATTATATCCGTGGATTTGCCTCCGGATACTGCCTCAGTGCTTGGACGTGCATAACCAACAGCACGCTCATCCTGTCCTACTGTGTCATCCCATTTCTCAAACGCTTATTGGCGGTACAGGAATTTCAACCTGTTGTCCATCACCTACGCCTTTCGGCCTCGGCTTAGGTCCCGACTAACCCAGGGAGGACGAACCTTCCCCTGGAAACCTTGGGTTTACGGCCTGTGGGATTCTCACCCACATCTCGCTACTCATGCCAACATTCTCACTTCTTTACAGTCCACATGTCCTTACGGTCATGCTTCTGCCCAGTAAAGAAAGCTCCCCTACCCATCATAAATGATGCCGTGGCTTCGGTAGTAGGTTTTAGCCCCGGAAATCTTCGGCGCAGGATCACTCGACCAGTGAGCTATTACGCACTCTTTGAATGAGTGGCTGCTTCTAAGCCAACATCCTGGTTGTCTGTGCAATCCCACATCCTTTACCACTTAACCTACATTTGGGGACCTTAGCCGACGGTCTGGGCTGTTGCCCTCTCGACCGTGAATCTTATCACCCACGGTCTGACTCCCAGATAAAAGATGACGGCATTCGGAGTTTGATAGTCTTCGGTAGGTGCAATACCCCCTAGGACATTCAGTGCTCTACCTCCGTATCTCTGAATCTGAGGCTAGCCCTAAAGCTATTTCGGGGAGAACCAGCTATCTCCGGGTTCGATTGGAATTTCACCGCTATCCACAAGTCATCCCCGAGCTTTTCAACGCTCGTGGGTTCGGTCCTCCACGAAATTTTACTTTCGCTTCAACCTGCTCATGGATAGGTCACCCGGTTTCGGGTCTACGTCATGCAACTAAACGCTCAGTTAAAACTCGCTTTCGCTGCGGCTGCATACTTGAAGTACTTAACCTTGCTGCATAACGTAACTCGTTGGCCCGTTCTACAAAAAGTACGCGGTCACACAAGAAATGTGCTTCCACAGTTTGTAAGTACAGGGTTTCAGGTTCTATTTCACTCCCCTCCCGGGGTTCTTTTCACCTTTCCCTCACGGTACTATGCGCTATCGGTCACCGGGTAGTATTTAGCCTTGGAGGGTGGTCCCTCCTGCTTCCCACGGGGTTTCACGTGTCCCGTGGTACTCTGGATCATATCGGAAGTCTTCTCACTTCGACTACAGGGCTGTTACCTTCTATGGCGGAGCTTTCCAAAACTCTTCGTCTGTAATAACCTCTTCCTGATGATATGTCCGCAACCCCTAAGAAGCGAACTTCTTAGGTTTGGGCTGTTCCGCGTTCGCTCGCCGCTACTAGCGGAATCGAATTTCTTTCTCTTCCTTCGGGTACTTAGATGTTTCAGTTCCCCGAGTTCCCCTCAACGAGCTATGTATTCACTCGAAGATACCATGACATTACTCATGGTGAGTTTCCTCATTCGGAAATCTATGGATCAAAGTTTACGTGCAACTCCCCATAGCTTATCGCAGCTTATCACGTCCTTCATCGGCTCCCGGTGCCAAGGCATCCGCCCTGCACCCTTAATAACTTGACCAGTTACAGTTGATATTTTTTTATAAGGTTATCGTCCTTATTTATCACATTAAGGAAATAAATGATGTCATATCATAATATATATGTAGTTTTCAAAGTACAAATGGTGGAGATGAGGAGATTCGAACTCCTGACCCCTTGCTTGCAAGGCAAGTGCTCTCCCAACTGAGCTACACCCCCATATTAAGTTTGTATAAACTTTCAAAACTGAACAGCAGATAATTCTCCCTAGAAAGGAGGTGATCCAGCCGCACCTTCCGATACGGCTACCTTGTTACGACTTCACCCCAGTTATTGATTCCACCTTCGACGACTTCTCCCAAAAGGTTAGATAGTCGGCTTCGGGTGTCTCCAACTCCCATGGTGTGACGGGCGGTGTGTACAAGACCCGGGAACGCATTCACCGCAGCATTCTGATCTGCGATTACTAGTAACTCCAGCTTCATGTAGGCGAGTTTCAGCCTACAATCCGAACTGAGAATGGCTTTAAGGGATTTGCTCCACCTCACGGCTTAGCTTCCCTCTGTACCACCCATTGTAGCACGTGTGTAGCCCTAGGCATAAGGGGCATGATGATTTGACGTCATCCCCACCTTCCTCCAGGTTATCCCTGGCAGTCTCTCTAGAGTGCCCAACTAAATGATGGCAACTAAAGACAAGGGTTGCGCTCGTTGCGGGACTTAACCCAACATCTCACGACACGAGCTGACGACAACCATGCACCACCTGTCACTTCTGTCCCCGGAGGGAAAGAGGAGATTAGTCCTCGGTCAGAAGGATGTCAAGCCTAGGTAAGGTTCTTCGCGTTGCTTCGAATTAAACCACATGCTCCGCTACTTGTGCGGGTCCCCGTCAATTCCTTTGAGTTTCACACTTGCGTGCGTACTCCCCAGGCGGAGTACTTAATGCGTTAGCTGCGGCACCGAAGGGGGTAACCTCCGACACCTAGTACTCATCGTTTACAGCGTGGACTACCAGGGTATCTAATCCTGTTTGCTCCCCACGCTTTCGTGCCTCAGCGTCAGTTACAGTCCAGAAAGCCGCCTTCGCTACTGGTGTTCCTCCCAATATCTACGCATTTCACCGCTACACTGGGAATTCCGCTTTCCTCTCCTGCACTCAAGTCAGACAGTATCAGGAGCTTACTACGGTTGAGCCGTAGCCTTTAACTCCTGACTTGAAAGACCGCCTACGCACCCTTTACGCCCAGTAAATCCGGATAACGCTAGCCCCCTACGTATTACCGCGGCTGCTGGCACGTAGTTAGCCGGGGCTTCCTCCTCAAGTACCGTCATTATCTTCCTTGAGGACAGAGCTTTACGACCCGAAGGCCTTCATCGCTCACGCGGCGTTGCTGCATCAGGCTTGCGCCCATTGTGCAATATTCCCCACTGCTGCCTCCCGTAGGAGTTTGGACCGTGTCTCAGTTCCAATGTGGCCGATCACCCTCTCAGGTCGGCTACTGATCGTCGCCTTGGTGGGCCGTTACCCCGCCAACAAGCTAATCAGACGCGGGTCCATCCTGTACCGAAAAATCTTTGATATAAAAGTCATGCGACTCTTATATGTTATCCCGTATTAGCATACCTTTCGGTATGTTATCCGTGTGTACAGGGCAGGTTACCCACGCGTTACTCACCCGTCCGCCGCTCTTCTCCGAAGAGAATCGCTCGACTTGCATGTGTTAGGCACGCCGCCAGCGTTCATCCTGAGCCAGGATCAAACTCTCAAAATAAAATTTCTTCGAAATTTTATATCGCCAACAAATTTTTCGCTAATGCTCAAAATTCCGTTGCTCAAAATAAAATTAGTTTGTTAAATCCGCTCAGATGTTATCTCAAAATATCTGGCATGGTTTGTATGGCGTTCGAATTATTTATTCGAACTAAATATATCTGCTGTTCAGTTTTCAAAGTTCATTTCTTATCTACAAGTAATATAATAACATTCATATTATATAATGTCAACACTTTTTTTATTATTTTTAATCATTTTGTTTTAACAATCTATTAAGGACATCATTTAACTTTAACAATGGAAGGCTAATATCTGAAAGTGCAACTATTAAATATATACTATTATTTAGCTCTTCCCATTTATATGCACTTGTTACAAATCTTTTTTTATAATCAAAATTAATATCCGCAAAATCTGTAATCATTTCCTCTGCATTATCTAAATATTCTTCAAATATATCTTCATTATATTGATCAAATTTAGAATCAGAATATATATCTTCTACACCTATCCTTAATTTTAAAGCTATTACATCTTCTCTTTTAGTAGATTTCGTCAAATCAGTTTCTACAATAAAATCTGATTCATTATTAAATAAATCTATAATCTCATTACTATCTAATACTTCATCACCAAAAACTACATACATATCCTTTTACCTCAAAACAAATTTTTATTAAAAATATAGTCTTTAACTTTCGCTAAAGACTTTTACTGGTGGGGTTAACAGGGCTCGAACCTGTGACCCCCTGCTTGTAAGGCAGATGCTCTCCCAGCTGAGCTATAACCCCATAAAAATGCGCCCAGAGGGACTCGAACCCGCAACCTCCTGATTCGTAGTCAGGCACTCTATCCGGTTGAGCTATGAGCGCATATTAATATTATATTATCAAATAGTTATTGGAGGCGACATCCAGATTCGAACTGGAGATCAAGGAGTTGCAGTCCATTGCCTTACCGCTTGGCTATGTCGCCGAAAAGTGATCTATCCGCGATTCGAACGCGGGACACCTTGATTAAAAGTCAAGTGCTCTACCGACTGAGCTAATAGACCATATTATTTTTTGGGGTGGATGATGAGATTCGAACTCACGGCCTCCAGAGCCACAATCTGGCGCTCTAACCAACTGGGCTACATCCACCACAAATGGTGGACCATCAGGGACTCGAACCCCAGACCTACCGGTTATGAGCCGGGCGCTCTAACCAACTGAGCTAATGGTCCTCATTATCTTGGTAGCGGTAACAGGAGTCGAACCTGTGACCTTTCGGGTATGAACCGAACGCTCTAGCCAACTAAGCTATACCGCCACACTATATGGTGCCCAGAGGCGGAATCGAACCACCGACACGGGGATTTTCAGTCCCCTGCTCTACCGACTGAGCTATCTGGGCATATTTTATCAAAAAATAAAAATAAAGTATGGTGCGGATGAAGGGAGTCGAACCCCCACGCCGTAGGCGCTAGATCCTAAGTCTAGTGCGTCTGCCAATTCCGCCACATCCGCATATACTTGGCGGAGAGGGTGGGATTCGAACCCACGGTGCCGTTAAGCATCACTGGTTTTCAAGACCAGCTCCTTAAACCACTCGGACACCTCTCCATGTATAAAAAAATGGTGATCTATCCGCGATTCGAACGCGGGACACCTTGATTAAAAGTCAAGTGCTCTACCGACTGAGCTAATAGACCACAAAAAATAAAAATGGCTGGGGATATAGGATTCGAACCTATGCATACATGAGTCAGAGTCATGTGCCTTACCGCTTGGCGAATCCCCAACATTGGTAAATATTAAGTTATGTGTTTTGGTGAGCGCAGAAGGATTCGAACCTTCGACACACGCCTTAGAAGGGCGTTGCTCTATCCAGCTGAGCTATGCACCCACAAAACTGAATTAATAAAATATGGTGCGGATGAAGGGAGTCGAACCCCCACGCCGTAGGCGCTAGATCCTAAGTCTAGTGCGTCTGCCAATTCCGCCACATCCGCGTATATTTTATTTTGGTGGAGGATGGTGGATTCGAACCACCGAAAGCGATGCTAACAGATTTACAGTCTGCCCCCTTTGGCCACTCGGGAAATCCTCCATATTTGGAGCTGGTGATAGGACTCGAACCTACAACCTGCTGATTACAAGTCAGCTGCTCTACCAATTGAGCCACACCAGCATATTGGCGGGAATAACAGGACTCGAACCTGTGACCCAATGATTAACAGTCATTTGCTCTACCAACTGAGCCATATTCCCACATTTTTAGTATTTATTTTTTTATAAAGTGGCGACTCGGATGGGGCTCGAACCCACGACCTCCAGCGTGACAGGCTGGCATTCTAACCAACTGAACTACCGAGCCACTTTATTTGGTGGGGTTAACAGGGCTCGAACCTGTGACCCCCTGCTTGTAAGGCAGATGCTCTCCCAGCTGAGCTATAACCCCATTTTGGAGCGGGTGAAGGGGATCGAACCCTCACAGCTGGCTTGGAAGGCCAGAACTCTACCATTGAGCTACACCCGCATATTTAGTTGGTGACCCGTAGGAGAATCGAACTCCTGTTACCACCGTGAAAGGGTGGTGTCTTAACCGCTTGACCAACGGGCCATATTTTATTTTGGTTGCGGAGGTAGGACTTGAACCTACGACCTTCGGGTTATGAGCCCGACGAGCTGCCAACTGCTCCACCCCGCGATATTATATGAGTGCCGAAGACCGGAATCGAACCGGTACGGGAGGATAAGTCCCGCAGGATTTTAAGTCCTGTGCGTCTGCCAGTTCCGCCACTTCGGCTTAAATCATATTTAGTTGGAGGCGACATCCAGATTCGAACTGGAGATCAAGGAGTTGCAGTCCATTGCCTTACCGCTTGGCTATGTCGCCGAAAAGTGATCTATCCGCGATTCGAACGCGGGACACCTTGATTAAAAGTCAAGTGCTCTACCGACTGAGCTAATAGACCATATTATTTTTTGGGGTGGATGATGAGATTCGAACTCACGGCCTCCAGAGCCACAATCTGGCGCTCTAACCAACTGGGCTACATCCACCACAAATGGTCGAGGTGAAGGGACTCGAACCCCCGGCCCCATGGTCCCAAACCACGTGCGCTACCAAACTGCGCTACACCTCGAAAAATATTTACTTGGTGGACCATCAGGGACTCGAACCCCAGACCTACCGGTTATGAGCCGGGCGCTCTAACCAACTGAGCTAATGGTCCTCATTATCTTGGTAGCGGTAACAGGAGTCGAACCTGTGACCTTTCGGGTATGAACCGAACGCTCTAGCCAACTAAGCTATACCGCCACACTATATGGTGCCCAGAGGCGGAATCGAACCACCGACACGGGGATTTTCAGTCCCCTGCTCTACCGACTGAGCTATCTGGGCATTTGGCGGAGAGGGTGGGATTCGAACCCACGGTGCCGTTAAGCATCACTGGTTTTCAAGACCAGCTCCTTAAACCACTCGGACACCTCTCCATATTTATAAAAGTGATTCATCTGGGACTCGAACCCAGGACTCCCTGATTAAGAGTCAGGTGCTCTACCAACTGAGCTAATGAACCAGATTAATCATCATTTTTTAATTTATTTATAACATTATATTGGCTGGGGATGCAGGACTCGAACCTACGAATGTAGCAGTCAAAGTGCTATGCCTTACCGACTTGGCGAATCCCCAACATGGTGAGCGCAGAAGGATTCGAACCTTCGACACACGCCTTAGAAGGGCGTTGCTCTATCCAGCTGAGCTATGCACCCACATCAACAATGCTTTTGGAGCGGGAAACGAGATTCGAACTCGCGACTTCGACCTTGGCAAGGTCGCGCTCTACCGCTGAACTATTCCCGCACATTATATTATATTTTTTGATATACACTTTACATGGTGCGGATGAAGGGAGTCGAACCCCCACGCCGTAGGCGCTAGATCCTAAGTCTAGTGCGTCTGCCAATTCCGCCACATCCGCGCATATTTTATTTCATTTTGGTGGAGGATGGTGGATTCGAACCACCGAAAGCGATGCTAACAGATTTACAGTCTGCCCCCTTTGGCCACTCGGGAAATCCTCCATATTTGGAGCTGGTGATAGGACTCGAACCTACAACCTGCTGATTACAAGTCAGCTGCTCTACCAATTGAGCCACACCAGCATATTGGCGGGAATAACAGGACTCGAACCTGTGACCCAATGATTAACAGTCATTTGCTCTACCAACTGAGCCATATTCCCACATTTTTAGTATTTATTTTTTTATAAAGTGGCGACTCGGATGGGGTTCGAACCCACGACCTCCAGCGTGACAGGCTGGCATTCTAACCAACTGAACTACCGAGCCACTTTATTTGGTGGGGTTAACAGGGCTCGAACCTGTGACCCCCTGCTTGTAAGGCAGATGCTCTCCCAGCTGAGCTATAACCCCATTTTGGAGCGGGTGAAGGGGATCGAACCCTCACAGCTGGCTTGGAAGGCCAGAACTCTACCATTGAGCTACACCCGCATATTTAGTTGGTGACCCGTAGGAGAATCGAACTCCTGTTACCACCGTGAAAGGGTGGTGTCTTAACCGCTTGACCAACGGGCCATATTTTATTTTGGTTGCGGAGGTAGGACTTGAACCTACGACCTTCGGGTTATGAGCCCGACGAGCTGCCAACTGCTCCACCCCGCGATATTATTTGAGTGCCGAAGACCGGAATCGAACCGGTACGGGAGGATAAGTCCCGCAGGATTTTAAGTCCTGTGCGTCTGCCAGTTCCGCCACTTCGGCTTATTTAGTCCTCTTTTCTTGTTAAGGACAAGTATTATATTAACATATCCAATTGAATGTGTCAATATATTTTTTAAAAGTATTGTACTTTCAAAACTACATACATATTAATCAAATTACCAAATATTTTCTTGGTCAAGTCCTCGACCTATTAGTATCGGTAAGCTACATACATTACTGCACTTCCACCTCCGACCTATCAACCACGTAGTCTTCATGGGGTCTTACTTCCGAAGAATGGGAAATCTTATCTTGAGGCTGGCTTCGCGCTTAGATGCTTTCAGCGCTTATCCGTTCCGTACATAGCTACCCAGCCATGCCTCTGGCGAGACAACTGGTACACCAGCGGTACGTCCACCCCGGTCCTCTCGTACTAAGGGCAGATCCTCTCAAATTTCCTACGCCTGCGACGGATAGGGACCGAACTGTCTCACGACGTTCTGAACCCAGCTCGCGTACCACTTTAATGGGCGAACAGCCCAACCCTTGGGACCTACTACAGCCCCAGGATGTGATGAGCCGACATCGAGGTGCCAAACCTCCCCGTCGATGTGGACTCTTGGGGGAGATAAGCCTGTTATCCCCAGGGTAGCTTTTATCCGTTGAGCGATGGCCCTTCCACTCAGAACCACCGGATCACTAAGTCCGACTTTCGTCCTTGCTCGACCTGTATGTCTTGCAATCAAGCTCTCTTATGCCTTTACACTCTGTGCACGATTTCCGACCGTGCTGAGAGAACCTTTGAGCGCCTCCGTTACCTTTTGGGAGGCGACCGCCCCAGTCAAACTGCCCGCCTGACAGTGTCCCAAGACCTGATTCAAGGCCTCTGGTTAGAGTCCCAGTACTACAGGGGTGGTATCCCAACGGTGGCTCATCCAAAACTGGCGTCCTGGAATCAAAGCCTCCCACCTATGCTGTACATGTAGTACCAAGACCCAATGCCAAGCTACAGTAAAGCTCCATGGGGTCTTTCCGTCCTGTCGCAGGTATCCGGCATCTTCACCGGAATTACAATTTCACCGAGTCTGTTGTTGAGACAGTGCCCAAATCGTTACGCCTTTCGTGCGGGTCGGAACTTACCCGACAAGGAATTTCGCTACCTTAGGACCGTTATAGTTACGGCCGCCGTTTACTGGGGCTTAAGTTCACTGCTTCGATTGCTCTAACAGATCCCCTTAACCTTCCAGCACCGGGCAGGCGTCAGCTCCTATACATCGTCTTGCGACTTAGCAGAAACCTATGTTTTTGGTAAACAGTCGCTTGGGCCTATTCTCTGCGGCCATCTTTCGATGGCACCCCTTATCCCTAAGTTACGGGGTCATTTTGCCGAGTTCCTTAACAACAGTTCTCTCGCTGGCCTTAGGATACTCTCCTCACCCACCTGTGTCGGTTTGCGGTACGGGCGCCTTTAAACTCGATAGAGACTTTTCTCGACAGTGTGAATGCAGATGCTTCGCTACTAAATTTCGCTCCCCGTCACACCCCAGCATTATATCCGTGGATTTGCCTCCGGATACTGCCTCAGTGCTTGGACGTGCATAACCAACAGCACGCTCATCCTGTCCTACTGTGTCATCCCATTTCTCAAACGCTTATTGGCGGTACAGGAATTTCAACCTGTTGTCCATCACCTACGCCTTTCGGCCTCGGCTTAGGTCCCGACTAACCCAGGGAGGACGAACCTTCCCCTGGAAACCTTGGGTTTACGGCCTGTGGGATTCTCACCCACATCTCGCTACTCATGCCAACATTCTCACTTCTTTACAGTCCACATGTCCTTACGGTCATGCTTCTGCCCAGTAAAGAAAGCTCCCCTACCCATCATAAATGATGCCGTGGCTTCGGTAGTAGGTTTTAGCCCCGGAAATCTTCGGCGCAGGATCACTCGACCAGTGAGCTATTACGCACTCTTTGAATGAGTGGCTGCTTCTAAGCCAACATCCTGGTTGTCTGTGCAATCCCACATCCTTTACCACTTAACCTACATTTGGGGACCTTAGCCGACGGTCTGGGCTGTTGCCCTCTCGACCGTGAATCTTATCACCCACGGTCTGACTCCCAGATAAAAGATGACGGCATTCGGAGTTTGATAGTCTTCGGTAGGTGCAATACCCCCTAGGACATTCAGTGCTCTACCTCCGTATCTCTGAATCTGAGGCTAGCCCTAAAGCTATTTCGGGGAGAACCAGCTATCTCCGGGTTCGATTGGAATTTCACCGCTATCCACAAGTCATCCCCGAGCTTTTCAACGCTCGTGGGTTCGGTCCTCCACGAAATTTTACTTTCGCTTCAACCTGCTCATGGATAGGTCACCCGGTTTCGGGTCTACGTCATGCAACTAAACGCTCAGTTAAAACTCGCTTTCGCTGCGGCTGCATACTTGAAGTACTTAACCTTGCTGCATAACGTAACTCGTTGGCCCGTTCTACAAAAAGTACGCGGTCACACAAGAAATGTGCTTCCACAGTTTGTAAGTACAGGGTTTCAGGTTCTATTTCACTCCCCTCCCGGGGTTCTTTTCACCTTTCCCTCACGGTACTATGCGCTATCGGTCACCGGGTAGTATTTAGCCTTGGAGGGTGGTCCCTCCTGCTTCCCACGGGGTTTCACGTGTCCCGTGGTACTCTGGATCATATCGGAAGTCTTCTCACTTCGACTACAGGGCTGTTACCTTCTATGGCGGAGCTTTCCAAAACTCTTCGTCTGTAATAACCTCTTCCTGATGATATGTCCGCAACCCCTAAGAAGCGAACTTCTTAGGTTTGGGCTGTTCCGCGTTCGCTCGCCGCTACTAGCGGAATCGAATTTCTTTCTCTTCCTTCGGGTACTTAGATGTTTCAGTTCCCCGAGTTCCCCTCAACGAGCTATGTATTCACTCGAAGATACCATGACATTACTCATGGTGAGTTTCCTCATTCGGAAATCTATGGATCAAAGTTTACGTGCAACTCCCCATAGCTTATCGCAGCTTATCACGTCCTTCATCGGCTCCCGGTGCCAAGGCATCCGCCCTGCACCCTTAATAACTTGACCAGTTACATTTGACATTTTTTAGTAAGGTTGTCGTCCTTATTTATCACATTAAGGAAATAAATGATGTCATATCATAATATATATGTAGTTTTCAAAGTACAGTTTTGAAGGAATGAACCTTCAAAACCGAACAGCAGATAATTCTCCCTAGAAAGGAGGTGATCCAGCCGCACCTTCCGATACGGCTACCTTGTTACGACTTCACCCCAGTTATTGATTCCACCTTCGACGACTTCTCCCAAAAGGTTAGATAGTCGGCTTCGGGTGTCTCCAACTCCCATGGTGTGACGGGCGGTGTGTACAAGACCCGGGAACGCATTCACCGCAGCATTCTGATCTGCGATTACTAGTAACTCCAGCTTCATGTAGGCGAGTTTCAGCCTACAATCCGAACTGAGAATGGCTTTAAGGGATTTGCTCCACCTCGCGGCTTGGCTGCCCTCTGTACCACCCATTGTAGCACGTGTGTAGCCCTAGGCATAAGGGGCATGATGATTTGACGTCATCCCCACCTTCCTCCAGGTTATCCCTGGCAGTCTCTCTAGAGTGCCCAACTAAATGATGGCAACTAAAGACAAGGGTTGCGCTCGTTGCGGGACTTAACCCAACATCTCACGACACGAGCTGACGACAACCATGCACCACCTGTCACTTCTGTCCCCGGAGGGAAAGAGGAGATTAATCCTCGGTCAGAAGGATGTCAAGCCTAGGTAAGGTTCTTCGCGTTGCTTCGAATTAAACCACATGCTCCGCTACTTGTGCGGGTCCCCGTCAATTCCTTTGAGTTTCACACTTGCGTGCGTACTCCCCAGGCGGAGTACTTAATGCGTTAGCTGCGGCACCGAAGGGGGTAACCTCCGACACCTAGTACTCATCGTTTACAGCGTGGACTACCAGGGTATCTAATCCTGTTTGCTCCCCACGCTTTCGTGCCTCAGCGTCAGTTACAGTCCAGAAAGCCGCCTTCGCTACTGGTGTTCCTCCCAATATCTACGCATTTCACCGCTACACTGGGAATTCCGCTTTCCTCTCCTGCACTCAAGTCAGACAGTATCAGGAGCTTACTACGGTTGAGCCGTAGCCTTTAACTCCTGACTTGAAAGACCGCCTACGCACCCTTTACGCCCAGTAAATCCGGATAACGCTAGCCCCCTACGTATTACCGCGGCTGCTGGCACGTAGTTAGCCGGGGCTTCCTCCTCAAGTACCGTCATTATCTTCCTTGAGGACAGAGCTTTACGACCCGAAGGCCTTCATCGCTCACGCGGCGTTGCTGCATCAGGCTTGCGCCCATTGTGCAATATTCCCCACTGCTGCCTCCCGTAGGAGTTTGGACCGTGTCTCAGTTCCAATGTGGCCGATCACCCTCTCAGGTCGGCTACTGATCGTCGCCTTGGTGGGCCGTTACCCCGCCAACAAGCTAATCAGACGCGGGTCCATCCTGTACCGAAAAATCTTTGATATAAAAGTCATGCGACTCTTATATATTATCCCGTATTAGCATACCTTTCGGTATGTTATCCGTGTGTACAGGGCAGGTTACCCACGCGTTACTCACCCGTCCGCCGCTCTCTCCGAAGAGATCGCTCGACTTGCATGTGTTAGGCACGCCGCCAGCGTTCATCCTGAGCCAGGATCAAACTCTCAAAATAAAATTAGTTTGTTATATCCGCTCAGATGTTATCTCAAAATATCTGGCATGGTTTGTATGGCGTTCGAACTATTTGTTCGAACTAAATATATCTGCTGTTCAGTTTTCAAAGTTCATTCAAAACCTTCGTTTTGTTTTTTATTTTCTTGCCCTCTCTCAAGGACAAGTATTATAATATCAGCTTTCACATTTTACGTCAACACTTTTTTAAAACTTTTTTTATCTTTTTTAAAATTATTTATTTTCTACTTAAAAACTTTCATTTTTCCAATATGATATTTCGTTCATATTACTTGTAATTTTTCAATTATTGTATTAGATTTAATATTGAATTAATGAATAAAAATATTTTTAGACAAATAAAATGTCTATTTGTTAATCAGCAAATACTTTTATAAAATTAATCTATTTGTTGAAATTAGGAGGATTTTATGAAAAAAGTACTTATTATGTCAGCTTCTACAGGTGGTGGACATAACCGCGCTGCTAAAGCAATTCAAGAAGAACTTGAATTAAAAAATATAAATGGTGAACCAATTGAATGTAAAATAATAGATAGTTTAAAGTTAATAAACAGCTTTACTGATAAGTTAATTTCTAGAGGCTACGAAAAATCTGCAATGTATACTCCAGAAGCATATGGAAGCATATACAGACTTTCAGATACAGAGCTAGTTTCAAAAAACGAATACAAGGATAACCCTCTAACATCTTTATTAGCTAGAAAACTAAAAACTTTAATAAAAACTGAAGAACCTAACCTAATTATAGGGACACATCCATTTCCTATGATTGCATTGTGTAAGCTAAAAAAAATATCGAACGATAAAAAACTAACAGAAAACTCCTCTAATGAAATAGAAGAACTTTCTAGCTACTTCCATTGGTCTGAAGATCCTGTAGAAATACCACCATTAATTTCTATACTTACAGATTACACAGTTCACTCAACACATATACAAAACGAAATAAACTACTATATAGTAGGGCATGAATATGTAAAAGAACTTTTGGTATCTGAAGGGGAAGAACCAGAAAAAATAAAACCATATGGAATACCAGTAGAAAAATCTTTCTTACTTCATAGAGATAAAGAAACTATCTTAAATGAATTAAACCTAAATCCTGAAAAGAAGACAATAGTCTTAATGGGTGGTAGCTTTGGAGCAGGAAACATAAAAGAAACACTAGACGAACTTTTAGAAATAAACAGAGATTTCCAAATTTTAGTGATAACTGGAAGAAACAAAGCCTTAAAAGAAAAAATTGATAGAAGATTAGCCACAACAGAACACAACAAAAACGTACAAGTTCTTGGATTCACAGATAAAATGAACGACATATTATATGCTGCAGACTTAATAGTCACAAAACCTGGTGGACTAACAACTACAGAAACATTACTTAAAGGAATTCCTATGATAGTACCTTATTACATACCTGGACAAGAGGAAGAAAACCTAGACTTCCTTTCAAACTGTGGCGCTGTAATAAGAGTAACAAAAAAATACACACTTCCAGTACTAGTAAAAGTATTACTAGACTATCCTGAAAGAGTTGAGCTTCTAAAGAAAAACATCGAATCTATCAAAAAAGTAAACTCAGCTCAAAACATAGCCAACCTATCTCAGGAAATAATGGAGAACGAAGAAGCAATAAAAGAACAGAATAACTAAAAAAAGGGACTGAAATCTTAATAGATAACAGTCCCTTTCTTAATATCTAACACTATTCAAGTTTAAAACTATTTATTTTCAGGTTCATAATAATCCTCTTCATAATCATACTGATAATTCTTAGCATTATTTCTAAAAGAACCCTCAACATTCTTATACTTCTTCTTAGAAGATGCCTTCTGCTTTGGTTTATTAACTCTCTTCTTAGTAATAATATCCATAGCTAAACCTTCATCAAAATCGTATTCTTTTCCGATATTCATTATATCTCTCTTCTTCCTTCAAGTGCCTTTGAAATTGTGACCTCATCAGCATACTCTAAATCCCCACCTACTGGTAGCCCATGTGCAATTCTAGTAACCTTAATCCCCATCGGCTTAACAAGTCTAGCAATATACATAGCTGTAGCTTCACCCTCAACAGTTGGATTTGTAGCCATAATAATCTCCTTAACATCCTGATTAGAAAGTCTAACCAAAAGTTCCTTAATCTTAATCATATCTGGCCCTACTCCATCCATAGGCGAAATAACCCCGTGAAGAACATGATAAAGACCATTATAATCCTTAGTTCTCTCCATAGCTGCTACATCTCTTGGATCCTCAACAACACAAATAACACTTTTATCTCTATTTTTATTTGAACACATACTGCATGGATCTGTATCTGTTATATTACAACAAATCGAGCAGTATCTAATCTCTCTCTTTGCATCGACAATAGCCTTTGCCAATGCTTCAACATCATTATTATTCATATTAACAACATGAAAAGCTAATCTCTGAGCTGTCTTTCTTCCAACTCCAGGTAATTTTGAAAATTCCTCTATTAATCTAGTAATCGGTTCTGTATATACCTGCATCATATCACCTAGAATAATCCTGGTATATTCATTCCACCTGTAAGTTTGTTCATCTGATTAGCCTGAAGATTATCTATATTTCTAAGAGCCTCATTAACAGCACTTAAAACTAAATCCTCTAACATTTCAACATCATCTGGATCTACAACTTCTTCTTTTATACTTATAGAAACTAGTTCTTTCTTACCGTTTACCTTAACAGTAACAGCTCCTCCACCAACTGATGCTTCCACTTCTTTTTCTTCTAACTCTTTCTGAGCTTTTGCCATATCTTCCTGCATTTTCTGAGCCTGTTTTAACATTTTATTCATGTTCATTCCGCCCATACCAGGCATTCCACCTGGGAATCCTTTTTTAGCCATTCCAAATTCCTCCTCTAATTAAAAATTATTTATTCTATTTATTATATTCTTTGTAAGCTGATTATATCAGCAGTACTAATTCAGTCATAATTTATTTTATTACTTATTCATATTTTAAGCAATAATAATAAATTTTATTCTTCGTCCATACTATCTCTTACCTCAATAAGCTCTGGATCTACAACCTGTTTTAGTAGCTCCTCTCCCTTATCCTCTTCTTTTTCAATATCCATATTTATCATATCAGCTTCAGATTCCAAAATAACCTTAACTGAAAAATTCTTATGAACAATATCCTTAACAACACTTTCTATGTACTCTGAATTTCCATGGTCACTCAAACTCTTCTTAGCAAAAGCAAATTTTTCGCCAAAAATTATATACAGCACACCATTGTGTTCTTTAAGACTTTTCTTTTCAAGAAGCATCGCTCTAACAGGCATCTTTCTATCCTGTTTCATCTTATCAAGAATCTTATCCCAAAGCCGCTCTATCTTTTTAAGGTCCTCGCTCTTCATCTCTTCGTATTTCTTTGATTTCTTAGAGCTAGACTTATCTTTAGTTGCTTTAGTCTTTTTAGATTTAGATATTTCTTCTACATCTTCTTCAGAATCCATATCTGCTTCATCTAAAAATTCAGTCTTTCTTGCAGAAACTGTTATATTGCCACTCTCTATAACCTTTTCTAAATATTTTACCCTCTCTTCAAGAGCTTCCTTATTTGTATCATAAGTAGGCTTAATAGTCTTGATAATACCTACTTCAAAAATTGTTCTCTTATCAGTAGCGTATTTTAAATTATTTTGAATCTCAGATAAAATATTTATAATTCTTATAACATTATCAATATCTGTATTTTCTATGCTTTTTTTCATTCTATCAAACTCATCATCTGAAACAGATATAATTTCTTTAGCACTATCTCCAGCTGCTAAACATATCATAAGATTTCTCATATGCTCAAGTAGCTCAGACGATAAAATCTCTATATCCTTGCCACTAGAAATAAAAGAATCTATCTTTTTAAGTGCAGCTGCTACATTGTGAGTTATAATATCATCTGCCAAACCAAATATCTCATCTATATTTACTATACCTAGAATTTCAACAACATCTTCGTATCTTAAATACTTATCACCAAACAGAATACATCTATCCAAAATACTAAGCGCATCCCTAAGTGCTCCTTGAGAGTTTCTAGCTATAACAGAAAGTGCGTCTTCCTCGACTTCTACTCCCTCTTTAGAGCATATGTATCTCATTCTTTCTTTCATCTCTTCTACAGTAATTCTCTTAAAATCAAATCTCTGACATCTAGAAAGAACTGTAGGAATCATCTTATTTGGTTCTGTAGTTGCAAATATAAACACTACATACTCTGGTGGCTCTTCAATTGTCTTTAAAAGCGCATTACTCGCACCTTTTGAAAGCATATGAGCCTCATCTATAATATATACCTTGTATTTAGAATTTGCTGGAGTATATTTTACACTCTCCCTAATCTCTCTAACATCATCGACACTATTATTTGACGCTGCATCTATCTCAAAAATATCTACAGTACTATCATTTAATATCGACTTACAAGATTCACACTCGTTACATGGCTCCCCGTCTTTAGGATTTAAACAGTTTACAGCCCTAGCAAAAATCTTTGCAGCCGTAGTTTTACCTGTACCTCTTGTCCCACTGAACATATACGCATGTGCGATATTTCCTGACATAATTTCATTTTTCAAAGTTCTTATAATATGTTCCTGTCCTACAACATCAGAAAACTTTTGAGGTCTATATTCTCTGTACAATGCCTTGTGCATATACCACACCCCTTTATAATAAATTATTGTTTAATCAAAATATCATTAATTCTTCTAAAGTAATCAATTCTTATTATTTATAATATAAGAATAAAAAAAATCCCTTCATTAATATAATAAGGGATTTGTGCTATTAAAAAAATAAGCTGTACACCATCTATCGTCTTTTCCTCAAAGCCGTTGCCCTATTACTCAGCTCAGCCAAGGCATCCCTGAGTCACACAGAAGGGATTGCTTACCGCTGCTTCCTTCCAGATCTGACGGGATTCACAAGCTTCCATTGCTCAGGACCTGAGCGTCAACACCAAGTAAATAAAGACTGCACTTCAATTACAAATCCTCCAGATGGAGTTCAACCCTGCTATAGCGGATTGCAGGTTACAGGGTGCCGCTACCTCCCCATCTAGTACAGCAAAATTATAACCGTATTTAATTTTTTAACGACACTTTTTATTAAAAATGTCATTGTGAATTACTATACTATGATATCACAAACAAATACTTTCATCAAGGAAAAATAAAAAAAGTTGTTCTTGTCACAATCTCAAATTTTTAATTTGCACAATATTAGTTATAATTTATATTCCTTTTGACAACGTTACTTTGCTCCTTCATATTGTTATTGAATAATTATGGTGCTAAAATATTATTTGGATAGTATCTATATTATAGAACTGTACCTATTTTTAAGCATTAAAAATATTTCTGAAAATCGGGATTAGGATCACACTAGTTTTGGAGGTGATACCATTATGTCCATAGGATTTATCGGACCAGGAAAAGTAGGTGTTTCACTTGCTAGGTATTTTAAAAATAAAAACATTGTTATCTCTGGTTTTTACGGTCGTAATCCAGAATCACTAAAAGAAGCTGCTAGTCTAACAGACTCAAAAGTTTTTTTAGACTTAGAAGATTTAATCGATAAAAGTAATATTATAATAATTACCACTCCCGACGACATAATTTCAGAAATAAGTAATCAAATCTCAAAATACAATCTGACTGGAAAATCAGTTTGCCATACAAGTGGCTCTATTCCATCAGATGTTCTTTCTAGTGCAGAAAATTCAGGTGCATCAATCTATTCTATACATCCAATGTTTGCATTTTCTAATAAATTCACAGACTTAGAACAACTAAATAACGTGTATTTCTCTATAGAAGGTAAAAATATATCTAAAGACTCTGAAGTTATAAAACTCATGGATTCTTTAGGCAATAAATACTTCACTAGAGGATCAGATTCATCTGCTAAGTACCATTTAGCAAGTGTAGTGGTTTCTAATCTAGCTTTATCGCTATTTAATATAGGAACTGGATATTTAACAGAATTAGGACTTTCTGAAGATGAAGCCTTTGAGGCTCTCTATCCTCTTATTACAGGAAATATAAACAATATAAAAGAAAAAGGATATAGACTTTCCTTGACAGGACCTGTTGCTAGAGGTGATGTATCTCCTGTAGAAAAACATCTATCTGTATTAAAGGATAGTGATATCGAAATATATAAAAATCTTTCTATGAATTTATTAAAACTTAAAGCTGAAAGAGAATTTTGTGAGAACAAAGACTCTCTTGAAAAGCTTGTACAATCATCGAAAAAATATAGCGAACTTTTAAAATTACTCGGAGGAATAGAATAATGAAAAACACTGTATTATCATTCAAAGAAGCAAAAGAAGAAGGTAAAAAATTAAGTATGTTAACTGCATACGATTATTCAATGGCTAAAATAATAGATAGCTGTGGAATAAACGGAATATTAGTTGGTGACTCTCTTGGTATGGTTATCAAAGGAGATGAAGATACTCTTGGAGTTACTGTTGAAGACATAATATACCACACTAGAGCAGTTAAAAAAGGTGCTAAAAACGCATTAATAGTTGGAGATATGCCATTCCTTTCTTACCATGTATCTATAGAAGATGCTGTAAGAAACGCAGGAAGAATAGTTAAAGAAGGTGGCGCACACGCAGTTAAACTTGAAGGTGGCGCAACAGTAGCTAAACAGGTTAAAGCAATAGTAGACGCTCAGATACCAGTTATGGGACATTTAGGACTTACTCCTCAGTCTGTAAACGCATTTGGTGGATTTAAAGTTCAGGGAAAAACTGAAGAAGCAGCTAGAAAATTAATAGAAGATGCTAAACTTCTTGAAGAAGCTGGAGCTTTCTCAATAGTACTTGAAGGTGTTCCTGCTGCAATAGCAAAATTAATAACTGAAGCTGTTTCAATACCTACTATAGGAATCGGTGCTGGTGTTGATTGTGACGGGCAGATACTTGTTTATCAGGATATGCTTGGAATGTTTGACGACTTTGTTCCAAAATTCGTTAAACAGTATGCAAATACTGGTAAAGTAATGAGAGATGCTATATGTGAATATATAGAAGAAGTTGAAAACTGCTCATTCCCAGAACAGAAACATACTTTTAAAATAGATGAAGAAGAACTTAAAAAACTTTATTAATCAGATAAAAAATAAAATTACAACTTTATAAAAATTAGATTGGAGAATTAAGATGTTAGTACATACAATAAAAGAAGTTAGAGAACAGGTTAAAGCTTGGAAAAAAGAAGGACTTACTGTAGGATACGTACCTACTATGGGATATCTTCACGAAGGACATAGATCATTAATAGAAAAAGCTGTTTCAGAAAATGATAGAGTAGTTGTCAGTGTATTCGTAAACCCAACTCAGTTCGGACCAAATGAAGATTACGAAGATTATCCAAGAGATATACAGAAAGACTACGCTCTTTGTACAGATGCTGGAGCTAATTTAGTTTTCAATCCAGAACCAGAAGAAATGTACTTCCCTGATAAATGCACAACTGTAAATGTTGAAGGATTATCAAAAGGTTTATGTGGAGCTAAAAGACCAGTTCATTTCGGTGGTGTTTGCTTAGTTGTTTCTAAGTTCTTAAATATAGTTACTCCTGATAGAGCATATTTCGGTGAAAAAGATGCTCAGCAGTTAGCTATAATAAAAAGAATGGTTAGAGATTTAAGCATGGATGTTGAAATAGTAGGATGCCCAATAGTTAGAGAAGCTGATGGTCTTGCTAAGAGCTCAAGAAATACTTATCTTTCTGCTGAAGAAAGAGTAGCTGCTCTTGTACTTAATAGAAGCCTTACAAAAGCTAAAGCTGCTATGGAAGATGGTTTAAGATGCGTAAGTGAAATAAGAGACCTTATAGAAAGCGAAATAAAAGAAGAACCTCTAGCTAAAGCTGATTATATAGAAATAGTTGATAGCGAAACTCTTCAGCCTGTAGAATCTGTTGAAAGAGATGTTTTAGTTGCTATAGCTGTTTATATAGGTAAGACTAGACTTATAGATAATTTCACTTTTAGATTAGCTTAATTATTAGATATTTTTTTACTATCTCAATTTTATTTGTTATATATTTTTTTTATAATTATTTTAGTTTTTTAGACGAGGATTATTTATTGTTGAAATTTCAATATTTTCCTCGTTTTTTATTTGTCTATAAACTATTCTGATATTTTGTTTACATTTCCCTTTTTTATGTGTTATAATGTACTAGTATTATTTTATACAACTCTTTTTTATTTCTTTTCTCAAAGCTCCGGGAATTCCACACATTTTTTTCCTGGGGCTTTATTATTTTTTGAAAATGTAATTATACAGAAAAATAAGGTATATATATCATCTATTCTAGATTCATTGTCACATACGATGTTATTTATACCTTATTTTTTATGTCATTATCTTTAGTAATTTTTATCGTAATTGTAATTAAATACATTTTATGCTAACCTTAAATTGTAATATTAATACAAATAGAGGTGATTGTCATGTTTAAAAAGTTTGTTTCAATTTCTCTTGCTACTCTTTTAGCATTTAATCTTTCTGCTTGTGCATCTAAGGATATTTCTAAAAATCAGAAGAAATCTTCTTCACAAAATCAGAGTTCATCTGATGATAATTATTCAGATTGTGAGTCTATTGATTTTTCAAATGTAAGCTATAGCGACTATGGTGGTTTTAATGGTATTACTTTTGATGTGCCTGATTTTTTAGAGCATACTTCTGATAGTTCAGATGGAAACAAGGTTGAGTTTTTTACAGCTAATAAGTCTTGTTATATGAGCGTAGAGTACGCTGGAAAGGTTTCAGATTTTAAATCTGTTTATGATAAGGATTTAGCTAATTCTGAAAATGTTGGATTTAATGTATTTGAGGACTATGAGTACAGAATTTCTGGAGATGACGGAAAGACTGTATACTACAAATGCTCAATTATTTTTGAGGGTGTAGATGGATATTATCTTCAAAATCTATTGATGGTGTATCCTAAGAAATATGAAAAAGAGTTTGATCCAATAGTTACTAGAGTGTATCATAGCTTTGTTAAGTTTGCAGGACCAGATAAATCCCTTGAGGAAGAACGTAATAGTTCAAGCCTTCCTAAACCCGATGGAAAGGATAAGATTATATCTATTTCTGATGAGGACGAAGTTACATTTTTAGGTAATTACGATAAAAATAAAAAATATGATATAGATTACTGCTCTGTTGTAGGTAAAGATGTATACGCAACAGACAGCACATATGACCATTTTGGATATAATCAGCTTAATCTTTATGGTTGCAGTTTGAAATATCCCGATTTCTTGCGTTTTATAATGGTTCCAGATGCAAAATACGGAATTGTTTTTAATGATAATGAGTATATGAATAATCTTACAGACTCTCCAAATGTTGAATTAAATGTCATTTCTACATTTAATCTAGATCCAGATTCATATACTAATGCAAGTGAATATGCAGCAAAACATCTCAATGATACTAATAATTTATCAAATGTTCAAAGAGAGATTTCTGGAAATTATATATATAGCATAGATTCTGTTTCTGAGCCAAATAGAGTTATTTCTTTTTCTATTGACTATATAGACGAAGATGAGGAGAATCATGTAACTTTCCATGTTTCTCCCGAGTATTATAATAGAAACAAGGATACTTTTTTAGATATTTTTGAGGTTATGAAGAAATCTTTTAACCACGAGGATAATTTTGAAAAATAGAATCTACCTTATAGATTAAATAAAAAGTGTGCTGACACAAATAAAAGTGTCAGCACATTTTTATTTAAATACTATTTATCTCAATCTTTTAAAGAAACTTCCTAGCATCCCTGCACATTCTTCTTCTAGCACCCCATACTTGTACTCAACCTTAGAATCTTCAAAATACTCCTTCTTAAAATCAGACTGTTTCTCTATCTTGGCATTCTTCACTCTCTTAGCTCCTATAACAACTTCTCTAATTCTCGAATTTACAATAGCTCCACAGCACATTACACAAGGCTCCATAGTTACGTACATCTTGCAGCCAAACAATCTCCATCCCTTTAATTTCTTAGCCGCATTCTTTATCGCAAGTATCTCAGAATGAGCAGTTGCATCCTTTAGATGCTCTGTTAAATTATGTCCTCTTCCTATTATCTCTCCATCCTTTACAATTACCGCACCAATTGGAGTTTCTTCTTTATCGTATGCCTTCTTCGCTTCTCTAAGTGCCTCCATCATAAAGTATTCGTCGTCACTCATTCCTGTAACCATTCTTACATACTGGCGATCATACTCGCAGAAATCCTCTGTATTTATAAGGAATTTATCACCTACTGCATATTCCTTCATTCCCTGCTGATTAGACACAGCTACAACTTCAGCTTCAACGGTTTCAGTTATTCCAAATACGCACTTTTTATATTCTTCTTCATTCATTCTTACAACTTTTGCAACTTCTTTGTTGGGATTAAATACTGTATCTTCATCCACTTTGTATCTATATACCTCACAAATTTCATTATCTATAAAATCTCCGTCAACTATATTTTCAAAAATCTCATTGATAAATGAAATATTTTTTTCTTTAGCCACTATCCCAGCTTCTTCTGAGATTTCTCTTTTAAGTGCTTCAAATACATCCTCTCCAGAATCTATATGACCACCTACCATCACACCATAAAGACCTGGGTAACTTTTATACATCGCTCTTTGCTGGAAATAGCAGTATTTTCCATTTTCAGTATCCTCTTCAAACCAGCAGTGAACTACTTTGTGTATATGTCCTTTTTCATGAATTTCTCCTCTGGTAGCAGTTCCTATCTTCTCAAAATCTTTGTCGTATATATCTAAAATCTCTTTATTTAGTATTTCATCTTCCTTACTTTTAACTATTTCTAGCTCTTTATCTTTTACACGATTTCCCATATCAAAAGATATAACTTTAGATTTTTCTCTATTCAATTCTATCCACAGCCTTTCTTGTTTATATTTTTAAAAACATAAAAATTTTATCCACTTATCCACTATTTTTACTTGGATATTTAATTTTTTCTGTTGTTATTGTATTTTTTGAGTATGTTTTTATTCACTATTTTAGTAATTATATAATCTAGCTTAGTTTAAATTTAATGTTATTTCAATACCTATTGTGGATTAAATTATATTTAAAAGTGGATTAAATTATATTTAAAAAGAGATGCTATAATTTATATAACATCTCTTTCATTTCAATTACTTATTTATTTACAATTCTTTTTCTAATTGCATCCTACTATTTCTTTCATCATTTACTTCTATTTCCATATGTCTTTACATAATATTTAATAATTCTTACATCTTAAAAAATAAAATAGACCTATGCAGATAACTACATAGGCCCATTTTCTTTACATTAAAAATTTATTTATCTCTATCTCTATAATCTCAAGCATCTCTCCTAAAACAATATATGGATTCACGGTTTGTAAAGCTGATACCGTATAAGGCTGCAAAATCATATTACAAACCACGTTATATAATACCTCATTTAACAATGCTTTTTTTGCATACTCTTTTTCAAGTCTTTTGCTAAAACCTTCATCTATGTCAGACTCTATCTCTCTACTAAATTCTTCAATTTCATTTCTTTTAATTGCAGATATTGCATATTCATCTATTCTAGTATTAATAATTTTTCCACAGTACGTATCTTCCAGTATTGATTTTATTAATTGTATTTTTTTATCTATCCCATATTTAAAATACACTAATCTATCTCTCATCATTTCTATGTATCTTTTTCCTTCTTCATCAAAGTTATATTTCATAATGAAGGATCTTTTGTCTATTGGATCGCCTAATGCATATATTTCTCTTATTTCATTTATATACTCATCTTTATTTCCATTCTTTAAAACACTAGAATTTACTGAATTTATGGCTAAAGATGTTATTGCCTGTCTTTCAACTAAATTTATCATAGCTACACCCCCATTTTTTAATATACATTTGTTTAATATAAAGCTATTACATTTTATATTCTTTCATAAATTTCTCAAACATAGCTCTAAATATTTTTTCTTCCTCAGAGTCTTCTTTTGTATCCTCTTCTTTAGGTTTTTCTTCTTCAAAATCATAATCTATTTCTTCAATTACATCCCGAAGATTTTCGATGTTTATATCATCTTCATACATTAAGTTTTCATCTGTTGGAAAATCTAACTCAAAATCAATTCCATTTTCTTCTAGTTTCTTGAATCTTCTTTCTGTGCCCAGCCAATAATCTATATTATTACCTTTATCATTAATAATTTCATATATTTTATTAATAGCATTTATATCTTTAACTTCCTGCAACTCTAAAAATTCTACTTTACCTGTTGCTATAACATATATCATTTTTTCAAATATATCATTCATTGAAGCTAGATAAACATAATTATATCTAAGATTTAGCATATCGTAATCTTCAGCTTCTTCCAATTTTTCCTTATAAAAATCAATATAGTATTTCTCTGAATATGTATCAGAATAATCACCAAATACGGATAATCTAACTATTCTTATTTTCTCTGCCCCACAAACTGCAAACTCTAATAGCCTTTTCTTAAGCCGATTTTTATAATCTTCTAGATTATAGTTTAATTTTTCTTCAAGAGATAAAGCTTCCTCTTCGTATTTTTTTACATCTACTTTAGCTAGTTCAAATGATTTTTCAACTAAATCCTCTAAAATTATTTCTTGTTCTTTAATTGTTCTCATATATTTCACCTCCAAATATTTTAAATATATCTATTAATATCCAAATCTCATCACTTCTGCTTTTACAAGCTCCATAATTTTATCTACTACCATTTCAGAATTTGCCTTGTTTAATGTTTTTACAATTTCTCTATTTAAAACCAAGCTACTTATCACCATATGTAATACTTCATTTACAAGAGAGCTGTAGATATACTTAGAATCTAATCTCCGTATAAACCCCACACCTACATCGCAATGTAGTTCTTTAAGAGTATTTTCTACTACATCCATATGGAAAAACATCGGCTCTTTTTCAATTATTCTGTGTTTGTATAGCGAATCTTCGCAGTTCATTAATATTTTTTTAATAAGTTCTTTTTTTCGTATTTCCTCTAATCTAAAATATGCTATTCTTTCCTGCATAAGTTCTATATCTTTTTCTTCTAGGTTAGTGCTTATATCAAAACCTCTATCCTTAAAAATTGTTTCGTATTCTCTATAATCTAAAGGATTCTCTATATTAAATTTATTTCTTATATTTCTTTCATACTCTTCTCTACAGCAGTTTCTTAAAGTTGTAGATTTTATAGCATCTTCAACTAATGCAACTATAGCCTGCTTTTCTATTAAACTTAAATTCACAACAATCCCTCCTATCATTTTAATTTACTGATTTTTATATTCTTTCATAAACTTTTCGAACATATTTCTAAATTTATCTTCCATTTCTTTTTTATCAGATATATTTTCATTTACTTCAACTGTATTTTCTGTTATTTCTTCGTTTATTATCTCCTGAGGAGGTCCTTCATTTAATCTATCTGCTTCATTTAATAACTCACTATCACATTTCCATCTAAAGTTTCCCCAATATTTTTCTTCTCCAATTTTATCTATATATTCATACATCTCATCTGACATACTATCTGAATCTATTTTATCTATTTTTTTTATATATTCTTTATTTGTTGCTATTAGTATTAATATTCTAGAATATATCTCATTCATTGAAGATAGTCTTACATAATTAAATTTTAGAGTTGGTATATTGTATGAGTTTGCCATATTTGTTGCTTTAACAAAAGATTCTATATATCTATCCTCACCATAGCTTTTAAAATAATCATTCTTAGCGCAAAATTTTATACTTTTCGCTTTTTCAGAAGATGAAATATTTGCTAAAAGTACATTTCTTTTTAACTCTTCTTTATATTTATTTTCATCCATGTATTTTTCTTCAAGTATCTCTATCTCTGATTCATATTTTCTAGTATCAAGTTCTCCCATTTCAAATGCAGCATCTACTAAATCTCTTATATTAGTTTTTTGTTCAAATGTTAGTTCCTTTTTTTCTTCCATTGTAAACTCCTCCTCTAAAACATGTTCTGTTGCAATCACAATCTAGTTACTATCTAATATAGCATTCTTCGCTTCAGAACGCAAGTGATTTTTTGCTTTATTTTTTAAGTTATTTTGTCATAATGCCATAATTTATAACATAAAATACATTTATTTTTATATATAAAAAAAGAACCACCAATTTCTTGGCAGTTCTTTATATACTACATTTTAAATTTTATTATTTTATAACATCTACACCCATGTATGGTCTTAATACTTCTGGAACTACTACTGAACCATCAGCCTGCTGATAGTTTTCAAGTATAGCTGCTAAACATCTACCTACTGCAAGTCCTGATCCATTTAATGTATGAACGAATTCTGCTTTAGACTTTTTATCTCTTTTGAATTTTATGTTAGCACGTCTAGCCTGGAAGTCTTCGAAGTTTGAGCAAGAAGATATTTCAACATATCTTCCGTAGCTTGGCATCCATACTTCTAAGTCAAATTTGAATGCTGCAGTGAATCCTAAGTCCCCTGTACATATTTTAACTCTTCTGTATGGTAATCCTAATAACTGAAGTATTTCTTCTGCATCCATAGTTAATTTTTCTAATTCATCATAAGAGTTTTCTGGTAATACAAATTTAACTAATTCAACTTTGTTGAACTGATGCTGTCTTACTAGACCTCTTGTATCTCTACCTGCAGATCCTGCTTCTGATCTGAAACATGGAGTGTATGCACAGTATTTTATTGGTAACTGATCTGCAGTTAATATTTCATTTCTGTGTATATTTGTTACTGGTACTTCTGCTGTTGGTACTAGGAAGTATTCTAATCCTTCTAGTTTAAACATGTCTTCTTCAAACTTTGGAAGCTGTCCAGTTCCGCAGAAGCTGTCTCTGTTAGCCATGAAAGGTGGTAATACTTCTGTGTATCCATGATCAGCTGTATGAGTGTTTAGGAAGAAGTTTATTAAAGATCTTTCTAATCTAGCTCCTAAACCTTTGTATAATGTGAATCTTGATCCTGTTATTTTACCAGCTCTTTCGAAATCTAATATTCCTAAATCAGTTCCTATATCCCAGTGAGCTTTCTGTTCAAAGTCAAATTTTCTAGGTTCTCCCCATTTTTTAACTTCTACATTGTCTTCATCAGTTTCTCCCTGTGGTACATCTGGATGAGGAACGTTTGGTATTCTCATTAATGTGTAGTTTAATTTGTCTTCTACTTCTTTAACCTGTACGTCTATTCCTTTTATTTTATCAGATAATTCTTTTAATCTAGCTTTATCTTCTGTAACGTCTTTTCCTTCTTTTATTAGCTGAGGTATTTTTTTAGATTCTACATTTAATTCCTGTTTTAATACTTCAACTTCTTTTAATAAATCTCTTCTCTGGTCATCAAGTGCTACAACTGCATCAAGGTCGAATTCTTTTTCTCCTCTTATCTGCATAGCCTGTTTGATTTCATCTAAATTTTCTCTTATTCTTTTGATATCTAGCATTTTTCTGCTCCTCCCCAAATTAAAATTTCTGAAAATCACATAAAATTTTCAATTATATTGTATTGAATTTACAGATTTGGTTTTTCAGGGGCGTTTTTTGTATAAAAAAAGATTTTCACCCCTTACAAAAGGGACGAAAATCTGTTATCCGCGTTGCCACCCTAATTGAATGCACCTATAAATGCACATTCCTCTCAAAATCCTGTAACGTAGGAATACGTCTAACTTATTTCAGATTAGAAGCTCCAGAGTAGATTCAAAAACCACTGATATGAGTTCACACCGACCACTCACTCTCTGTAAACAGAACTGTTTTTTACTTAGCTCCTTCATTGCCTTTTCACTATTATGTATCCAATTATATTATAATAATCTCTATTTTTCAAGAGAAAATGAGAATTTTTAGTCTATTTTTATTTTCTTACAAAATTTTGAATTTATTTTTTTATCTATTTTTTATTTTCCTTTTACCACTACATTTACCTGAGGTAAAACAATTCCATTTTCATCAAATTTTTCTTTTATTTTTTCCATTAACTCATAATAGGCATTCCAATAATCTTCTGTTTTTACCCAAGGTCTACTTATAAATTCCATTGATTTATTCCCCATAGAGTTTATACCTATAAGAGGTTTTGGATCTGTAAGAACTCTTTTATCTTCATCAAATATTTCTTGTACAATATTTTTTAATACACCTACATTTGTATCGTAATCTACATTGAATGTAAAATCTATTCTTCTTATATTTTGATGTGTATAGTTTATTATATTATTACTTGTTATCTGGAAGTTTGGTATTATTATTGTCTTATTGTCTGGAGTTTTTAGTATTGTACTAAATATCTGTATATCTGCAACAGTTCCTTCTACATTTGTATCTGATGCCTGTATATAATCTCCTATTTCAAAAGGTTTAAAGAATAGTATTATAAATCCAGATGCTAGATTTGATAGTAATTCTTTAAATGCAAGCCCTATACTGAATCCTGCTGCTCCGACAATTGTTACTACAGATGTAGTTTTTATTCCTATCATATCTAAACTGTTTAGAACAACAACTACAATTATAGATATATATACACCATATACTATGAAATTTGTTATTCCTTTACCACTAGTATATTTCTCCAATATGTTAGAAACTATTCTTCTACATATTTTAGCAATAGCTAAACCAACAAAGAAGAATATTAACGAATATATTAATGATGGTATTTTATCTATACCTGTGTCTAAAAAAGCTTGTATTGTACTATCTGCAGTTATCCCTTTCATCTTTTCTCCTCAATATCAATTAATTTTAAATATAAAAAAAGATTACGTGGCTACGTCCTACTCTCCCAGGGGCCTTCGCCCCAAGTACCATCAGCGATAGAGAGCTTAACTTCTGTGTTCGGAATGGGAACAGGTGTATCCTCTCTTCTATAATAACCACATAATCTTTATTTTCAGAGATTGTACTCTGAAAACTACATACATATTAATCAAATTACCAAATATTTTCTTGGTCAAGTCCTCGACCTATTAGTATCGGTAAGCTACATACATTACTGCACTTCCACCTCCGACCTATCAACCACGTAGTCTTCATGGGGTCTTACTTCCGAAGAATGGGAAATCTTATCTTGAGGCTGGCTTCGCGCTTAGATGCTTTCAGCGCTTATCCGTTCCGTACATAGCTACCCAGCCATGCCTCTGGCGAGACAACTGGTACACCAGCGGTACGTCCACCCCGGTCCTCTCGTACTAAGGGCAGATCCTCTCAAATTTCCTACGCCTGCGACGGATAGGGACCGAACTGTCTCACGACGTTCTGAACCCAGCTCGCGTACCACTTTAATGGGCGAACAGCCCAACCCTTGGGACCTACTACAGCCCCAGGATGTGATGAGCCGACATCGAGGTGCCAAACCTCCCCGTCGATGTGGACTCTTGGGGGAGATAAGCCTGTTATCCCCAGGGTAGCTTTTATCCGTTGAGCGATGGCCCTTCCACTCAGAACCACCGGATCACTAAGTCCGACTTTCGTCCTTGCTCGACCTGTATGTCTTGCAATCAAGCTCTCTTATGCCTTTACACTCTGTGCACGATTTCCGACCGTGCTGAGAGAACCTTTGAGCGCCTCCGTTACCTTTTGGGAGGCGACCGCCCCAGTCAAACTGCCCGCCTGACAGTGTCCCAAGACCTGATTCAAGGCCTCTGGTTAGAGTCCCAGTACTACAGGGGTGGTATCCCAACGGTGGCTCATCCAAAACTGGCGTCCTGGAATCAAAGCCTCCCACCTATGCTGTACATGTAGTACCAAGACCCAATGCCAAGCTACAGTAAAGCTCCATGGGGTCTTTCCGTCCTGTCGCAGGTATCCGGCATCTTCACCGGAATTACAATTTCACCGAGTCTGTTGTTGAGACAGTGCCCAAATCGTTACGCCTTTCGTGCGGGTCGGAACTTACCCGACAAGGAATTTCGCTACCTTAGGACCGTTATAGTTACGGCCGCCGTTTACTGGGGCTTAAGTTCACTGCTTCGATTGCTCTAACAGATCCCCTTAACCTTCCAGCACCGGGCAGGCGTCAGCTCCTATACATCGTCTTGCGACTTAGCAGAAACCTATGTTTTTGGTAAACAGTCGCTTGGGCCTATTCTCTGCGGCCATCTTTCGATGGCACCCCTTATCCCTAAGTTACGGGGTCATTTTGCCGAGTTCCTTAACAACAGTTCTCTCGCTGGCCTTAGGATACTCTCCTCACCCACCTGTGTCGGTTTGCGGTACGGGCGCCTTTAAACTCGATAGAGACTTTTCTCGACAGTGTGAATGCAGATGCTTCGCTACTAAATTTCGCTCCCCGTCACACCCCAGCATTATATCCGTGGATTTGCCTCCGGATACTGCCTCAGTGCTTGGACGTGCATAACCAACAGCACGCTCATCCTGTCCTACTGTGTCATCCCATTTCTCAAACGCTTATTGGCGGTACAGGAATTTCAACCTGTTGTCCATCACCTACGCCTTTCGGCCTCGGCTTAGGTCCCGACTAACCCAGGGAGGACGAACCTTCCCCTGGAAACCTTGGGTTTACGGCCTGTGGGATTCTCACCCACATCTCGCTACTCATGCCAACATTCTCACTTCTTTACAGTCCACATGTCCTTACGGTCATGCTTCTGCCCAGTAAAGAAAGCTCCCCTACCCATCATAAATGATGCCGTGGCTTCGGTAGTAGGTTTTAGCCCCGGAAATCTTCGGCGCAGGATCACTCGACCAGTGAGCTATTACGCACTCTTTGAATGAGTGGCTGCTTCTAAGCCAACATCCTGGTTGTCTGTGCAATCCCACATCCTTTACCACTTAACCTACATTTGGGGACCTTAGCCGACGGTCTGGGCTGTTGCCCTCTCGACCGTGAATCTTATCACCCACGGTCTGACTCCCAGATAAAAGATGACGGCATTCGGAGTTTGATAGTCTTCGGTAGGTGCAATACCCCCTAGGACATTCAGTGCTCTACCTCCGTATCTCTGAATCTGAGGCTAGCCCTAAAGCTATTTCGGGGAGAACCAGCTATCTCCGGGTTCGATTGGAATTTCACCGCTATCCACAAGTCATCCCCGAGCTTTTCAACGCTCGTGGGTTCGGTCCTCCACGAAATTTTACTTTCGCTTCAACCTGCTCATGGATAGGTCACCCGGTTTCGGGTCTACGTCATGCAACTAAACGCTCAGTTAAAACTCGCTTTCGCTGCGGCTGCATACTTGAAGTACTTAACCTTGCTGCATAACGTAACTCGTTGGCCCGTTCTACAAAAAGTACGCGGTCACACAAGAAATGTGCTTCCACAGTTTGTAAGTACAGGGTTTCAGGTTCTATTTCACTCCCCTCCCGGGGTTCTTTTCACCTTTCCCTCACGGTACTATGCGCTATCGGTCACCGGGTAGTATTTAGCCTTGGAGGGTGGTCCCTCCTGCTTCCCACGGGGTTTCACGTGTCCCGTGGTACTCTGGATCATATCGGAAGTCTTCTCACTTCGACTACAGGGCTGTTACCTTCTATGGCGGAGCTTTCCAAAACTCTTCGTCTGTAATAACCTCTTCCTGATGATATGTCCGCAACCCCTAAGAAGCGAACTTCTTAGGTTTGGGCTGTTCCGCGTTCGCTCGCCGCTACTAGCGGAATCGAATTTCTTTCTCTTCCTTCGGGTACTTAGATGTTTCAGTTCCCCGAGTTCCCCTCAACGAGCTATGTATTCACTCGAAGATACCATGACATTACTCATGGTGAGTTTCCTCATTCGGAAATCTATGGATCAAAGTTTACGTGCAACTCCCCATAGCTTATCGCAGCTTATCACGTCCTTCATCGGCTCCCGGTGCCAAGGCATCCGCCCTGCACCCTTAATAACTTGACCAGTTACAGTTTGACATTTTTTAATAAGGTTGTCGTCCTTATTTATCACATTAAGGAAATAAATGATGTCATATCATAATATATATGTAGTTTTCAAAGTACAAATGGTGGAGATGAGGAGATTCGAACTCCTGACCCCTTGCTTGCAAGGCAAGTGCTCTCCCAACTGAGCTACACCCCCATATTAAGTTTGTATAAACTTTCAAAACTGAACAGCAGATAATTCTCCCTAGAAAGGAGGTGATCCAGCCGCACCTTCCGATACGGCTACCTTGTTACGACTTCACCCCAGTTATTGATTCCACCTTCGACGACTTCTCCCAAAAGGTTAGATAGTCGGCTTCGGGTGTCTCCAACTCCCATGGTGTGACGGGCGGTGTGTACAAGACCCGGGAACGCATTCACCGCAGCATTCTGATCTGCGATTACTAGTAACTCCAGCTTCATGTAGGCGAGTTTCAGCCTACAATCCGAACTGAGAATGGCTTTAAGGGATTTGCTCCACCTCACGGCTTGGCTACCCTCTGTACCACCCATTGTAGCACGTGTGTAGCCCTAGGCATAAGGGGCATGATGATTTGACGTCATCCCCACCTTCCTCCAGGTTATCCCTGGCAGTCTCTCTAGAGTGCCCAACTTAATGATGGCAACTAAAGACAAGGGTTGCGCTCGTTGCGGGACTTAACCCAACATCTCACGACACGAGCTGACGACAACCATGCACCACCTGTCACTTCTGTCCCCGGAGGGAAAGAGGAGATTAATCCTCGGTCAGAAGGATGTCAAGCCTAGGTAAGGTTCTTCGCGTTGCTTCGAATTAAACCACATGCTCCGCTACTTGTGCGGGTCCCCGTCAATTCCTTTGAGTTTCACACTTGCGTGCGTACTCCCCAGGCGGAGTACTTAATGCGTTAGCTGCGGCACCGAAGGGGGTAACCTCCGACACCTAGTACTCATCGTTTACAGCGTGGACTACCAGGGTATCTAATCCTGTTTGCTCCCCACGCTTTCGTGCCTCAGCGTCAGTTACAGTCCAGAAAGCCGCCTTCGCTACTGGTGTTCCTCCCAATATCTACGCATTTCACCGCTACACTGGGAATTCCGCTTTCCTCTCCTGCACTCAAGTCAGACAGTATCAGGAGCTTACTACGGTTGAGCCGTAGCCTTTAACTCCTGACTTGAAAGACCGCCTACGCACCCTTTACGCCCAGTAAATCCGGATAACGCTAGCCCCCTACGTATTACCGCGGCTGCTGGCACGTAGTTAGCCGGGGCTTCCTCCTCAAGTACCGTCATTATCTTCCTTGAGGACAGAGCTTTACGACCCGAAGGCCTTCATCGCTCACGCGGCGTTGCTGCATCAGGCTTGCGCCCATTGTGCAATATTCCCCACTGCTGCCTCCCGTAGGAGTTTGGACCGTGTCTCAGTTCCAATGTGGCCGATCACCCTCTCAGGTCGGCTACTGATCGTCGCCTTGGTGGGCCGTTACCCCGCCAACAAGCTAATCAGACGCGGGTCCATCCTGTACCGAAAAATCTTTGATATAAAAGTCATGCGACTCTTATATATTATCCCGTATTAGCATACCTTTCGGTATGTTATCCGTGTGTACAGGGCAGGTTACCCACGCGTTACTCACCCGTCCGCCGCTCTTCTCCGAAGAGAATCGCTCGACTTGCATGTGTTAGGCACGCCGCCAGCGTTCATCCTGAGCCAGGATCAAACTCTCAAATAAAAATAGTTTGTTGAAACCTAAGTTTCAATTTAAATCCGCTCAGATGTTATCTCAAAATATCTGGCATGGTTTGTATGGCGTTCGAACTATTTGTTCGAACTAAATATATCTGCTGTTCAGTTTTCAAAGTTCATTTAAAGTGGTGGACCATCAGGGACTCGAACCCCAGACCTACCGGTTATGAGCCGGGCGCTCTAACCAACTGAGCTAATGGTCCACTATATATAAAATATGGTGCCGAAGACCGGAATCGAACCGGTACGGGAGGATAAGTCCCGCAGGATTTTAAGTCCTGTGCGTCTGCCAGTTCCGCCACTTCGGCACATATACGTGGCTACGTCCTACTCTCCCAGGGGCCTTCGCCCCAAGTACCATCAGCGATAGAGAGCTTAACTTCTGTGTTCGGAATGGGAACAGGTGTATCCTCTCTTCTATAATAACCACATATTCTTTAGTTGTTGTGACGACTTATCGCCGTCGCAAGTATTATATTACCATCTTCTTTATTAATCGTCAACACTTTTTTAAAACTTTTTTTAATTTTTTTTTAAGTTTATTTTCGATTGTTTCGAAGTGATGAAATATATTCTATAACATAAAAAGACCAATGTAAAGTATTAATTTACATTGGTCTATATTTTTTCTAAATAGATATATTAATAAATATTAAATTATTTATAATCTTTTTCAAACTCATTAACAGCATCCATTAATGTAGTTGCTACATATGCTGAAGCAGGTCCACCACCAAATGCTATAGCTACACCAGCTGCTTCTAATATTTCTTCTTTTGTACAACCAGCTTTAAACGCATTATTTACATGTCCTACTATACAATATTCACATCTACTAAAAGCTGCTATACCTACTGCTATAAGTTCTTTAGTTTTTAAATCAACAGCTCCATCTGATAAAACTGCTCCTGCAAACTGTCCAAATCCCTGTGCTATCTCTGGTTTATTAGCTGCAAAATCTGCCATACCTTTTGATGTTGCTTCTGCCATTGCTCTTACGTCTTTCATAGTTAGACCCCCTAAAAAATTATAATCTCTAACTATGAAATTACCACTTGAAAACCTTATTTTCAACACTTTATATAAAGTATAGTTTTAAATTATAACCAATATTTTATATATAGATAAAAGCTTTTATTTTTTTACTATTCCTATCTTTAACAAAAAATAAAAAGTGCTACTCAAAGCATTGAATAGCACATACATATCATCTATATTTTTTCGTATTCTTTTCTTAATTTTTCTACTACCTTTTTTTCTAATCTCGATACTGTCATTTGTGAGATATTAAGTTCCGTCGCTATAACAGACTGAGTTTTATTATGGAAGAATCTATCTTCTAAAATCTTAACTTCTAATTCATTTAGAGTCTGCATAAATCTATTAAGAAAATCTTTTTGTTCTATATTTCCAAAATCTTTTTCCTCAACACCAACTCTATCTGAAAGAGTAAGATCATCCTCAGAATCATCTCCACTTGACGCATCAAGTGATACAGGCTGATAACTATATGAAGCTTCCATAGCCTCAAGAACATCTTCTTCTCTACATCCTATATACTCAGCAATATCCTTAACTGACGGATGTCTTTTCTTTTCTTGCTCAATCGCTATCTTAGCATTACTTATCTTTTTACTAAGCTCTTGAATTCTTCTAGGAACTCTCATAGTCCATACTTTATCTCTAAAATATTTTTTAATTTCTCCTATAATAGTAGGAGTAGCAAAACTAGAGAATTCAAATCCCTTGCTAATATCATATCTATCTATTGCATAAATAAGAGCTAGCGAAGCCACTTGGTATATATCTTCATAATCAACACCCTTATTTATGTATTTTTTAGCGAGTATTCTAGCTAGATAAAGATGTCTTTCTATAAGAATATTTCTTATATCGATATCCTTGTTATCACTGTACAGTCTAAAAAGCTCTTTTGTATCCATGTCCAGGTAGTTTGCAGCTCCTGCTACACTTTTCATTAAATATCAGCTCCTAAATATTTAGTCATTCTAATAACTGTACCTTCATTTTCTATTGATTCTATACTTACCTCGTCCATTAACGTTTTTATAATAAATAAACCTAAACCACTTTCTTTAGGCATATCTAAATCAGGCTCCTTTATAGCCTCAACGTCACAACCTTTACCGTTGTCTTTTATCTCTATACAAATTCCAGATTCAAACATCTTAAAAGTTATAAAAAATTTATCATCATCGCTGTGTTTTATAGCATTAGTACATGCTTCAGAAACAGCAACCTTCATATCTTCTATATCATCAATCGAAAAACCAATTTTGTTGGCTATTCCTGAAGTAGTAAGTCTTATAATGCTTACATACTCTGGATTTGAACTTATCTCCATTTTTATAGTTTCATAAGTCAATTTTTATCCCTCCACATTAAATATTTTATCAAGCCCCGTAATTTCTAATATCTTTCTTACGTTACTTTTAGGATTACTAAGGTATATACCCTTACCATTGACTTTCAATCTTTTTAGCACGCCTACCATTACTCCTAGACCAGTTGAATCAATATACTCTAATCTATCTAAGTCTATTTTTATATTTTGAGAATTTTCATCAACAAGATCATTAAGAGATTTTTTAAATACCTCTGCACTAGAAACATCAAGTTCTCCAATAAGAGCAACATTCCACACATTCTCTTCTACATTAAAAGATGAATCTATTTTTATCGACATATCACACCTCCAAATTAAAATTATATCCCATAAAATACCCTTAATTTCTTATTTATCTTTTTTCTTCTTATTTTTTCTTTTTTTCTTTATAAAACCAAATATATTTATATAGCTTCCTATACTGCTAACAGTTTCTACTAAACTGTCTACACTATCTGTTATAGATGAAACATTATTAATAATATTATTTATATCTTTTTCATTTTCATCCACTATTCTTGTAGCTCTAGTAACAAGACCATTTGCATTATCTATAGTCTTAGATGCACTGTTTAAAGTCTTTGCTAAATACACAGCAATTATTATAGCAGAAACACCTAATAAAACTCCACATACCTGCCATCCAATTGCATTCATATTAAAGCTCCTCTTCTTTATCTGTATCTAAAACAATATCGTCATCCATATCGTCTTCAACCTCTTTAAATGTTCTGCTGATTACTATATTTTCGTCTTCTAAATCCACGTCTTCGTATCCATCTTCATCTACTTCGAATAAAGTTTCTGAAAAAGTACTTATTCTATTCTTTACAGAATCAAAAGTATTTTTAACAGTTTCTTCTGGATTTTCTTTTATATCTTCAAATTTTTCTTTTGCATCCTTTCTAAGTTCAGATCCTTTTTTAGGCGCTAAAAATAATCCCGCCACAAAACCTACTATGGCACCAAATATCATTAATCCACCTTTTTTGCCGCTCATTGAAAATCAGCTCCTCTCTTTTTTCGTATACGATTATTATAACATATAAAACTATAACTTAATTATAAAAACTGTTTCAACTTATAACAAAAATAAATATATATTTTTAGATTTGATAATAATAAAAGGAGACCCCTAACTAAAGGAACCTCCTCTTTATAAACACTAATATTTTGAACTTAACAATATCTATCTCTAGATGCGTTAAAGTCCTTTTCAATCCAGTCAATTTCCAAAATCTCTATTTTTTTTTCTTCTGCAATTTTTCTTATGCTCTCAATATCTTCCTCTTCAATCATAAGAGAAATTCCGCAGCATTTACTAAGCTTTCTAGGTGTTGGAGCTATGACTGCTTTTATCTTTGCATTATTTAGTTCTTTTTTTAATCTCATACCATTTTCATGGTTGTTAAAAAGCACATAATACTGTTTCATTTACATCATTTCCTTTGCTTTAAAGAACAATTTGTTCTCTATGATAATATACTATTATTCTAACAACAATATATTATTTTTCAAGCATTTCTATGAATGCACTTACTCTTGTTCTCATCTGCTGAGCATCACTATCTGTGTAGTCAGTTTCTATTCCAAGAACTGGTATTCCTGCTTTTTTAAGTTCTCTTTCTACTAAGAATCCTTCAACATCGTAAGTACTACAGAATTTTAAATTAACATCTATAACACCGTCAACATTGTATTCTTTAGCGTATCTTATTATATCGTCTATTCTAGCTCTATTTGGAGTGAAGCATGCACAGTTTATACCCATGTATCTATTAGCAAGGGCATCTATCTGTCCATCTAAATCTGTCTGAGTTTCGTCTACAAGATTTTCAAAATATCTAGCACCAGTACACATTTCTTCACATACAACTGCTCCACCGCTAGTTTCTATTATGTTGTGTATTTTCCAGTTTGGTATAGCTAAAGGAGTACCAGTTAGAAGTATTCTCTTAGTTCCTTCTGGGAATACACTAACACCTTCTTCTACTCTCTTTTCTAATTCGTCACAAAGTTTATTAGTCATCTGAGTGAAACGAGTTGGATCATCGTAGAATGCTATCTGAGATATTAATAATACGTCTTTACCACTTATTGGTAATTTTTCATTTTTTCTTAATTCATATAGACGTTTAAGAGCTCTTCTCTTATCGTTTATAAGTTTTATACTTTCTCCTAAGCTTTCTGCTGTTACTTCATTTCCAGTTACTTCTTCAACAACTTTTTTGAAGTCTTTTATTTCTTCAGCCCAAGCTTTTATATCTTTTTCTCTCTTCATCTGAGGTAAATCCATTACATGAACAGGGACATCTTCAGCTAATATTTCCCATGCTTTTTTCTTTCCATCACAAGTAGTTTCTCCAACGTACATATCTGCTATACGGAAGAATGGACATGTTCTATCTAATCTAGCACCTACTGATGCTTTTATTAATGGACATGTATTAGATGGAAGAACTTTTTCTCCACCTGGTACCCAGAACTGAGAACCACCGCAAAGACCTGTAGCTATTGCTTTAGCTGCAAATACTATTTCATCTGGAACATAAACACAGAAAGTACCGAATACTTTTCCACCGTTTTTCTGATGTTCAACTAGTTCTGCTGGTCTAACACCGTGTATTTCAGATACTACGAAATCATAGTAATCCATTGATTCTGGACGGTTTTCCTGAGATAAATAAACATCTCCAAAAGCCTGAGGTAATACTTCACATAATTGGTCATGAGTTTCAAGATCCATACCTAGATCTTCCCACATTTTATGATAATCTGCCATTTCAAAAATCCCCCTTAAAAACATAATTTTTTAGATATTTACTAACCAAACGTATTCAAAATATCTGACATTTTAAATTTAACACAATTCCTTTATGATTTTCAATTGGAGTAGTTGAAAATGCTATTGTTTATAAGTATATCTATTTATAACTATATAGATTAACACTATACCAGACTTTTATAGTCTATTTTGATGTGTTGACTAATTTTCCGATAATATCTATACTATTTTTGTAAACGTTTTATTGTTGAATAAAATATTTATACTTATAGTCAAAGGGGGAGAAAAGTTATGACTAAATATAGTAAAGTTCCAGTATTTGAAAACGGAATGGCTCAGCCTGTATTTCCTTTCACTGATGGGAAAACAGGAGAAAATTATGATCCAACTACTTCAGAAATAGTAAGATACTGTGTATATGTTGAATCAGATTACGATATGGATGGAGATGGAAAAAGAGACCTTATAAAAACTCTTATCCAGGTTCCAAGAAGTGCTGTTGAAGGAAACTACAAAGCAGCATCTTTATTCGAAGCTCGTCCATACTGTGCTGGTGTAAATGAAGATGGTTACGACCACATGAAAGAAGTTGCAGAAAAAGAATACAGAAAATTTGACTTTGCAGACCTTAAAAAAGAAGTTCCTGCACGTATACCTACAGGTTCTATAAGTGCAATGGATCTTGCATTAAAATCAAATGCTTCTGATTGGTATTACAAAGACAAAGGAAATAACGATAGCATGGTATATGAAAACCTTGAAAACTTCAACTACTACCTTGTTCGTGGTTTCGCAGTAATCATAAGTGCAGGTTTTGGTGCTCTTGGTTCTGATGGTTTCAACTTTGTTGGTTCTGAATTTGAAAGAGATGCTTTCAAATCTGTTGTTGAATGGCTTCATGGAGATCGTGTTGCCTATGCAGACAGAGAAGGTACAATAGAAACAAAAGCTGATTGGTCAAATGGAAACGTAGCAATGACAGGTAGATCTTATGCAGGAACTATGCCTTTTGCTGTTGCAACAACAGGTGTTGAAGGACTTAAAACAATAGTTCCAGTTGCAGGAATATCTGACTGGTACAGCCAGCAGAATATGCAGGGTTCTCAGCGTTATTGGCCAAAAGAAGTATTAAATAGCTTCCTTGCTTACTTCTGCTCAAGTAGATACAATGATGAAACTCTATCTGAAAAAGAATTAGATGATATAGCTGCATTCCACCATGAACTTAGTCTTCAGCAGTTAAGCTGTGGTTCTGACTACAACGAAGAATTCTGGGGTGCTGGAAACTACCGTCTAAACTACGATAATATAAAATGTACTGCTTTAATAGTTCAGGGATTAAACGATGAAAATGTTTCTACAAAACAGTTTGAAATGATGTATAAAGCATATAAAAAATCTGGACAGACAGTTAAAACAATAGTTCATCAGGGACCACATATAACTCCTACTATGGCAAATAAAAACTACGGTATCCTTATAGATGGAAACTTCTACGATGATATAGTAAATAAATGGATATCTCATTATCTATACGATTTAGACAATTGTGCAGAAGAAATGCCAGAAGTTTTAGTTCAGACAAACTACGACCAGAATAAATGGGAAGCTTGTGATTCTTGGGAAACTGCATTCTCTATGAAACTAGAAAGTGCTGAATCTGGTGTATCTGTAATAGATACCGATTGGGAAGCAGCTGGTGTTTGTGCTGAAAACTTTGACGAAGCTATGAGTCTTAAATCTTCAAATATGAATAAACGCTTTGTAACAGCTCCTCTTAATGAAGAACTTACTATACAGGGAACTGTTCATCTAAATTTAAAAGCTGCATTAAAAGATGGGAATATAGAAAATGACTTCAACCCTGAAAACAGAAATGATGCCGACTCTTTAACTATGAAACTTGGAGATTCTAAAGTTACTGGAAGAATGGACGACGTTAAATTAGTTGCTATGCTATACGATGTATGCGATGAAAAATTTGACAGTATACAGACAGTAGATCCAGAAAGAAATATAATACCTGTTGTAAAAGTTCAGGAAAATGGTGTAATAAATGGTGGAGATTTACCAGCATTTGACCTTTGTGAATTTGAAACTGTTCATAAAAATTATCGCCCAATAACTCGTGCATATGCTGACCTTTGTAATCCAGAAGCTGGATATAAACCAGAAACTGCTATAAACAGCATAGAGCTTAAAAAAGGTGAATACCATGAGTACAACATATATCTAAATGCAACTAGATATACTGTTAAACCTGGACATAGTCTTGCACTTGTTATAACAACAGAAGACCCTGTAAACTGTTTAATACACAAAACTTACTCAGTTGAAATAGACAACGCTTCTGTAAATGCAACTGTTCCTGTAACGGCAGAAAACAATAATCTTGAAATAACTATAAAATAATATATATAAAAATAAGGGGTATGCCTTTTAGCATACCCCTTTAATATTTTCTTATTCTTCTGTTTCATCTTCCTCATCAGTAGTTATTTTAGCAATAGATACTATGCTAACTTCTTCATCTACATTCATAAGTTTAACTCCACTAGTTACCCTACCAAATATAGATATTTCATTTACTTTGATTCTTATTAATACTCCATCAGAGTTTATTATCATCATTTCATCGTCTTCAGCTACCATTTCAGCGCCTACGATTGAGCCTGTTTTTTCAGATATGTTGTAAGTTTTTATACCTTTACCAGCTCTTATCTGACTTCTGTATTCTTCAAGATCTGTTCTCTTTCCAAATCCATTTTCACTTACTACAAGCATATCAGTACCTTCACTAGCTAAGCTCATAGATACAACTGTATCTCCTTCTCCAAGTGTAATACCTTTAACACCCATAGCAGTTCTTCCCATACCTCTAACATCTTTTTCAGAGAATCTGATAGACATACCATTTCTAGTTACAAGCATAACATCCTGTTCGCCATCAGTTAATTTAACTCCTATAACCTCATCGCCTTCTTTAAGACCTATTGAGATTAATCCAGATTTATTGATATTCTTGAAGTCGCTTATCTTAGTCTTTTTAACCATACCCTTCTTAGTAGCTATTAGAAGATATTTATTTTCTTCTTTTCCATCTACATCTATAAGAGTAGCAATTTTTTCTCCAGGTCCAAGCTGAAGTAGGTTAACTATTGCAGTTCCCTTAGCCTGTCTCTTTCCTTCTGGTATTTCATATGCATTTAATCTAAATACTCTACCTCTGTTAGTGAAGAATAATAATCTACTATGAGTAGTAGTACTTATTAGGTGTTTTACGAAATCTTCTTCTCTTGTTGTAAGAGCAGATATTCCTCTTCCACCTCTCTTCTGACTTCTGTAAGTATCAGCAGGTAGTCTTTTTATATAACCAAAGTGAGTAAGAGTTATAGCTATTTCTTCTTCATCTATAAGGTCTATAACATCTATTTCACCTTCTGCATGCTGAATTTCTGTTCTTCTTTCATCAGTGTATTTATTTTTGATTTCTATTATTTCATCTTTGATTACTCCAAGTAATACTTCTTCACTTGCAAGTATTTCTTTTAATTCAGCTATTTTTTTCATTAGTTCGTCGTATTCAGCGTCTATTTTTTCTCTTTCTAATCCTGTAAGTCTATTAAGTCTCATTTCAAGGATAGCCTGAGCCTGTATTTCTGTTAGGCCGAATCTTTCAACTAATTTTTCTTTAGCTTCTGAAGAAGTTTTTGAAGATCTTATTGTTTCTATAACAGCATCTATATTATCTAGTGCTATTTTTAAACCTTCTAATATATGAGCTCTAGCTTCAGCTTTATTTAGCTCATATTTAGTTCTTCTTGTTACAACATCTTTCTGATGTTCTATGTAGTAGTGAAGAACTTCTTTAAGATTTAAACATTTTGGCTCTCCATTTACAAGTGCTATCATAATAACACTTATAGTTTCTTCCATCTGAGAATGTTTGTATAGATTATTTAAGATGATGTTTGCATTTACATCTCTCTTAAGCTCTATAACTATTCTCATACCATTTCTATTACTTTCATCTCTAAGGTCTGATATACCCTCGATTTTTTTATCTTTTACAAGTTCAGCTATTCTTTCAACTAATCTAGCTTTGTTTACCTGATATGGTATTTCTGTTACAACTATCTGCTGTTTTCCTTTTGGAAGTTCTTCTATTTCAGCTCTAGCTCTAACTTTTATCTTACCTCTACCTGTTCTGTAGGCTTCTTTTATACTTTCAGTTCCCATTATTATTGCACCAGTTGGGAAGTCAGGTCCTTTAACATATCCCATTAATTCCTCAACATCTGCATCTGGTCTATCTATTAGATGAACTGTCGCATCTATTACCTCACCTAAGTTATGTGGAGGTATAGATGTAGCCATACCAACTGCTATACCATTAGATCCATTTACTAATAGGTTAGGGAATCTCGCTGGAAGAACTAGTGGTTCTTTTAAAGATTCATCAAAGTTTGGCCCAAAGTCTACAGTTTCTTTATCTATATCTCTAAGTAATTCCATTGATAATTTACTCATTCTGGCTTCAGTATAACGCATTGCAGCAGGTGAGTCCCCATCTACTGAACCAAAGTTCCCATGACCATCAACTAGAGGAACTCTTGTTGAGAAGTCCTGAGCCATTTTTACCATTGCCATATATACTGAACTATCACCATGTGGATGGTACTTACCTAGAACGTCCCCGACAATACGGGCTGATTTTCTATATGGTTTATCTGGAGAAAGATTTAATTCATTCATAGAGTATAATATTCTTCTATGAACTGGTTTTAATCCATCTCTTACATCTGGAAGAGCACGCCCGACGATAACGCTCATTGAGTATTCTATGTAAGATTTTTTCATCTCACTAGCTATTTCTATCGGAAGTATTCTGCTAGTATTTTTTTCGTCCTGCATTTTTTATCTCCTCTCCTATACGTCTAGATTTCTAACATATTTTGCATTTTCCTGTATGAATTCTCTTCTTGGAGCAACTTTGTCTCCCATAAGCATAGAGAATATTTCATCAGCTATTGCAGCATCTTCTATAGTAACCTGTAGAAGAGTTCTTGTTTCTGGGTTCATTGTTGTATCCCAAAGCTGCTCTGGGTTCATTTCCCCAAGCCCTTTATATCTCTGTATATCGTATTTATCTCTACCTATTTCGTTAAGTAAATCGTCTAATTCTTTATCTGAGTATACATAGTATTCTTTCTTCTGTTTAGTAACCTTGTATAGAGGTGGCTGTGCAGCATACACATATCCCTCTTCTATTAAAGGTCTCATATATCTGAAGAAGAATGTTAATAAAAGTGTTCTGATGTGTGCCCCATCGACATCGGCATCGGTCATTATTATGATTTTGTGGTATCTAGCTTTTTCTAAATCAAAATCATTACCTATACCACATCCGTAAGCAGTTATCATATTTTTTATTTCATCAGAAGCTAATATTTTATCTAATCTTGATTTTTCAACATTTAAAATTTTACCTCTTAAAGGAAGTATAGCCTGAGTATTTCTATCTCTACCCTGTTTTGCAGAACCACCGGCAGAATCCCCTTCGACTAAGAATATTTCACTCTTAGATGGGTCTTTTTCTGAGCAGTCTGCAAGTTTTCCTGGTAGAGAAGTACTTTCAAGTACGCTTTTTCTTCTAGTTAATTCTCTTGCTCTCTTGGCAGCTTCTCTTGCTCTCTGTGCTCTAAGTGCTTTATCAACTATAACTTTTGCTGTATTTGGATTTTCTTCAAGGAATGATCCTAATTCCTCAACAGTAACACCATCCACTATACCTCTCATAAATGTATTACCAAGTTTTGTCTTTGTCTGACCTTCAAACTGAGGATCTGGAAGTTTTACAGATACAACAGCTGTAAGACCTTCTCTTATATCTTCCCCAGAAAGGTTTGAATCTTTATCTTTTAAAGCCCCATTTCTCTTAGCGTATTCATTTATAGTTTTTGTAAGAGCAGCTTTAAATCCTGCAAGGTGTGAACCACCTTCGTGAGTATTTATATTATTGGCAAATGAATATATATTTTCTGTATATCCATCTGTGTACTGCATAGCTATTTCAACTAGACAATCATCTACTTTTTTATCTATATATACTATATCTTCGTGTATTCCTGTTCTAGACTTATTAAGGAATTTAACGTATTCAACAAGACCTCCTGTATAATGGAAATCTCTATATTTTTCCTTACCTTCTCTTTTATCCTCAAATATTATTTTTATACCCTTATTTAAGAATGAAAGTTCTCTAAGTCTGTATTCAAGTGTATCGAAGCTAAATTCTATTTCATCGAAAACTTCTGCATCAGGCATAAAAGATATTATAGTACCTGTATGGTCTGATTCTCCAACTACCTCTAATTTAGTCTGAGGATTTCCTTTTTTGTATTCCTGTCTATAAGCCTTTCCATCTCTGTGAACTTCAGCCACTAACCATTCAGAAAGTGCATTAACAACAGAAACCCCAACACCGTGAAGACCTCCAGATACCTTATATCCTCCACCGCCGAATTTACCACCGGCATGAAGAACAGTAAGTACTGTTTCAAGAGTTGATAATCCAGTCTTTGGATGAACCTCTACTGGTATCCCCCTACCATCATCTTCTACAGTTATACTTCCATCTGCATTTATAGCAACGTATATTTTTGAGCAATTTCCAGCAAGTGCCTCATCTATACTGTTGTCTACTACTTCGTACACTAAATGATGTAGTCCTCTAGGACCAGTTGATCCAATGTACATTCCAGGTCTTTTTCTAACAGCTTCTAAACCTTCAAGAACCTGAATTTGACTTGCACCGTATTCCTGTTTCATTTAATTTCCTCCATTCTCCGTTTTAACTACTTTTCCATTATCTATATAAAAAACTGTAGTATTATTCATATCCAGTACGTTTTTATGTAGATACTCAGCAGTTGTAATAAACATTTGAACATCTTTTAGATTGTCGACCAAAAGCTTTTGTCTTTTTTCATCGAGCTCACTAAAAACATCGTCCAAAATTAGAAGCGGATATTCTCCAACTTCTCTATTTATAAGTTCTATTTCAGATAATTTCAACGATATAGACGCTGTCCTCTGCTGCCCTTGAGAGCCATAAAGTCTAACATCCAAACCATTTATCTGGATTAAAATATCGTCCTTATGAATCCCATATCCACTGATTCTCATATCTAAATCGTGCTTTCTCTTATCCTTTAAAATATTGATAAACTTATCTTTTACACTAGATTCATCATTTATCTGAATCTGGCTTTTATAAATAACATTTAAATCCTCTTTATTATCAGTCAATCTAGCATGCATATCTTTTGAAATCTCAGCAATTCTTTCAATAAATTTTTTCCTAAACATAAAAATCTTACTTCCGTAATCTGCCAAACTTTCATCGTATACATCCAAAAGATTTAAATCAGGATTCATATTTTTCAAAAGCTTGTTTCTATTCGCCAAAATTTTGTTATAACCAGTCAAAAGACCATAGTAGCCAGGTACAATCTGACTTATTTCCCTATCTATAAAGCTTCTTCTTATTTTAGGACCGTCTTTGACTAGCCTTAAATCTTCAGGCGAAAAAATAACGACATTTATATTTCCTAAAAGCTCAGCTAATTTTACGATAGGTATTTTATTTACCTTTATTCCCTTTTTAGCCTTACTTATAGCTATTTCAACCATTCCATTTCTTCCATTCTTTTCATAACCACCCCCGACATAAAGATTTTCTGTATTAAACTTAATAAGTTCTCTATCTCTATTCGTTCTAAATGATTTTCCAAATGCGAGTAAATATATGGATTCAGCTATATTTGTTTTTCCTTGACCATTAGATCCAAGTAATAAATTTATTCTATCGTTAAATTCTATATATAGCTTGTCGTAATTTCTATAATTAACCAATTGAAGATTTTTTAGTTTCACAAAAACTCTCCTCTATTCTGCTACAACTTTTATCATTTCGCCTTCAACTTCAATTATATCTCCGTCAAAAAGCTTTTTACCTCTTCTTGTTTCAACTTCTCCATTAACTTTTACAAGCTCTTCTGCTATAAGAAATTTAGCATGTCCTCCTGTAGAGGCTATGTCTGCTAATTTTAGAGCTTGATCAAGTTTTATGTATTCAGAATCTATTTTGATTTCTATCATACTCGATCCTCCTTTAAAAAATATAAACGGTAAATCATAAGATACCTAATTATATAATTATACCATATTTTTAAAAATTAAGCACTATAAGACAAAATACCCTATATGCTTATATATATGCCTTTATATTCGATTTGATAGCCTTATAATTATATTTTTATGTGCTACCTCAAGCCTGTTAAATACAAAACATACGTTCTTTAATTTTTTAAAATAAAAGCAGCTGAAATAAATTAAATTATCAGCTGCTTTTTATAAACTTTGTAAAATTTTATTTATTACATATTAGAAGACATTCTTACAGGAAGAAGTAAATAAGTGTAATCTATTTCATCAACTGGTTTTACTATACATGGATTCACATTTGTTGTAAATTCTATATATATTTCTTCACTGTCTATATTTTTAAGCCCTTCCATTAAATATCTTGAATTAAATGCTATGTCTAGGTATTCTCCTTCAAGCTCTAATGAAACTTCTTCATAAACATTTCCTCTATCAGTATTTGAAGTTATAACCATTGCATCATCTCTTATAGATAATTTTATAAGGTTATTTCTTTCTGACTGAGAAAGAAGAGATGCTCTTTCTATACTGTTTAAAAGTGCTTTTGATTTTAATTTTATTCTAGAATTATATTCTTTTGGAAGAAGTCTACTATAATCTATAAAATCTCCTTCTAATAATCTAGTTACTACTTTTGTATCTCCTAACATAAATACTGCATTTTTTTCAGTAAATCCTACATTTATGCTTCCTTCACCTGTCATTAAACTGTTTATATCAACTAATGTCTTTCCAGGTATTATAACTTTTATATCTTTTGTAAAACTATCTATTGAGCAGCTTCTAACTGCTAGTCTATATCCATCTATAGCAACAAGGCTTGCTTTTCCATTTTCAGCTTCTAAAAGCTCTCCCATTAATACAGGTTTTGTCTGGTCCTGAGATATAGCAAAAGATGTCTGTTTTATCATATCTTTTAGTAGTTCTTGAGGAATAGAATACATTTCACTTTCTTCTACATCTGAAAAAGCTGGATATTCTTCTGCTGAATGTCCTTTTATAGTAAATCTTGAGTTTTCACAATAGATATGTACATTATTATTTGCATCAGTTTCTATCTGTACAAATGAATCAGGTAACTTTCTAACTATATCTCCAAATAGTTTTGCATCAAGTACTATTTTTCCATCTTCTTCTATTTCAGACTGAACAAAAGTTTCTATTCTTATCTCTGCATCAGATCCAGTAAGTTTTAAAGCACCATTCTCAGTTGATAATAGGATACCTTTTAATAGCTCTATTGTCGTTCTACTATTTATAGCTTTTTGAACTATACTTATCTTTTGAGATAAAATTTTCTGATTGCATATAAGTTTCATTTTTTTCCTCCTTAGTTGTTTTGTGGATATCTTTTTTATCCTTAAAACTAAATAAATATATAAGAAACTTAGTAGTAATAGTAGTAAGGGGTGTTATTAATGTTGATAATTTGGATATGTGTTTAAATTTCAATAAAAACTTCTGTAGATAGTTTGTGAATATCTACCTTGACAACAATGTATTAATTTGTTGATAAATTATGGATAAAAGTTATTAACATTTTATTCTATATTTATCAACAAGAATAATGTGAATAGTTTTTATCAACATTAGATATTAAAAGTTTACTATTATCTACTATAATTTATAATTCCGATATTTAAATTTATCCTTTTAAGTCATTTATTATTTTTTCAACTTTTAATTTTAAATCGATATTTTCTTTTAAGTCTTTGCTTATTTTGTCGCAAGCATGTATTACAGTAGTATGATCTCTACCACCAAACTCTTCACCTATTTTTGGAAGAGAAAGGTCTGTTAAATCTCTAGATAAATACATAGCTATTTGTCTAGGATATGCAATGGCTCTGGTTCTTTTTTTAGAATTGAAATCTTCCATCTTTATATCAAAAACTTCAGCGACTTTTTCTTTAATTCTAACTACATTTATTTCAGATGTATTATAAGATACGATTATATCCTTTAATGCTTCAGTTGCAACTTCAAGAGAAACTTTCTTTTTAGTAAGTGAAGAGTATGCCATTACACGAGTAAGTGCACCTTCAAGTTCTCTTATGTTAGATTTTACATTTTTAGCTATATAATCAGTTACCTCATCAGGAACCTCTGTATTATCCATCTGAGCTTTCTTTCTAAGTATTGCTATTCTAGTTTCAAAGTCTGGAGGCTGAATATCAGTTATTAAGCCCATTTCGAATCTAGATCTTAATCTTTCTTCTAGTGTAGGTATGTCCTTTGGAGGTCTATCACTAGAAATTATTATCTGCTTGTTTGCTTCATGAAGAGTATTAAATGTATGGAAGAATTCTTCCTGAGTTCTTTCTTTGCCGGCTATAAACTGAACGTCGTCTATTAAAAGAACATCTACATTTCTATATTTGTTTCTAAATTCTTCATTTTTATCATCTTTTATAGAGTTTACAAGCTCGTTTGTAAATTTTTCAGAAGAAACATATACAACCTTTTGAGTGCTATCGGCTTCTAATATATGATGACCTATAGCTTGCATAAGGTGAGTTTTACCAAGTCCAACACCTCCATAAAGGAATAGAGGGTTGTAAGATTTTGCTGGAGATTCAGCTACTGCAACACATGCAGCGTGGGCAAAACTGTTACTGTTTCCTATGACAAAAGTATCAAAAGTATACTTTGGATTTAAATTACTTTCATATTTAGTAGGAGCCTTTGGAGATTTTGCTACAGAGCTTTTGGGATTAGAATCAATCTCTTTTAGTATAGAATCCATTTCTTTTTCATTATCTAAAACTACAATTTTTATATCCCTAGCAGTTACTTCTTTTACAACTCCAGCAAGTATAGAGCTGTATCTGTTGTTTAAAATATCTTTATTAAAATCGCTGTTAGCACAGATATATAAAGTATCATTGTGCAATAAAAGCGGTTTTACAGTAGCAAAAAATGCTTTAAAGGCTGCAGCTGAAACTTCACCTTTTAAAATTTGAAGTACTTTTTCCCACAGAGAATTGATGTCCATATTTGTATCCTCCAATTTCCGTTGCTTAGTTTTCAACATAATTATCAACAAATTTTATGTGGATATTGAAAAAATATAGGTTATGTTGATATAGTTGAAATATTGTTGATAAATGTTATATAAATTAAAAAAAGTAGATGTGAGTAAAAAAATATAAACAAATATGTTTATATAGTTATAAAGGTTTTAAACACATCTAAAATATTGAAATAATAACGTTTTATGATGAGTGATTTAAAATTATACACAGATATATCCACAGACTGTGTATAACTGTTGATATGTTAATAACATTTATCAACATAATTAACAAGTATTATTATAATATCAGAATAACAGGTAAACTTCAATAACTTATCCACAATATAAAAGAGTAAAAAAATATAATTTATCAACAAGTTCTTTTTAGAAAAATTTATTTTATATTTTTCTAGAGAAAATGTTTCTAAAAAAAGGGTTGAAAGCTGTTAGTGTATTTTGGTAATATAAAGGAAACTTTTAAAATATGAGGCAAAATTTTACTTCAATAAAAGATGGAGATTTGTAAGTCAAATGTTACATTAAATGAATATATTAATATTGTAAAAATTCTTTAACGTAACTTGAAAAATTCGTTGACAACAACCATTAAAGTAATTATAATAATATGTGTTATGTTTACTTTGAGGGTAAAAGTATATTTTTTATAAATGGAAATTAATGTGAAAGGCGGTGCTATAGAATGAAAAGAACTTATCAACCAAAGAAAAGACAGAGAAAAAAAGAACACGGATTCAGAAAAAGAATGAGATCTGCTAACGGAAGAAACGTGTTAAGAAGAAGAAGAGCTAAAGGAAGAAAGAGATTAACTCATTAATTAAAAAAAGGCCGCTTGTAGAGTGGCTTTTTTTGTAAAATTTATCGAGTTAAACTGTGTTTATTGGAGGAAATTATGGAATTTAATAACACTAAAGGTATTAAGAAAGACTACGAATTTAGAAAAATATATAAACACGGTAAATCTTTTGCAAATAAATATTTAGTAGTCTATATATTAAAGAATAAAACTGATCAAACTAGAATCGGAATTTCTATATCTAAAAAAGTAGGAAATGCGGTAACTAGAAATAGAATCAGAAGACTAATAAAAGAGAGCTATCGATTAAATATCGATGAAAATATAAAGAAAGGCTACGACTTAGTATTTATTTCCAGAGTAGCTGCTAAGGATGCAACTTATAAAGATATTGAAAAAGCAATGAATCATTTAATGAGAAAAAATAAGCTTTTGAATGAATAAAGGAGGTCCTATAGATTGGATAAAATAAGGAATTATATAGATAAAATCGGAAAACTTCTTGCAAAAGGATGTATAGTCTTGGTTAGATTTTATCAGAAATATATATCACCTTTAAAAGGTCCAACATGTAGATTTTATCCTACCTGTTCTCAATACTCTATAGAAGCATTCAAGAAATATGGATTTTTAAAGGGGTTATATTTGACCATAAGAAGAGTTTCGAAGTGTCACCCTTTCCATCCAGGTGGTTACGATCCATTGAAGTAAATCTATTTTGTAGGAGGTACAAGAAGTGACCAACTTAATAGGAAAATTATTTGGAAACATTCTAGGGGCAATATATGGCTTTACAGGAAGTTATGGGGTAGCAATTATACTATTCACTTTCTTAGTTAAATTACTATTAATGCCACTTACAATTAAGCAGACTAAATCTACTGTTGCAATGCAGGAGATAACACCAAGAGTTAATGAAATACAGGAAAAATACAAAAATAATCCTGAAAGACAGAACAAAGAAATAATGGAACTATATCAGAGAGCAAACATAAACCCTATGGCTGGATGTTTACCTCTACTTATACAGTTCCCTATATTAATAGGACTATTTAACCTACTAAAAGATCCAGTAGGTCTAGGAGCATTTGCTAGCCAGGCTGCTTTCAATCAGGCTAATGGACAGTTCTTATGGATGCAGAATCTTACAAATCCTGATACTATACTAGCTATATTATCTGGAGCAAGTGCATTTATAATGCAGAAAATAATGACTCCAAAAGAACAGGTTAATGGCCAGATGAAGATGATGACTTACATGATGGCAGGTTTATCATTCTACTGGGGATTCATATTCCCTGCAGGGCTTACTTTATACTGGACAATAAGTAATATATTCGCTATATTACAGCAGGTAATAGTAACAAAACCTCTAAAAGCTAAATTTGAAGCTGATATGAAGGAGGCTAGTAAAAATGGCAAAAAAAATAAAAATAAAAAGTAAATCACAGGAAGAAGCTGTAAAAAAAGCCCTTTTAGACCTTAATGTATCAGAGGAAGATATAGAAGTTGTAGAGTTAGAAGCTCCAAGCAAAGGATTCCTAGGATTTATAGGATCTAAAGAAGGTCTTTATGAAATAACTGTTATAGAAAGAGAAACAGATGTTGCTAAGTCATTTATAGAAACACTTCTAAAAAATGCAAAAGTAAATGCTGACGTAGAAGTTAAACAGGAAGATAACCTTATAAAAGTAAATATAAAAGGTGATGAAGCGGCTTGTCTAATAGGTAGAAGAGGAGATACTCTAGATTCTATCCAGTTCTTAACAGGACTAGCTTTAAACAAGATAAACAAAGATTCTCACACTAGAGTACTTGTAGACATAGAAAACTACAGAGAAAAAAGAGAAGAATCTTTAATAAGATATGCTAATAAAATGGCTAGAGAAGTAGCTAAAACTAAAAAAACAAAAAAACTTGACTATATGAATCCATATGAAAGAAGAATAATACATTCTGCTCTTCAGAACGATAGATATGTTATAACATATAGTGAAGGAACTGATCCATATAGAAGATTAGTAATAGAATACAAAAGATAGTTAAATAATCGCAAAGCGAGAAATTTTTCTGTTTTGGGAAATAAAATTTGGCCTCCTATGTTATAGGAGGTTTTATTTTTGGTATAATAGTATATATATTTTTTAAACGTGCAAAGAGGTGATAAATTTGTTTATAGATGATACAATAGCAGCAATTGCAACAGCGCCTGGAGAAGGTGGAATCGGAATAATAAGAATAAGTGGTCCAAAATCACTAGAAGTTGCTGAAGAAATATTCTTCTCAATGTCTGGAAAGAAAATATCAGAATATCCAGCTAGAACATTAATCTTTGGAAATATAAAAGACGGAGATAAAAAAATAGATGAGGTTCTAGTTGCATATATGAAAGGGCCAAACTCTTATACAGCTGAAGATGTTATAGAAATAAACTGCCATGGTGGGTTTATTTCTGTAAAAAGAATATTAGAATTAGTACTTTCTAAAGATGTAAGACTTGCAGAAGCTGGAGAATTTACAAAGAGAGCATTCTTAAATGGAAGAATAGACCTATCTCAGGCAGAAGCGGTAATAGACGTAATAAATGCAAAAACAGATAAGGCACATGAAGTAGCAGAAAACCAGCTTGATGGATCTCTATCTAATAGAATAAGAGAATTTAGAGAAAAAGTAACTGAGCTATTAGCACAGGTTGAAGTTGCTATAGACTATCCAGAAGAAGACATAGAATTTATAGCATATACTACTCTAGAAGAAAAAACTAGAGAATTAAATAAAGATATTAAAAAATTATATGAAACATCAGAAAGCGGAAAAATATTTAGAGAAGGTTTAAAAACTGTAATAGTTGGGAAGCCAAATGTTGGTAAATCATCTCTTCTAAACAGTATTCTTGGTGAAAATAGAGCAATCGTAACGGATATACCAGGAACAACTAGAGATGTTATAGAAGAATTTGTAAATATAAAAGGTATACCGCTAAAAATAGTGGATACTGCTGGTATAAGAGAAACAGACGATGTAGTTGAAAAAATAGGTGTTGAAAAGTCAATGGCATCATTTGATACAGCAGACCTAATAATAATGGTTGTAGACTCTTCATCAGAACTATCTGAGGAAGATAGAGAAATATTAGAAAAAGTACAGGGTAAGGAAACTATACTTCTACTTAATAAAACTGACCTACCTCAGGTAATAGACGAAGAAGAAGTTAAAAAATACGTAAATGAAGAAAATATAATAAAAATATCAGCGCTTCACAATGAAGGCATAGAAGATGTACACGATAGAATAGAAGCTATGGTTTACAAGGGAGATATAAAAAGTTCTTCAAATGTTATAATAACAAACTCTAGACATAAAGATGCGCTTTATAGAGCGATGAAATCTGCAGAGGATGCGATGAGAGCAATAGAAGATAGAATGCCTCTAGATTTTGTAGAAGTTGATTTAAAGAATATATGGGATTATCTTGGATATATAAACGGAGATACAGTAAGTGAAGATTTATTAGACAATATATTCCATAATTTCTGTATAGGAAAATAATTATTATAAACAAATAAAGTAATTAAAAAATACGGGCTAAATTAGTCTTTTATATAAAGGTTTTTCATGGAACATATGTAGAACAAAATGTAATGAAATATTAGGACGTACAAATTATATGAGAAAGGTGGAAAAAGATGAGAAAATTTGAGGCTGAAAGCTATGATATCGTAGTTGTCGGTGCTGGACATGCTGGATGTGAGGCAGCACTTGCATCTGCAAGAATGGGACATAAAACAGCTATGATAACAATGTCATTAGATTCTATAGCAGCACTTGCCTGTAACCCTTCAATAGGTGGAACAGGAAAAGGGCATTTAGTTAGAGAAATAGATGCACTTGGTGGAGAAATGGGTCTAAATATAGATAAAACATTTATCCAGAGTAGAATGTTAAATACTGCAAAGGGGCCAGCTGTACATTCTCTAAGAACTCAGGCGGATAAATTTAGATACCACGAAGAAATGAAAAAAACTATAGAAAATCAGGAAAATCTTGATTTAATAATGGATGAAGTTGTAGAAATAGCTCATGACGGGCAGACTGTTACAGGTGTAATAACTAGAATGGGTGCTATATACAGAGCAAAAGCTACAATACTTGCTACAGGAGTATATTTAAACTCAAAAATATTTATAGGAGAGGTATCATTTAATGAAGGTCCAAATGCATTAGGATATGCAGCATATCTAACAGATAGTTTAAAAGAACTTGGACTTAGAATGAGAAGATTTAAAACAGGAACGCCTTGTAGAGTACATAGAGATAGCGTAGATTTTTCTAAAATGGATAGACAGGATGGGGATGCAAAAATAGTTCCATTCTCATTTATGAACGATAAAATAGAAAGAGAACAGGTTCCATGTTACCTAACTAGAACTACTGCTGAAACAAAACAGATGATAGAGGAAAATATAAAAAGATCTGCAATGTATGGTGGAGAAATAGAAGGCGTTGGACCTAGATACTGTCCATCAATAGAAGATAAAATAGTGAGATTTTCAGACAAAGAAACTCATCAGATATTTATAGAACCAGAAGGATTAAATACAAAAGAAATGTACGTTCAGGGACTTTCTACAAGTTTACCTTTTGAAATACAGAAAGATATGTATAAAACTGTATTAGGTCTTGAAAATGTAAAAGTAATGAGACCTGCTTATGCAATCGAGTATGATTGTATAGATCCAACTCAGTTAAAACTAAACCTTGAAATAAAAGGTGTAGAAAACTTATTCAGTGCAGGACAGTTCAATGGAACATCAGGGTATGAAGAAGCTGCAGCACAGGGATTAATAGCTGGGATAAATGCAGTTAGAAAAATAGAAGGAAAAGAACCATTTACACTAGATAGATCAGAAGCATATATAGGTGTTCTTTTAGATGACCTTGTAACTAAGGGAACTAACGAGCCTTATAGAATGATGACTTCAAGATGTGAATATAGATTATATTTAAGACAGGACAATGCAGATATGAGACTTACAGAAAAAGGATATGAAATAGGTCTTGTAACTGAAGAAAGATATCAGAAATACCTAGCTAAAAAAGAAATGGTAGAAAAAGAATTTGAAAGATTAAAAGAAGTTAGAGTAACTCCAAAAGAATCAAATGAAGTAATGGAAGCTCATGGATTTGCTAAGCTAAACGTAGGATTATCTTTATATGAATTCTTAAAAAGACCAGAAGTTGATTATGCATTAATAGACGAACTTGGCAAAGGTGCTGGTGATGATGTACCTGATTATGTAAAAGAACAGTGTGTAATAGTCACTAAATACGAAGGCTATATAGATAAACAGTTAAAACAGATAGACCAATTTAAAAAGCTAGAAAGCAAAAAATTAAGCGAATCAATAAACTACTCTGAAATAGAAGGATTAAGACTAGAAGCTAGACAGAAACTAGATGCAATAAAACCAAACTCTGTTGGTCAGGCATCGAGAATATCTGGAGTTTCTCCAGCTGATATCTCTGTACTTCTTGTATACCTTGAACAGATGAGAAGAGGTAAGAAAAATGACTAATGTAAATAGAGAGCTATTAAAAAATGGAATAGAAGATTTTGGTTTAACAGCAGACGATAAAACATTAGATAGATTTAGAATGTATAGAGAACTTCTTGCTGAATGGAACCGGAAAATGAATCTGACAGGAATAGACGACGAAAAAGGAACATATATAAAACACTTTTTAGACTCAGTATCTGCTGTAAAAGGTGGATATATAAAAGACGGAATGTCTATAATAGATGTAGGAACAGGTGCAGGATTCCCTGGGGTTCCATTAAAAGTGTGTTTAGAAAATACAAAAGTAACTCTACTAGATTCTTTAAATAAAAGAATAAACTTCCTTCAGGAAGTATGCAATCAGTTAGAGCTTGAAGATGTAGAGTTTATACATGGTAGAGCAGAAGACTTTGGAAAAAATCCAGATTATAGAGAACAGTACGATGTAGCTACAGCTAGAGCAGTTGCTGGACTTCCAATATTAATGGAATTCTGTGTACCATTTATAAAGGTAGGAGGATACTTTGTATGTTTAAAAGGACCTAATGCCGATTTAGAGCTTGAAGAATCTAAAAAGGCTATGGAAGTTCTTGGAATAGAATTTGTTGAAAAGCTAGATATACAGCTTCCAGAAACAGATTTAAACCACAACATACTGGTATTCAAAAAAGTATCTGAAACACCTTCAAAATATCCGAGAAAAGCTGGAAAACCAGCAAAATCACCGATAAAATAATTTCCCGGAAAATAATTCTATAAAGTAAGAGAGGATAATTATGGGAGAAAAAAAGATAATAGAAGTAGAAATAGACAGCATATTACCAAATCCATATCAGCCTAGACTTCACTTTTCAGATAGTGCATTAAAAGAATTGGCTGATTCTATAAAAATACACGGAATTATACAGCCGATAACTGTCAGAAAAAAAGATGATCACTATGAAATAGTTGCTGGAGAAAGAAGATTTAGAGCATCTAAATTAGCTGGACTTGAAAAAGTTCCAGTTATAATAACTGATATGAATGATGAGGCTTCTGCAGTTGTTGCGATGCTTGAAAACCTACAGAGAGAAGATTTAGACTACCTAGAAGAAGCTATAGGATATAGCAACTTAATAAAGGAATATGGATTTACACAGCAGCAGCTTGCGGAAAAATTAGGAAAAAGTCAGTCTACAATAGCCAACAAGATAAGACTTCTAAAGCTTCCTGAACATATAAGAAATGAAGCTATGGAAAAAGGATTATCTGAAAGACATACAAGAGCACTTCTAAAGCTTTTAAAACTAGATGATGAAGAAATTATAAGAAAAGCAATAGATAAGATATCTAAAAATCAGATGACAGTTAAAAAAGCTGAAACTATGATAAAAGATATCCTAGATAATCCTAAAGAAGAGCCTAAAACAGAGGAAGAGCCACCTAAAAGAAATATGAAGGCTATGATAAATATGAGAATATACCTAAACACTATAAAGCAGGCGTATGATATGATAAAAAATACTGGGGTAGATGCTCAGTATAAAGAAGTTGAAAAAGACGATTACGTAGATGTAATTGTTAGAATACCAAAAAGAAAATAAATAAAAATAAAAAGTAACTATGAAAGTATTATTTTGTAGTTACTTTTTTTTATGGAATTTATGCAATAAAAATTTCAGATAAAAAATAAAAAGAGTTTATCGTATTTATAAATCTGAAAATTATAATTGACATTGTCAGAAAAATAATATATATTTTAATTTTATAAATATTTAAAATTAATAGGAGGAATTTAAAATGACAGGAATAGAAACAAAATGTGTACAATCAGGATACAAACCAGGAAATGGAGAACCAAGACAGCTTCCTATATACCAGAGTACAACTTTTAAATACGATACAAGTTCAGATATGGGTAAATTATTCGACCTTGAATCAGATGGATATATGTATTCAAGACTTGCAAACCCTACATGCGATTTTGTGGCAAAAAAAATAGCTGACCTTGAAGGTGGAACAGCGGCAATGCTTACAAGCTCAGGTCAGGCAGCAAACTTCTTTGCAGTATTCAATATAGCTGAAGCTGGAGATCATATAGTTTCATCAGCTACAATATATGGTGGAACATTTAACCTTTTCTCTGTAACAATGAAAAAAATGGGAATAGATTTTACATTTGTATCACCAGATTGTACAGAAGAAGAACTTAACCGGGCATTTAGACCAAATACAAAGGCGGTATTTGGTGAAACAATAGCAAACCCTGTACTTACAGTACTTGATATAGAAAAATTTGCAAAAGCAGCACATGCACATGGTGTTCCTCTAATAGTAGATAATACATTTGCTACACCTATAAACTGTAGACCTTTTGAATGGGGAGCAGATATAGTAACTCACTCTACAAGTAAATATATGGACGGTCATGCATCTGCAATAGGTGGATGTATAGTTGATTCGGGAAAATTTGACTGGACAAAATATCCTGACAAATTCCCTGGACTATGTACTCCAGATGAAAGTTATCATGGTGTTACATATACAGAAAAATTTGGTATAGAAGGAGCATTTATAACTAAATGTGTGGCTCAGCTTATGAGAGATTTCGGCTCAAATCAGCAGGCACAGATTGCATACCTTCTTAACATAGGACTTGAAAGTCTTCATCTAAGAGTAAAAAGACATTGTGACAGTGCACTTAAGGTAGCAAAATTCCTTGAAGAAAACGAAAATATAGCATGGGTAAATTATCCTGGACTTGAAAGCAATAAATACTATGAAACAGCAAGTAAATATCTTCCAAATGGAAGCTGTGGAGTAATAAGCTTTGGTGTAAAAGGCGGAAGAAAAGCTGCTGAAGAATTTATGGGAAAACTTAAAATAGCTAATATAGAAACACATGTTGCAGATTCTCATACATGTTGTCTTCATCCAGCAAGCTCAACGCACAGACAACTTTCTGATGAACAGCTTGTAGATGCAGGAGTTTCTGCGGATCTTGTAAGACTTTCAATAGGACTTGAAGATCCGAAAGATATAATAGAAGATTTAAAACAGGCACTTTTATAGGGGGTGTTTATATGCCTATAAAAATACCGGATGCACTTCCAGCAGCGAAGACGCTAAAAGAAGAAAATATATTTGTAATGACAGAAAAAAGAGCTATAACTCAGGATATAAGACCGCTTAGAGTTGTAATTCTGAATCTGATGCCTAAAAAAATAGAAACAGAAACACAGATATCAAGACTACTTGGAAATTCTCCAATACAAGTAGAACTTGAACTTATAGCTACAAAAAGTCATACATCAAAAAATACACCGATAGAACATATGCTGTCATTTTATAAAACATTTGATGATATAAAAGACCAGAAATTTGACGGTATGATAATAACAGGAGCTCCGGTTGAGATGATGCCTTTTGAAAAGGTGGATTACTGGGATGAACTGTGTGAAATAATGGAATGGTCTAAAAAGAACGTACACAGTACATTCCATATATGCTGGGGAGCACAGGCTGGGCTTTATTATCACTATGGTATAAATAAAAAAATACTTCCTCAGAAGATGTTTGGGGTATTTCCTCATAAAGTTGAATTCAAAAACTCTACACTTTTCAGAGGATTTGACGATATATTCTATGTACCTCATTCAAGACATACAACAGTAAGCAGAGATGATATAGAAAAAGAGCCGAAACTAGATATACTTTCTTCTTCAGATGAAGCTGGGGTATATGCAGTTGCTACAGAGTCTGGAAATCAGATATTCATAATGGGACATTCAGAATACGATGCGGTAACTCTGGAAGCTGAATATCTGAGAGATAAAAATGCAGGACTTGAGATAGCGGTTCCGAAAAACTACTATCCCAATGATGACGATACAAAACAACCTATGGTAACATGGAGATCTGGTGCAAATCTTCTTTATTCAAATTGGCTTAATTATTTTGTATACCAGACAACTCCTTACGATATAAACAAAGTTAGAGTATAATTAAAAAATTGAATAAATGTCAAAAAATAAGGATATGGAAACATATTCTTATTTTTTAATTTATTAAAAAAATAGATATAAAAAAATAGGCTTAGGTTATATAATATAAGATAACAAATATTAAAGGAAGATGATAAATATGAAAGAGATTGAAATATATAAAATATATCCCAATAAAAATCAGCCAAGAAAGAATTTTGACGAAGAAAAGATTCAGGAATTAGCAGACTCAATAAATAAATATGGACTATTGCAGCCAATAATACTAAAGGAAGATTCAAATGGAGAATATATGATAATTGCTGGAGAGAGAAGATTCACAGCTTGCAAAAAACTAGGAATGAAAAAAATACCAGCTATAATAAAAGATGTTTCATACGAGGAAATAGATAAATTGGCGATAATAGAAAACCTACAGAGAGAGGATTTAAGCCCTGTTGAAGAGGCAAAAGCGTATAAAAGACTTATAGAAAAATACAACCTTACACAGACACAATTATCCGAATCTGTTGGAAAGAGTAGACCGTATATAACAAACAGTATGAGATTATTAAACCTTTGTGATAAAGTGCTAGATATGCTAGATAAAAATGAAATAAGTTCAGGACATGGAAAAGTTCTTTTAAGAATTGATGATATTGAAGAACAGGAAAGACTTGCAAAAAAAATTGTAAGGGATAAACTTTCTGTACGTCAGCTTGAGTCTATAGTTAATAATATGCAGAACAAAGAAAAAAAAGAGAAAAATAAACCTGTGTATGAGAAGGATTTATTTGTACTTCAAGCAGAGGATACTATGAGAAATATACTAGGTACTAAGGTGAATATAACTAAGGGTAAAAAGAGTGGAAAGATTGAGATAGAGTACTATAGTGACGAAGATTTAGAAGCTATAATAAATATGCTTTTAGGGGAATAAAAAAAGTGTAGCCCTTCTGGCTAGAAAGGGCTACACCTCGAAACGTAAACTATAAAAAAGTATCGACTACCTAACGATAAATAGTCAATAGAACATATTATACCATAAAAGAAAAAAATTGGAATACTATAAAATTAATTTAAACTAAAATTAATTTTTAACAAATAAAAAAGGTCATCCTAAATGGATGACCTTATATTTTATAAACTTAAAATATAAAATATTTAATTTTCATCAGCTTCAACATCTTCGCCAGTCCCCTGATTTAATCCAGTTCTCTGTGGTTTTAGATAATCGCCTTTACCTAATACTATATGACCACTTTCATAATCTCCACCGTCAACTGTAATCTGTAGCTGCTCGATATCAAAGTTTTCTATAAATGTCTGAGCAACAGCATCTAGCATTAAAGACTCTGCACTACTTCCTAGATTAGAATTAACAAATGCTTTATTGACATCTAGGATACCAGTTTCTGTACCGTCAGCCTCAGTTATATCAAAGCTATTCATTTTTGCATCTTTAGGTATAACTCCTAGATTCTGTAGGCTTTCAAATACCTGTTCTGGAGTTTCCTTTTTACCGTCAATTCTATTTTCTATTAATTTTTCATTATCTAAATCGTAGTTGTATACTATTATACTTTCTTCAGCTTCTTCTTCATTTTCTAGCTTATCTTTGTCGTCTTTATTGTCTTTGTCATTTTTATCATCTTTTTTATCCTCATTCTTATCAGAGTTTTCCTGCTGAGTCTGAGTTGTGCTATTCTTATCTTCTTCTTTTTTGCTACTATCAGTTTTGCTACATCCCACAAAAGCAACCGCTAAAGCAAGAACTAGCGCAAATGATGTTAATTTTTTTATTTTCATAATACTTTCCTCCTAAATTAAAAAATTACATTAGAATTATATTTTGAACGGCGAATATATAACTCACCAAATTCAATTAAGTATTTGGATTAGTTATATTATACTACACTTTGAAAATATAGAGGCTACAAAAGGATTACAACGGATTTGGATAATCCTTGTCGTTAATGAAGAAGTTGTAACCTAAAAGTATATACTATGAAAAATATGTGACAAATTTATATAGACGTTGTAAAATTAGGATATAGAAAAAATCTATAAAAAGTATATCACTATATATATTTAGATGTGATAAAATTAAAAAGTAAAATAAATTAATTTTTTAAAGGGAGATGTTTAAAAATGATAAAAGTAGATGCTAGAGGATTAGCTTGTCCAAAACCAGTTATAAACACTAAAAAAGAATTAGAAAAAATAGCTGAAGGAACAGTAGTTACTACAGTTGATAACACTACTGCGAAAGAAAATCTTTTAAAATTAGCTAGATCTCTTAACTGTGAAGCAACAGTTATAAAAGAAGAAGACGGTGAAATAGAAGTTCAGATAGTTAAAGGGGAAGCTGCAGCTGAAGTAGCTACTGAATCAAATGACGATTTATGTGATCAGGTAGTATTTATATCATCTGATAGAATGGGTTCAGGAAATGATGAATTAGGAAAAGTTCTTATAAAAGGATTCATATACACTTTAACAGAAACAAAACCATATCCAAAAGCAGTTGTTCTAGTTAACGGTGGTGTTACACTATCTACTGAAAACGAAGCTACTGTAGAAAATCTTAAAAAATTAGAAGAAGCTGGTGTACAGGTATTATCTTGTGGAACATGCTTAGACTACTATGGACTAAAAGATCAGTTAAAAGCTGGTGTAGTAAGTAATATGTACGACATAGTTGAAACATTAAAAGGTGCATCAAACACAATAACAATAGGATAATTTTTAAAACTAAATACAATAAAATAAAATGGACTACTACAAAATTTGTAATAGTCCATTTCTTATTTTATAAATTATTTTCTATAGCCATAGATAGATAGTCGGCACACCCTTCTATATTTCTATCGTAATATTCTTTAAATCTCTCATCCATTATATACATCATAGCAAGTGATTTATGTGCTTCTACGCTATATTTATTCCATGTCATTTTTATCCATTTTTGATGCATATTAGCAAGTTCTTTTGCTTCTTTGCTATCTAAATCTAGATTTTCTTTTACACATTTTTCAACTAGAGTAAGGATATTTTCTTCTAATTCTTTAAACATATTATAATCCTCCTCGCTCATATTAAGCATTTTTCTATTAGATTCATCAACTGAATCATTTCCATATTTTTCCCTTATTTCTTTTCCGTAATTTTTTTCATTTTCATCTACTAAATTCTTTTTAAATACTTCAAACTTTTCCTTATCACTCATATTATATTCTCCTTTCAATGATTTTATAGATAGTTTTACAGAATTAATCATTCTATCTATTTTTTTCTTTTCTTCCTCAAGACTAACAAGATGTTCTTCAAGAGCAGAATATAAATCAAAATCTTTACGATAGATTATTTCCTTAATTGTTTGCAGATCAAGCCCTCTTTCTTTGTAAAAAAGTATCTGCTGCAAAAGAGCTACCTCATTATCATCATAATATCTATATCCAGATTCATTTATAAAGCTTGGTTTTAATAATCCAATCTCATCATAATATCTAAGTGTTCTCGAGCTTACACCTGATATTTCAGAAAGTTTTCCTGTACTGTACATTTAAAATCCCTCCCTACAAATAACAGTTTAATCTATTACGCAACGTAAGAGTCAATAAAAAATAAAAATAAATGGAAAATAATTAAATTCTTTACTATAATATAATGTATAAAAAATTGTTGGTATACAAAAATAATAAAAATAAAAAATACTAGAAAATTACTAGTGTCATAAAATTCACAAAATTTAGGAGGAAAATAACAATGGAAACAATGTATATAGTGGCATTTAACTCAACTCACAATGCTATAAAAACAGAAAAATTATTACAGAAAGACGATATAAAAGCAACAACACTTCCAACACCAAGAGAAATAAGTGCAAGTTGTGGAATATCAATAAAATTCGAAAAAGAAGATTTAGAAAGAGTAAAAAATGTTCTTTCTGAAAATAGTATAGATTGCAAAGGTCTATTTATGATAGAAAAACACGAAGGTGGTAAAAGAAGCGCTTCAGAATTAAACTAATGGAGGTATTGTTATGCCATTAAATCTTGAAAAAGGCGATATAGTAGAATTAAAGAAACCACATGCTTGTGGATGCAAAGAGTTTGAAATAACTAGAACGGGTATGGATATAAAAGCTAAATGCAAACAATGTGGTAGACTTATAATGTTAGACAGAGAAACTTTTGAAAAAAGAGTAAAAAAATTACACAAAGTAAATGAAGAATAAAAATAAAAATGCAAGTTTTATACATAAATTAAAATCGTAAATATAGTACTTAATAAATTAAATGATAAATATTATATGTGAAAAAATGATATAAAAATAACGTGTTTTTTTAATATTTAACGTATATTATTTAAGAAAAATTTGATATAATGTAATTGTAAAATGAATAAATTCATTGAAATAAACATTTTCATGGGGGTGCTATAAAAATGGCAGTAAAATTTGCAAGAAGATTAGACAACTTAGAAGGATCAGCAATACGTGAACTGTTAAAATTAACAGCTAGACCAGAAGTTATATCATTCGCTGGTGGTATGCCTGCTCCAGAATTATTCCCAGTAGAAGAAATGAAAAAAATATCAGTTCAGGTTCTTGAAGAACAGGGAAAAGTAGCTTTACAGTACACTACTACTGAAGGATACAAACCATTAAGAGAAAAAATAGCAGAAAGAATGAACAGAAAATTAAAAACTAATGTAGGTCCAGACGATATACTTATAACAAGTGGATCTCAGCAGGGTCTTGATTTCTCTGGTAAAGTATTCCTAGATGAAGGTGACATAGTATTATGTGAAAGTCCATCATACATGGGTGCTTTAAATGCTTTCAAATCATATCAGCCAAAATTCATAGAAATACCAACAGATGATAACGGTATGATAATGGAAGAACTTGAAAAAGTATTAGAAGAAAATGACAGAGTAAAAATGATATATGTTATACCAGATTTCCAGAATCCATCAGGTAGAACTTGGCCAATGGAAAGAAGAGAAAAATTCATGGAAATAATAAACAAATATGAAATACCTGTTATAGAAGATAACCCATATGGTGAATTAAGATTCGAAGGTGAATTCTTACCATCATTAAAAGCTATGGATACTAAAGGTTTAGTAATATTCCTTGGAACATTCTCTAAAATATTCTGCCCAGGATACAGATTAGGATGGACTTGTGCAGCTCCAGAAATATTAAACAAATACAATATATGCAAACAGGGAGCAGACTTACAGGCTTCTACAATATCTCAGATGGAAGTTAACAAATTCATAGAAGAATATGATTTAGATGCTCACGTTGAAAACATAAAAGCTTGCTACGTTAAACGTAGAGATTTAATGTTAAAAACTATGGAAGAAGAATTCCCAGCATGTGTTAAATTCACTCATCCACAGGGTGGTCTATTTACTTGGGTAGTACTTCCAGAAAACGTAAAAGCAGCTGAAATGGCTACTAAATGTCTTGAAAAGAACGTTGCATACGTACCAGGAGATTCATTCTTCCCTAATGGTGGAGTATACAACTGCTGCAGATTAAACTACTCTAACATGCCAGAAGACAAAATAGTTGAAGGTATCAAGAGAATGGGACAGGTTTTAAGAGAAGAATTAGGTGAATAATCTTTAAAACTTTGAATAAATAAAATAAAAGCTATTGTACTTTAAAATGGTCCCTATGTCAAGGACATATATAAAAAAGTCTTAAGCAGCAAGCAGCTGACTTCTATATTGAATAGGAGTCAGCTGTTTTAAATTCCACTGACAACGATCATTATTATAATAATCCATATAATCATCTATTAAACTTTTTAACTCTTCAAATGTATTGCAACTTTTATAATCTATTTCATCTTTCATATGACCAAAGAATGACTCCTGCGGAGCATTGTCCCAACAATTACCTTTTCTAGACATAGATTGACCTAAATTATATTTTTTTAACAAGTTCTGAAAAATAGTACTTGTATAATGAACTCCTTGATCAGAATGAATAAATGCATCTTTATGTAATTTGTCTGAATTTGATAACATGAGATTGTTAATAGTTGAAATAACAATATCCATTTTTAAATTCTTCGATAAATGATACGATAAAATTTCATTCGTAGAAGAATCTTTTACAGTTGATAAATATGCTGTTTTCCCATTGCCGTACGGCATATACGTAATATCAGTTAAAAGTACTTTTCCTGGTATACCTTGTTTAAATTCTCTATTCAATTTATTAGGAACTGTGTGATGTTCTTTTCTTGCTTTTCCCATACGTTTAGCTGGATTTGACTCGCGAATAGGACATTTAATTCCATATTTTTTCATTATTCTTTGAATTTTTTTTCTGTTAAATATTATATTAAATTTACTTTTTAAAATCATTTTTATTGAACGAGAACCTTTTTTGTATCCTCTGAACTTATATGCTTTAAGAATTATTTCTTTTGCTTCTAAATCCTTTTCTTCTTGTTTGCTTATTACATTCTTGTTTTTTAAATAGTTATAAAATCCAGATCTAGATACTCCTGCAACAATACATAGATGTTTTATCATTTTTTTTAAACAATATTTATTTATTACATCATTAATTAATTTGAATATTTTCACCGAAGGTAGCTTATTATTCATCACCTGCCTTTCTTCGAAGTCTAGCTTTTTTACTAGTTCTAGCTCTGCTTTAAGATATGCTATTTCAGCATCCTTCTTATCTATTATCTCTTTATCTGTTAATTTTCTTTTTCTTGGTCTTCCAGAATTATTAACTCTAGAATCATCTAGTCCCAAAATACCATTTTCTTTATATGACTTTCTCCATCGCTCGCTAGCGCATTTAATACGTTTTGCACCTATGATGTTAGTGTCAAAACCTGCTTCTTTAAATATCTGTGTTGGATTTTTTCCCTTATTGTATTCTGTTATGAAATGTATTTTAAATTCATTTGTATATGTTATTGATTTACAGCTTACATTCTTTACAAATGGATTTTTTGATAGCTCTAATGTTTCTTCTTTACTAAATTGTTTTTTACTCATAAATTACTCACCTCTATATTAAAATTATACAAAAAAAGAACCTATAGATGAAACACCTTTTTACAAGTGTCCATTCTATAGGTTCCATTTTACTTAGTACAATAGCTTTTTTTATTTACTAAATGGAAATTTCCATATAGCAGGTGTAAAAATAGATAAACCTATAGCAATATCATCTGTCAAATTTTCAATAATGTGAGGAATATTACTTTTTATTATAGTTGTATCTCCAACTGATAATTTTATATCTTCATCTGGAAGATGTATAATAACCTCTCCTTTTTCAAGCATAACAATTTCTTCACTTTCATGAATTACTGGGAAATCACCATCACAAGACTTAGGATCTAGAAAGAACTTTATAGCTAAAGACTTAGGTATAAAAGTTTCATTAGGCATAGGAGTAAGTAGATGATATTCAACAGTAGAATTAGGTTGTTTCATCATAATTACATCACCGCTTTTTGTAGTAAGATCATCAGAATATTTTTCGGTTTCCATAAGAAGATATGTCGGAATATCTAATGATTTAGAGATTTTCCTTAAAGAAGAAAGTGAAGGGTCTACTAAATTTCTTTCTATCTGAGAAATATAGCCTATAGATAAACCAGTTTCATCAGAGAGTTGTTGCAAAGTTATACTTTTGTTTTTTCTAAAATTTCGTATTCGTTCTCCAAGCATTTTTTACCTCTCTATAAATTATATTTTATATATTTAAAACAAATGTTTTCCCTTAACCTATACAATGATATCACAAAAAAAAGATAAGATAAAGTTATAATTTTTAAAATAAAAAAATAAATAAAGATTTTTTTTATAAATAAAATAAAAAATCAAAAATAATTTGTTTGAAAGTCAAAAAAAGTTGTAAATTTAGTAAAAGTAAAGATAAAACGTATTAAAAACTACTGAAATTAGTATAAAAAACCTTTCAAGTCGTTTTATAGAATTATTTTTTTTATTATTTATAAAAAAAATAAAAGAATTTATTGAATAATAAAAAAATATGTGCTAAAATTATAAAAAAAAAGATGATACTGAATTTTCAGAAAAGCTAATATATTTATATTCTTGAGAAAAAGCTAGTCTATCTGAAAAAATCCAATTCAGTTAATCACAGGAGGGTAAAATGAAAATAGTTGATATCAAAATTGAAAAAATACGTATTCATCTAAAGAAACCGTTTAAAATAGCATTTGCGGTTCAAGATTATGCAGACAATGTAATAATTAAAGTTATGACAGATGAAGGAATATATGGACTAGGAGAAGCAGCTCCGTTCTCACCTGTAACTGGAGAAACAGTAGATAGTGTTATAAGTACACTTAATATGTTCAAAGAAGGATTAATAGGAATGGATCCTCTAGAAATAGAAAAAATACATGTTTTAATGGATAGACTTATAACAGGAAATTCATCAGCAAAAGCGGCTATAGATATAGCTTTATTTGATATAAAAGGAAAAGTGATGGGACAGCCATTATACAAAATACTTGGAGGATATGATAATAAAATACAGACAGATATGACTATCGGTATAGATACTCCAGAAAATATGGCTAAAGAAGCAAAAGAAAGAGTAGAAAACGATGGATTTAGAATATTAAAAATTAAAGCAGGAATAAATCCAGATGAAGATATAAAAGCATTACAGTTAATAAGAGAAGCAGTTGGAAATGATATACGTCTTAGAGTAGATGCAAATCAGGGTTACTGTGTAAATGATGCAGTAAGAGTTTTAAAAGAATTTGAAAAAGTTGGTGTAGAAGCTGTTGAACAGTGCCTACCTCATTGGAATATGAATGATGCAAGATTAATAAGAGAAAAAGTTGGTCTAAAAGTTATGTTAGATGAAAGTATACATTCTCCAATGGATGCAGCTAAAGCTTGTAAAATGGATGCAGCTGATATATTAAATATAAAACTAATGAAATGTGGCGGACTTTACAATGCATTAAAAATAAATGCTATAGCAGAAGCTAATGATGTTAGATGTATGGTTGGATGTATGTTAGAAACTAAAATAGCTATAGCAGCTGGAGCTAGCTTAGTGGCAGCTAAGAAAAATATAACAGAAGCAGACTGCGATAGTTTTATGTATTGTGTCGACCCAGACAATGGAATGGAAGGCGGATTTGAAATAAATGGAGATACATTCGTTCTTTCTGATAAACCAGGATTAGGTATAGACTTTGATTTTTAATTAAATTATAAGAAAAGAGAATTAAAAGAATATGCAGTATATTTTATATACTGCATATTCTATAATAGAGGGAGGATAATATATGGAAAAAACTGTTTTCAGCACACCGGAGACATTGCTATTAGTAATGTTTATGACAGTTTCTGTAGGATTGTGGTTACAGAAATTCAAAGTATTTAAGTCTTTAGGACCGGCACTTACAGTAATTATACTAGGAATAGTACTTTCTAACTTAAAAATAGTTCCTGTAAATCATGATGTTTATGGAATTTTATCAGGGTACTGTATACCACTATCTATATGTATATGTCTATTAAGCTTAGATTTAAAAGAAATGAAAAAACTTACAAAAGAACCTATTATAGCATTAATATCTGCGATATTATCAGTTTGTATAATGGCATTTATATTTGGCTTAGTATTTGCAGGAAAAATAGACGAAGGATGGAAAGTAGCAGGAATGTTTGTTGGAACATATACTGGAGGAAGTGCCAACCTTACAGCTATAGCAGTTGGTCTTGATGCGGCTAGAGAAACAATAGCAGCAGCAAATGCAGCAGACTATGTAATAGGTATACCAACACTAGTGTTTATGTTTGCAGCGCCTGCTATATTAAAAAATTCAAAAAAATTCCAGAAATTCTGGCCATACCATCACACAGATGATGAATTATTAGGTGAAGGAGATCATACAGAATTAATGGCATCTAAAGAATGGAGTATACAAGATATAGCTTGGATGTTGTCTTTAGCATTTGCGGTATTTGCAGTAGCTTCTTGGTTATCTGGAGTGATATTTGGTGAAGGATTTAGAAGTGCAGGAAGAGTTATACTTATAACTACATTCTCTATAATATTAGCTCAGTTCCCACGGGTTAAAAGACTTAGAGGAAACTTTGACCTAGGTTTATATATAGCACTTTTATTCTTAACAACAATAGGATTTGCAGTTAATCTAAAAGATTTCTTTGGATCAACTTTATATATAACAATATTCTGTTTCTGTGTTGTTGTAGGTTGTACAATATTACACTTAGTAATAACAAGAATATTCAAAGTAAGATACGAATATGTATTATTATCAATCGTAGCGGCTATATCAGATGGTCCAACAGCTGCATTAGTAGCATCAAGTGCTCAATGGAAGAGTTTAATAAATATAGGACTTCTAATGGGAGTTATAGCGGGGGCATGTGGTAACTATGCCGGTATAACCGTCGCATATTTAATAAAGGGAACTTTAGGAATGTAATTGATTATAGGCAAAAGATTTTTAAATTTAAAAGTCTTTTGTCTTAATTAAATTTATTGTTAATTATTAGGAGGATAAGAATGAGAGAATATAAATTGTATATATCAGGAATACTATATGGATATGTTTCTTATGAGGGAGAAAAAGTATATTACAAAGAGTTAGATGTATATGAAAACAAATTTCTAGATAAAGTTGAATTGACAAAAGAAAAAAATTTAGAAATAACTGACTTTTGTAAGATAAATCTTCTTGAGTTAACAGATAAAATAGAATACTATGAAAAACACTTAGATGGAAAAAGAAAATTCCTTAGAACTAAGTATGGTGAAACTTATGAATTAGCAGAGGATAATTATTATATTCAGAGAAGAAAAAAATTCCCACTACACTAAATGTATTAAAAAGAAATGGTGAAATAGTTGCTTTCTTATGCTCTAATAGAGAATATTCTTCTATATTGGTAAAAGAAGGTTATGAAGATATTACTCCATTAAAAGCTTGGAAAGAAATAAAAGAACCTATTCACCCTGTTAAATATGAGGGAATGTTTGATGTTGAGATGAGAGATGGTATAAAATTATCAACTGATGTATTTCTACCAGCAGATATAGAAGGAGATATTCCTGCTATATTAGTACGTACTCCTTATGGAAAAGAACTTAATAATCAGTCATATTTTAAATACGTTCAAAGAGGATATGCAGTAGTAATACAGGACGTAAGAGGTAGAAATTTAAGCGAGGGAGAATGGATGCCAAATTATACAGAAGTAGAGGATGGCGACGACACTATAACTTGGATAGCAAATAGACCTTGGTGTAATAAAAAAGTAGGTATGATAGGTGGATCTTATCTTGGATATGTTCAGTGGGCAGCTGCAGCTAGTGGAAATCCATATTTATCAGCTATGGTAAGTATAGTTTGCGCAGGAAGTGCTTTTATGGACTTACCAAGAAGAGGAGGATGTTTAACATCAGGAATGTTAGCATGGGCATTCTCTGTATCTCAGAAAAAATTCAAACCTGAATTAATGGAAAGAGATGATTGGGAAGAAGTTTTAAATATAAGACCATTGGAAAATATACCAGAAATAGCATTAGGATACAAAGTTGATTTCCTTGATAATTGGTTTAAAAATCCAGACTATTGTAAATTCTGGGCTGATTCTGATTGGCATGCAAGAAGCAAGAGAACAGTTATTCCTACATTAATAATGTCAGGTTGGTTTGATGATAATGGAATGGGAACAACACAAGCTTTAGATATAGTTAAAGATTTCCCAGTAGGAAAAAGAAAGGTTATATTAGGACCATGGCAGCACAGTGGCAATTCAAGATATGATTTACATGGGGTTGACTTTGGAGCAAATGCGCTTAGATTCGATATAGACCTTAACTTCTTAAAATGGTTTGACCTTCATTTAAAAGGAATAGAGAATGGAATAGATAAAACATCTCCAGTAGAATATTATACAGTAGGGGATAATGAATGGAAAACAGCTGAAAATTGGCCAGTTCCAGAAACTGAAAAGGTTGAATTGTTCTTAGATAGTAAAGGAAATGCAAATACATCTTATGGAGATGGAAAAATAGTATTTGAAAATCCAACAGAGGAAAATGTTGATGAATATGAATATGATCCAAATAATCCATCTATACATATAATAGATATGTCAGAAAACGAAATAGAGGTTCCAGAGGATTATACAGAAGAAGAAAAACGAGATGATATGCTTTGCTATACAACTGATGTATTAGAAGAAGATTTTACAATAACAGGTGATATGGATGTTGAACTGTATGTTTCTTCTGATGCTGTCGATACAGATTTTATAGTTAGGATAACTGATGTAGATGAAAATGGTAAATCTATAAAATTAGCGGATGGAATTCTTGGAGCAAAATATAGAAATAGTTTTGAACACCCTGAATTTATGGAAGAAGGGAAAGTATATAAATTAAACATACTTACAACTAAGATATCTAATACATTTAAAAAGGGACATAGAATAAGAGTTACAATAACTTCAAGTGCTAAAAACTTTATGTTCCCAAATAGTAATACTAAAGATGGATTTAATAGTGAAACTTACGTTGTAGCTAATAATAAAGTTCATCATGGTGGAAGATATTCTTCAAAAGTAACTATTAGAAAAGAGAATTAGAAACCCCCTATATTTATATATAAACAAAATATTTTTATTTTATTAAGAAAAAATCAGTAAGCAAAATGTTTACTGATTTTTTTGTGAAAACAATTAAAAAAATATATTTTTATTGGAAGAACAACTTGAAAAATACTGTTGACAATAACACTTGTACATGATAATATATACAAGTATGAGAATTAGATTCTCATTTCTCTGCTCTAAATAATTTAGAGCCGTTAAGTCCAAAGGGAGGTGAATTGTAGTGAGAGATTACGAATTAGTTTACGTTGTGAAACCAGTTCTAGATGAAGAAACTAGAGAAGGTGTACAGAACAAAATAAAAGAAATAATAGAAACTAATGGTGGTGAAGTAACTAAAGTTGACGCTTGGGGAAATAGAAAACTAGCTTACCCAATAGCTAAATTTACTGAAGGTTTCTACACATTAGTTAACTTCAAAGCTTCTGTTGAATTACCAAAAGAATTAGACAGAAACTTAAAAATAAACGAAAACGTAATAAGACACATGGTTGTTGTTTGTGACTAATCATATCTTATTTAAATAGGTGGTGTTTTTATGAATCAGGTTGTACTAGTAGGAAGACTTACTAAAGATCCAGAATTAAGATATATTCCAGGATCAGGAACACCAGTAGCCACATTTACTCTTGCAGTAAACAGAGATTTTACTAAAAGAGATGGCACAAGAGAAGCCGATTTTATTCCTATAGAAGTTATGGGAAAAGCTGCTGAGTTCTGCGCGAACTATCTTACAAAAGGTAGATTAGTAGCATGTAACGGGCAGATAAGAGTTGATAATTATCAAACTCAGACAGGCGAATGGAAGAACTTTACAAAAGTTAGCTGCAGACAGGTCGATGCACTTGAAAGCAAAAAAGCTGCTAGCGAAGGTTCTTACAACAATTTTGAGAATAATTACAGTAATAACATAAAAGAGAATCATAATGAACCAGCCTTTGAACCTAGTGGTCTGTCTTCAGACTTGGACCCAGAAGGTTTTGGAGCTGTGGACGATGACGACATACCATTTTAAAAAGGAGGGAAATTAGTCATGATGAACAAAAGAAGACGTAAGAAAAAAAGAGTTTGTCAGTTCTGCGCTGATAAAAACGCTAAAATAGATTACAAAGATACTCAGAGATTACAGAGATATGTTACTGAAAGAGGTAAAATATTACCAAGAAGAATATCAGGAACATGTGCTAAACATCAGAGAGAATTAACAAAAGCTATAAAAAGAGCTAGAAATATAGCACTTTTACCTTACACATTAGACTAGTAAATAATAACGGATAAAATCCTATCGAGCTGTGCTCGATAGGATTTTTTTCGTTATTAAACAAATTAATTTTGAATTGTGTATAATGTGTACTATATCATTAAAGACTTTTATATATATCTATTTGTGATATAATATTAATATTAGGGTATTAATAAAATATGCAAAATTAAACGCAAATTTATTAATTTAATCAAAAAGATTTAAATATATAATTGCTAATACGATTATATAAAACTACTAATAGATATGACAGGAGAGGGAAAATGAAAAAACAGAACCAAACGGTAACTGTGATGCTTATGACAGCTATAGCAATAGCTCTAGCTGTTGGAACAACTACTCTTACTACGGCATCAATGGCGATAATATTCACAGTGTGTATACCATTTGCGATAGTTGGAATGATATCTACTGAAAAACAGAGCATGGCTGCATTTGTTGTTTCAGTACTAGCTATATTTGGTTTAACAGATGTTAGGTACGCTATGGAAGTTGTTGTAACATTTGTCATCCCGTCTATTTTAGTTGGGCGACTTATCGACTCGGTAAGTGAAAAAGATGACGAAGAACGACAGGAACCAATCTATATGGGAATAATTATTTTCATTTTATCGACAATAGCATACGTTATAATAGCTAAATATATGATGAATATAGATGTTGTAAAACAGCTTACTGATACATTTGCCAAAATATCAAAAACGCGGTTAGAAAATATGCCAAAAGAACAATTAAATGTTCTTGGAGATGTTACAGCTGCGGAACTTACAGACATGTTTAGAAATATGATAGTATCATTATTATTTATTCAGTCTGGAATATGTGTATTCTTTACATATTTCTTAGGTGGAGCAATAGCTAAAAGAATAACAGATAAAAACTTAAACAGAATCAGAATGTCAGGTTTTTATTTACCAGGAAATGCAGTAGTTATAACATTTGTTATATATCTTGCAGTGTTTGGACTTTCGTATATGGATACAGGTCTAAATACCATTGTAATAATGGGAAATTTACAGATAGTATTTAATATAATGTTTATGATGCAAGGAATTTCTGTGTGTATATACTTTATAAAGACTAGGATTGTTCAAGGAAGAGGGGGAATAGTATTCCCAGTTATATTGATTGTTACTCTAGGAGTGATGGGTGGAGGTACACTTATAGCTCTACTAGGTATGCTTGATTGTATTATGGATTTTAGAAAGATTAAACCAAAAATGAAAAAATCCATATAGGAGGATTGAAATGAATGTAAAGCCAAATTTGGATAGAAGTAACCGAGAAAATATAATATATATGGTTATAATGTTTATTGGAGGATTAGCTCTTTTATATTACAATGCTTTAGCTGGAATTGGATTTATAGCTGTATCTGGAGTGGTATTCTACCTTAATTTAAAAAATAATGAATCAAAAAAAATAGAATGGATGAGATATGTTGAAAATCTATCTTTAAATATGGATAAAATCGCTAAAAAGGCGATAAGATATCTACCAATACCTATGTGTGTAATAGAATTTAATGGGAAAATAACTATGCACAATGATAAATTCTCAGAAATCATAGGTAGAGATAGATTGCTAGATGAAAATATTAAAGATGTTGTAGGGGAAATTGATTTAACAAAAGTGTTAAACGATGAAAACGAAATGTACTCTGAAATAGAATACAAAGATAAAAGATACAGCATCGTATATAGAGTAATAAAAAATAGAACAAATTCAGATGTAGATTATATGATGGTTCTTTATTGGTTAGATAAAACAGATTATTTAAATCTTAAAGAAAAATATATAAACGAAAAAACAGTTATAGGAATTATAGAGGTAGACGGATACGAAGAAGTTATTAAAAGTGCAGATGAAGAAAATAGACCTTTAATAACTGCAGATATAGAAAGAGTACTGTCTACATTTGAAACCGAGTCAAAAGCAGCTATGAAGAGGGTATCTAAGGATAAATTCTTTTTAGTTATGAATAGAGAAGAGCTTAAAAAAATAGAGCTAGATAAGTTTGAAATACTAGATAAAATTAGACATATAGACCATGGAAATACACTTCCAGTAACGATAAGTATGGGTGTTGGTATAGATGGAGAAACTATAAACGATAATTTCAAAATGGCAGTTGGAGCCTTAGACTTAGCACTTGGTAGAGGTGGAGATCAGGTTGTTGTAAAAACTAAAGATAATTTCTCATTCTACGGAGGAAAATCTAAAGCTGTAGAAAAGAAAACAAAAGTTAAATCAAGACTTATCGGTCATGCTCTAAGAGAAATTATAAACCAGAGTGAAGATGTTCTAATAATGGGACATAGATACCCTGATATGGATGCTATGGGGGCTGCAGTTGGAATATACGACCTTTGCAAAGCTTGTGGTAAGGAATCTAATATAGTATTAGAAAATCTAAATGACTCTATAGAAATTTTTGCTAAAAAGATAAAAAAAGATAAATACTACAAAGGCATTTTTATAAATCACGAAACAGCTATAGAAAGATGTAAAGAGGACACGTTAGTTATAGTTTTAGATACTCATAGACCAAACTTTACAGAGTGTCCTAAGCTTCTGGAAATATCAGACAAAGTTGTAGTTATAGACCACCATAGAAGAGGGGTAGAGTTTATAAGTGATGCTGTCCTATTATTCCATGAAATATATGTATCATCTACGTGTGAGATGGTTACAGAGCTTATTCAGTATATGGATGAAAATATTAAAATAAATAAAATGACAGCGGAAGGACTACTTGCTGGTATAAATCTAGATACTAAAAACTTTGCTTTTAAAACAGGTGTAAGAACATTTGAAGCAGCATCGTATCTAAGAAAAATCGGTGCAGATACTATAGAAGTTAAAAAGCTATTCAATGCTGATATCAGCGACTTTACAACCAAAGCAGAAATTATACAAAACACAAAAATTATAAACAATAGAATTTGTATCGGATATACTTCTTCAGAAATTGACAATGTAAATGTAATTATAGCCAAAGCAGCTGATGAGCTTTTAAACATCAGACAGGTTGAGGCTTCATTTGTGCTAGGTCAAAAGGATGGAAAAGTATTCATTAGTGCTAGATCATTAGGAGATATAAATGTCCATGTAATGATGGAAAAACTAGGCGGTGGCGGTCATATAGATATCGCTGGTGCACAGCTTAAAAACGTATCTCTTAAAAAAGCATATAATATGGTACATGAAATAATAGAAGAATTCTTAGAGGAGGATAAATAGATGAAAGTAATATTATTAAAAGACGTAAAAGGTACAGGTAAAAAAGGAGAAATGAAAGAAGTTAGCGATGGTTACGCAAGAAACTTCTTATTCCCTAAAAAAATGGCTGTACAGGCAGATGCAGGAAATATAAAAGAATTAAAAGAAAAACAGAAATCACAGGAATTCCATGCTCAGAAAGAATACGATGAAGCAGTACTTCTTGGAAAACAGATGGAAGAAATAAACATAGAAATATACACTAAAGCTGGAGATGGAGGAAGATTATTTGGATCAATAACTTCTAAAGATATAGCTGAACAGCTTAAAAAACAGAAAGGCATAACTATAGACAAAAGAAAAATAAACCTTGAAGAACCAATAAGAGTTTTAGGATCTACAAGAGTGGAAATAAAAATACATCCAAAAGTAACTACTAACATAAGAGTAGATGTTAAAGAAAAAAATAAATAAGATAGGGTAAAAAAATGGCAGATATAACCAGAATACCACCTCACAGCGTCGAATCAGAGCAGTCTATTCTAGGTTCAATCCTGCTTGATAAAGACGCTATAATAACAGTAGCAGAGACAATTACTCCGACAGATTTCTATAAAGATGCGCATAGAATTATCTATGAGAGTATGATGGCTCTGAACAATAAGAATGAACCTATTGATATGGTAACACTAACAGATGAGCTTAGAAAAAGAGGATACCTAGACGATATAGGTGGTGTAACATACCTTACAAGCTTGTCTACAATAGTTCCTACAACATCAAATGTAAAATACTATGCAGATATAGTAAAAGAAAAATCAGTACTTAGACAGCTTATTAAAGCATCAAATGACATAATCAACTTAGGATATGGAAGTGTAGAAAGTGCTGAGAATGTACTAGATTTTGCAGAAAAGAAAATATTTGATATTTCTCAGGAAAGAACAAATGACGATTTTAAACCTATAAATCAAGTTCTTATGGATACATATGATATGATAGAGTCTATATATTCTAACAAGAGCGATGTAACAGGAGTAACTACAGGGTTTAAGGACTTAAATAAAAAGATAAATGGACTACAGAGAACAGACTTAATACTAGTGGCAGCAAGACCTGCTATGGGTAAAACAGCATTTGCGCTTAACTTAGTTCAAAACGCTGCTATAAAAGGAAATGCTTCAGTTGCAGTATTTAGTCTGGAAATGTCTAAGGAGCAGCTTGCTCAGAGAATGATTGCAGCTCAGTCAAATGTAGAGCTTAAGAAAATGAAAACAGGTACATTAAACGATGCGGATTGGCCTAGGATAATAAGTGCTATGGCAGTTATGTCAGATGCAAAAATATTTATAGACGATACTCCAGGTATAAAGATAAATGAGCTTAGATCTAAATGTAGAAAGCTAAAAATGGAACAGGGACTAGATTTAGTTATGATAGACTACCTTCAGCTTATGGAAAGTGATTCTAAGAATGAAAGTAGACAGCAAGAGATATCAAAAATATCTAGATCGCTAAAAATATTAGCAAAAGAACTAGACTGCCCTGTTGTTGCATTATCTCAGTTATCGAGAGCACCAGAGCAGAGAGCAGATCATAGACCTGTACTTTCAGATTTAAGGGAATCTGGAGCTATAGAACAGGATGCAGATATAGTAATGTTCCTTTACAGAGATGAATATTATCATTCAGATTCAGAAAAAAAAGACCTAGCCGAAATAATAATTGCTAAAAATAGACACGGAGAAACAGGTTCAGTTGAGCTTGTTTGGATGGGTTCTATACAGCGTTTTGGTGATAAAGTTAAAGATTTATAAAGTTTTATATCCACAGAATATAGGTTCGAAAGCCTTGGATTCTGTGGATATTTTTATATATTTTTTGTAAAATGTTGAAAAATAAACAAATAAGATATCAACAATATCCACAAGTTGATTGTTGATAACTGTTGATAACTTTTTTGCATAAATTTATGCAAAAAAAATTAAAAAAAGTGTTGACGAGAAGGCATATTCTAGATATAATATTACTTGTGGTTGAGGGAACACATTAAAAACCTTCAAAAATACAGGATGTGGTCTATTAGCTCAGTCGGTAGAGCACTTGACTTTTAATCAAGGTGTCCCGCGTTCGAATCGCGGATAGATCACCATTTCAAGGCCCGTTGGTCAAGCGGTTAAGACACCACCCTTTCACGGTGGTAACAGGGGTTCGATTCCCCTACGGGTCACCATCTTTTTTATTAATATTTTAGTGTGGGGTTATAGCTCAGCTGGGAGAGCATCTGCCTTACAAGCAGGGGGTCACAGGTTCGAGCCCTGTTAACCCCACCATTAAAACTGAACACGCTGGTGTGGCTCAATTGGTAGAGCAGCTGACTTGTAATCAGCAGGTTGTAGGTTCGAGTCCTATCACCAGCTCCATATATACTTTAAATCTGGATGCTTAGGCCGGATTTTTTTTTTACCCATTTTTAAATAGTTTTGTTATTGAGAAAATTAAATAATTAAATGGAAATGACAATCATTTACAGTTATATAAAGGTGTGATATTATAATAATTAGGAAAGCAAATACCCCCATTTGTCTGCAGGGGATGAGTATATAAATTAGCACTTTATATATTGCCATTAGTATTTGTGCCGATTAAAAACACACTACTTCTTAAAAAGATACTATCGTATTTTTACGATGGTATCTTTTTTTGGAAATTGAGAAAAAAGATAAATCAATGCTAATGAAAATCATTTACAGAGAAAAGACGTATATGATATATTATATTCAGGCTTAAAAATTATCGCGGCAAAATTTAATTTTTAAGGAGAAGAAAAATGGCAAAAATGATGGGACCAAGATTCAAACAGTGTAGAAGACTTGGATTAAATGTATGTGGACATCCAAAAGCAATGGATAGAGCAGAAAGAGGAACTTCAAGAGCGGATAAGAAATTATCTCCATATGGAACACAGCTGCTTGAAAAACAGAGATTAAAAGCTTATTATGGTGTACTAGAAAAGCAGTTTGCAAACTATGTACACAAAGCAGAAAAATCAAAAGAATCAACAGGTACTGTACTTATTCAGTTATTAGAATGTAGATTAGACAATATAGTATACAGACTAGGGCTTGCATCTTCTATAAGACAGGCACGTCAGATGGTTGTACATGGTCATATTTTGGTTAATGGTAAAAAAGTAGACAGACCTTCTTTTGGTTTAAATGTAGGCGATGTAGTATCTTTGAGAGAAAAATCTCAGTCTAATGCAATGTTTAAAGAGAATTTTGAAAACAGCGAATTAAACACACTTCCTTATATCGAAAAAAATATGGAAAAATTCTCTGGTACGCTAATTAAAAGGCCTGAAAGAAATGAAATACCAATAGAGATTAACGAAATCCTAGTGGTAGAGTACTACTCAAAATTATAATCATTCTACAAATGGAGGATATCGCATATGTATTTATGCGATGTCCTTCTTTTTTGTGATATAATGAAAAAAATATTAATTATTGGAGGATAGGTTATGAAAGTTACATTTTTAGGTCATTCAGTAGTATTAATAGAAAAAGATGGATTTAAAGCAATTGTAGATCCATTTATAACAGGAAATGGACTATGTCCAATAAAAGCCGAAGAATTAAATGATTTGACTCATATATTTATAACACATGGACACTCAGACCATATGGGAGATTGTATTGAGCTTGCTAAAAAATGTGATGCTACAGTAATTGCAAATCATGAGATAGCTCACTACTTAACTAAAAAAGGATTAGATGTACATTCTATGCATATCGGTGGAAAATTTAATTTTGATTTTGGAACAGTAAAAATGACTCCAGCGCTTCATGGTTCAGGAATAGAAGAGGGAGATGATATGCTTTATGGAGGAAATCCTTGTGGTTTTTTAATAGAAATAGATGGCAAAAAAATATACCATGCTGGAGATACAGGACTTACAATGGATATGAAACTTCTTGAAGATGAGCATATTGACTTAGCATTTCTTCCAATAGGTGGTAACTTTACAATGGATGTAAAAGATGCTGCAAGAGCATGTGAATTTATCAAACCAGATAGAGTAGTACCAATACACTACGATACGTTTGATTTAATAAAAGCAGATCCTAAAAAATTCAAAAAAAGAGCAGAGTATGCAGAGGTAGTTATATTAAATCCTGGAGATGCTATAATACTATAAATAAAAGGGACACTACATATAATTGTGAAGGTGTCCCTTTATTATTATTATGTTACATTAATTAAAGTTATTAATAGGAGTAGCATTAGCAACAAGAATCATTCCATCGTACATTTGAGCTGGAGGTTGGAATATTCTATAGCTATATGGAACTAGTTTATTAAATACAGAATAATAATCTCCTATACTTCCAAGATAGCAGAAGTTATTTACAGAATTAAATAAATTTGACGATTTTTTTATACTATCAAATTCTATCCAAGAAATGTCAAAGTTGAGAAGTTTACTAGCTTTAGCCAAAGGATTTCTAGAGTAAAACACTTTATTTGTACGACCTTTTTTGGTTGCTAAGTTACATTTAGTTTTATAAAAATCTGTGCCTATTACATAGTATTCATTAGGAAATTTTTTAGAAATAATTTTTCCCATAGAATCATAACTAGCCCATTTAGCGACATGAATATTATGTGCAGATACGAAAATTTTATCATGTCCCAAACTTTTTTCCATATTATAAACCCATTCTAGATTTTCTGCCATAAATTTATCTCTTGTAGCAGAGGCAGAATCTAAGTCTTTTATTGAATCGAGTTCAAAGTTTTGAATTAAAATATTAACAAATTGAATTGCATAAGGTGAGTTTAATTTTTCTTTCAAATTTTCCAAAATAGCAATTCTTTCTTCGTTTGAATAATTATTATTTAATTTATCGTCTATAAAAAGCTTCTTAACATCATTTGATGGGATGCTTGATTTTTCACAGTATTCTATCAAGAATTTAAAGTTATACTCTAACCTCTGCATATCGACCCCGTAAAATCTGATCATATTGTTTTTATGAGTAGAGTTGTAATCTCGTATATACTCTATTAGTTCCATCATTTCTTCGGTTTTATATATTTCAAACCCAATAGATGAAACAATATCTTTTAAATTACCATTTCCAGTTTGTATATATCTGTTTACATTTTCGCAACCACCAAAATCACCTTCTAAAATAAATGAACGGACATTATAATTTTCAACTAATTCTTTTAAAATATCTAATTTTAGCTTTTGAAACTCAGAATTTCCATGAGTGGCTTCACCAAGAGCGATTATATTCTTATCTGATGGAATAGAAAAATCTTCCATTTTCTTTGCATAAATAGAAAATTCATTTGTATCCACACTTTCACCAGTTCCAAAGCCACCAAAGTGAGTAAAAATAAATCCTAAAATTAAAATTACTATAAAAATAGTATAAAATATATACCTAAGTTTAAACTTTAAAATATTATTTTTCAAAATAAGTACCTCCTATAAATTTATAAAATGACAATATCAAAATTATTCAACTTCCTGAAGAAGCTCTTCAGGAGACATATTAAATAATTTTGCAAGAGCTATTAAATTTGAAGTGCTAGGATCAGATACACCATTTTCCCACTTTGAAACAGCTTGTCGGCTAACACCAATTGCTTCAGCTACAAACTCTTGAGTCATATGATTTTTTTCTCTGTGAGATTTTAAAACTTCGCCAAGAGACTTTCTTATAATAGTCTTTTCTTTTCTAACTTCACTTGATTTAATATATTTAATTAATGCTTTTATAGTGAAATATACTAGAGCCAAAAAGCTACCGATCATTAAAAGTCCTATAAGAATAACAACTCCGAAGACAAGTATTCCTAAAAATTCACCAAACTCCATAAAAACATCTCCTTTCTTGAATAAATATAACAAAAAAACACAGTTGCAACTAGAAACTATAGCGAAAATATTGGTTGCAAAATGAGTGCATATAAATAAAAAAATAAAAACCATCAAAAATTAAGTTAAAATTAAAGATTGATGGTTAAATTTATTATATATATTTATAATTTATAAAATACTTTGTATTAACTACACTTCCCATCTCAAATCATGTCCTAAGAATTCTAAAATTCTAAAGTTACCAACTATTCTAGAGAAGGTTCTCTGAGAATACAACTCAACTATTTTACTAGAGTCCAAATTTGTAGATATGATAATCTTCTTGCCAGCAAGAAGTCTAGTATTTACTATATTAAAAATTTCTCCACTAGAGAATGAGTTGTTTAACTCTGTACCTAAATCGTCTATAATTAATAAATCACAGTCGAAAAGATTTTTGTAGTTCTCGTCATTGATTCTTGAATCCTCATCTTTTCTAAATTTATAGTTCTCTAAAATCTCAAGTATTCTAAATGCAGTCTGATATATAACACTATAGCCTTGGTCTAGTAAAGCTTTGGCGATACAGTTGCACATGTAAGTTTTTCCAAGTCCTGTCGCACCGTGGAAAAATAGATTTGAGTTATTATCCTGAGCAAACTCGCTTACAAAAGAGTCACAAACAGATAAAATCTTTAGTATATTTTGCTTTGGAGATAGATTCTTTCCTTCGATTATCTCATCAGAGAATATACTCAAATCAAAGTTATCGAAGTTTTCTTTTTCTAAAACTCTACTTAAATTTGACATTTTATAGGCTTCGTTTATTATTGCCTGTTTAAGACAAGTACATTTCTTACCTCCACCTAAAAATCCGGTATCCTTACATTTTGGACAGCTGTACTGCATTTCAAGGTAGTTTTCTGGTATTCCATTTTCGGCTAAAATCTGTTTTTTTCGATTAACAAGTTCTTCCATTTCACGCTTACATTCATAGACGATTTCTTCTCTTGCCTTAGTATCTTTTAAAACAGCCTTTGTAAGTCTAAGACCAGACATGGAAATTTCATCATCTATTTTCTTTATTTCAGGAAGAGATTCATAAATAGACTGTTTTCTTTTTTCTAGTTTTTCTTCATTATCATCTCTTTTTCTTTGATATTTTAAGAGAATATCTCTAATTTTTTCCTCTTTCATACAAATTCATCCTTTCTAAAGATAAAGCTACTTAAATTTCTTTTCCTGGCTTTTTCTAATTTTCTCTTCAAGTTGCTCAGGAGTGTACTTAGTAACAGTTTCTTCAAAGTTTTTAAATTTATTATAGCTTGTAGGAGCTTTTGATGTAGTTTTAGCATATGAGCGAGTGACCTTTTTGCTGTTTTGCTCCTTTTGTTTTTCAAGTTCTTTTTCTTTTTCCTTCCGCTTAAACTCTTCAACGGCTTTAAGCTCGGCAAGTGTGTGTATTTCTTCATTTGCCCAGTTTTTGACTATTCCGTTTATATATGAGATAGAAGGAGTGGTAACATTTTTAGATTTTGAACAAGCCTCTAAAACTAGCTCAATATCGGCATTATATACGTCAAACCAAGTATCCATTGCCTCTTTTTCGGCGCGAGTAGGCTCTCTTCTAAATCCAAGCTCATTGAAAACAATGCGGTACATTGAATATCTCTGACTTCTTTCAGCAAAACTATCCTCAACATCTTTAACTGTATAAAGATTAGAATCGTACCAATTCCTAATAATAGCTTCGACGTATTTTAAAGGTTTAACAGCACCAGTCTGATCTTTTGCGTGCTGATATGCACATATAATCATATCATCACTCATATTATACTTATCCATAATTTCCATTATAGATATTTTTTCTGTAGCTTCTAAATATCTACCTATAATTTTGTTTATCTCATTAAACATTTTACGTACTTTAGGATTTGAATTTCTATCTACTACACCATCTGCACTAGATGAAACAGATTCCGTTGGTTTAGACGTATTTCTTAGATAAAGAGCATCCAAATCCATAAACTCTACAGAAAAATTAAACTCATCGTCCAAATCTTCAGAGTGTATCTTTATAAGCCCTGCACTTTCCCAAAATTTCCAAGCATTGACTACATCAGAAAGTGGGATGTTTAGATTTTGGGCGATTGATGAATTGTCAAAACGTGGATTAGAGTGGATGTCTGTGGCCATTCTATAACCAAGTAAATATACCTTAACAGCTAATCCATCAGCCATCGGCATAAATATATCGATAAAAACATTGGATATTATAGTCGATCCAAAGTTAGTTGCATTTTCTTCTATAAAAAACATTACATCACCTCAAGAATAATTATATCATACAAAAAAGAAACGCATAGAATAATGTTAATTGGAAATAATAAAAAATATTGAAGTTTTACAAACTTAAAATGTAAATAAAAAATTATATTTTGCAAGTTATACCAATAAAATAGCAAGCTGTACCAAGTGTATTGTTTTTAAAAATATATGGAATATAATGAAATTAAAGAAGGAGATAGAGATACATAGGGGGTGTAGAAAATGAAGGAAAGAAGAAAAATAGATTTATTTGGAGCAATAACAATGTTGGTAATTTCTATGGCTGCATTCTATTTAAAGAATAGTGTAGGAGCAGAAATGATAGGATTACCTTTAGAAAGTTTTGTATATATAGGAATAGGAATTTTCATTTTAGGTTTAATCTACACAATAATGGAAACAAAGATGCAGCTTCCTTATTTCTACGGAAGAAGTCAAAGTGGTGGTTCAAATGCCAATTCATTTGTAGTTATGGGTATTGGAGCAGGATTAATAGGAAGTAGTATAGCAAGTGCAGTTGTTATAACTCTTGTTCTTATAGCTGTAGCTGTATCGATTAGAATGTTTATGGATAAGAGGTACAAAGAAAAGAATGAAATAGAGTAAAAAAATATATAGTGTGGTGAAATATTATGCCAGAATCAGTAGTAGAAATTGTTAGAACATGTCTAGGATTTTTCTTAGTAATATTTGGATATATAGCTTCGATAAGAGAAAGATATATGGGTATGCCACTTATCGGTTTAAAAGAGCAGCCAACAGGTATAATAAATGGATTTGTTGCAACACTTGGTAGAGTGCTTTTAATATCGACAAGTACACAGAAATTTTTCTTATTGGGATTGCCTTTGATTTGAATAAGTGTAATACTTCAAGCAATAGTACTCGCACACCTAAAGAAAAAAGCAAAACATTTCATAGGAAAAGAAGGAAAGGCTACAACAGATATGAAGAGAAAACGCAATGGATTTGCAGATTTTAACGGCAAGAAAACTAAAGTATACGCAGAAATGGATATACAATCAGGTGAAATGGTGTATGTATCGGATGTTGAAGGTAATATTATTAAGGTCAAAAAATTGAAATAAAAGTGTGTCGTTATATTTAGAAAAGTACCTATAGAGTAGATGATTATATCTATATCTGTAGGTGCTTTTTTATATGGATTTAAAAGAACTGAGATTAATTTTTTAGAAACATATTAACTATAGTAACTGATATTATATAATTAAGTTAATAAATGGAGTGAGGTGAAACACTATGCAGGAATCAATAACGGAAATAATTAGAGTATGCGTAGGTTCTTTTTTAGTAATATACGGATACGTTATGTCGATAATAGAGAGGTATTTAGGTATGCCGTTTTTTGGATCAAGATATCAACCAAAAGGAGTAATCAATGGATTTGTTGCGACACTTGCTGGTGCAGTTTTAATGTCTATAAATATTCAGATATTTTTCCTAGTTGGATTGCCTTTAATTGTGATAAATGGGTTACTTCAAAAGATAATACACGAGCGATTAAAAAAGAAAGCAAAACATTTTATCGGAAAAGAGGGAAAAGCTACAACAGATATGAAGAGAAAGTGCAAGGGATTTGTAGATTTTAATGGAGAAAGAGCTAAAGTTTTTCCAGAAGAAGAGGATATACAAGCAGGGGAAATGGTATATGTATCTGACGTAGATGGAAATATGATTATGGTTAGAAAATTAAAATAAAGAAGGTGTCATTGTATAGATTTAAAATCTGTATAATGACACCTTTTATTTTTCTAGAAAGTAGTTATCTTATTAAAATGAAATAACCTAATAACAATATATTAAGGTATAGGAATTAGAATTTTAGCAGAGAACACATCTTTATCATATTCAATAACAAGCTCTCCGTCGTATTTATCTAAAGTCCTCTTAACGCTCTTTAATCCCAATCCATGTAGAGATTTATTCTTTTTAGTAGTATTTAAATTATCCCCTGTAGAATCAATCTCGCCGTTTGTAGTATTTGTAAGTTTCACGACAAACAACGAATCTATAGCAATTCCCCTAAGAATTATACTTGTTTCCTTGTTTTTAATCTTCAAACAAGACTCGATAGCATTATCTAAAAGGTTTGAGAAAATAGTACAAATATCCTCATCCTCGATAAATCCACATTTTTTGAAGTTAATATCACAGATAAATTTAATCCTATTCTGAAGACATATAGTATTTTTTTCGTGCAGTAAAGTATCCAAAATAACATTACCTGTATTAAATTTATTGCTATACTCATCTAAAAGTAGCTCTACTTTTTCTATATACTCATCAGATTTATGATCATCGCTATACTTCATGCAGATTATATGATTTTTCATATCGTGGTACAATTCACGAGATTTTTCCTGATTCTTATGTAGCATATCCATATAAAAGTCCTGTTTTTTGTTCTTAGAATTAAAGAATATTACAAGTAAAACTGAAAAATTGGCTATAACTATCAAAAGCAATGTCAAAATAAAAATATTAGAATTACCCAAAGAACTTTTGCTCCTTAACTCATTCATTACATTAGCCAAAATGAAAAAATAAACTGTGTTAGTAGCTACTGGAACTACAAGATAGTTTATGTATTTTTTCCAAGAGCCTTTGTTTTTATACAGATACTTATATGATAGAAAAATGTATATATAAAAGCATAGAATTAGGATAATTTTTTCAACCAATATAGAAATATACTGGTAATTATTTTGGCTTATTACTCCTTCAAAAAACATGAAACCGTAAATACTATCTGTAATTTTAAACCCTATGTAATATGTAATCATTAAAAAAGCCCAATATAGAGCAGAGATTAAAAGACTTTTTAATGGTTTAATATCATATTCTATACTAGAGAATATGAATGAAAGAGCAGCTATAACCACAAATATTACACTTGGTTTTATACCTAAATAAAAACTAGTTGATATTACAACTACGGTTATTACAAAGGGAAGATAGTATAAGTTCAATCTCTTTGAAGAAAGAGAGTCGTATACCTTCTTTTGTAGAAATACATCGATAACAAATGAAAAAAGACTTATCACTTGAAGAATAGTTAATGTTTTTAGCATAGGAAATCTCCAAGATGAGAAGCTAAAGCAATTTTAAACTCTTTGTACTTAGGTCTACTAATAGGAATCTTGAAATCCTTGATAGTTGCAAAATGTTGGTCTATATGGCTAATCTTATCTAAATTTACAAGATAGCTATTATGACACTTGAAGAAATTCTTTCCGTTTAACATATCCTCTAGACTTTTTAGACTCATCTTTATCGAATATTTCTCTGATTCTGTGTAGATTGTAATTTCTTTTCTAATAACCTCGACGTACAAAATATCATCTGTATTTAAAACTATCATATCCGATTTATTTTTTAGGCAGATTTTCTTGCTCCTACTGTTAAGTTCTTTTATACATAGTTCAAGGTAGTTGAACAGAAGATCGTTGTCTATTGGTTTTAGTAGATATCTAAAAGCTCTGACTTCATAAGCTTCAAATACATATTCTTGAAGTGCGGTAGTAAAAATTATCTCTACATTTTTATCAATCTCACGAATTTTTCTAGCAGTATCCATTCCAGATAATTTACTCATTTTTATATCTAGGAAAATAATGTCTGTATCTTTATAATCGCTTAGAAGTTCTTCTCCGGATGAAAATTTTTGGATAGAGTAATCTATATTTATGCTATTTAGTTTTTCTTTAATCATTTTTTCTAGCTCATCAGCTTGAATTTTTTCATCCTCACATATTGAAATATTAAGCATAATTCTCTCCTTTTATATAATAGTTATTTCAATTATACCATTTTATAAAAAAAAATGGGTATCACCAAATTATGGCGATACCCATTTAAAAAATTAATTTAATTCATTTAGTAGATTATCAAGAGCGAAATCAATAAAATCAATTAAGTCCTCAAACTGTAAAATATGTTTGCGTTCAAGGAAATCATCTTCAAACCATTCTAACCGATTATAAAGATGTTCTTCATCTACATTATCACAATCAAGAAGATTCTGAAGTTCTTTGGCTTCGATTAACATATAGTCATACCAAACAGCGTACTCATCGAAGATACAATCAATAATATCCTCAAGAATTTCATCTTCAGAAAGTTCTTCAAGAATACGATCTCTTAGAGGGAAATCACCTCTGTTGTGCTCTTTAGAAAAGTCTTCTATAGATTTAATAAGTTCACTAAGTTTTTCTATTACATTTTTATTCATAAAAATGCCTCCTTTTATTATTATTTATATAGTTAATTATTAATTATGTACATTGAAAATATATTGTAGAAAAATACTTTCAAATTTATGTTTGATTTTTGCAGTATAAATATAAAAATTAACTTAAAAATAGTTTCTAAGAAAGGCTGAGTAAAAACACAGCCTTTTCTAGGAAACTATATATGATACTATTCGCATATATTGCTGATTAAAGTTTTGAAAGCATCAGAAACAAAATCTAATAAAGTTTCGCACTCAGCAGCAAAACCTAGATCAGATAAATCTTTACAAAAGAATGCAAGTTGAGTATAAAGAAAATCTTCAGCTTCAGAATCACCAAGAGATTCCATTAAATCTTCAGTATAGTAAAGAATTTCATTAGAAGTTGAATGATTTTCAAGAGCTATTTCACTAGCTTCATCTGAATCCAAATCATAGTCATAAGATAACTCCTTAATATAACTAGAAAGAGGATAAAGTTTTGGTTTAGCAGTAAGTAAAAATTTACGAACATCAAAAATCATTTCAAATAAAGAAGCTTTGTTTTCAGCTGATAATGCACAAGCTATGTCTGGTTTAAGAGAAGCTTCTATATTTTCAGAAATCTGATTAGCAGATATTGAATATTTCATAGCGTTCACCTCCTTTCATATGAGTTAATAATGAATAAAACAATACATATAATGTATGTAGAAAATCATCTCCAAGTATGTGTTGATTTTTTGCAGAATAAATATAAAAAACTATTAAAAATATCATCTAATAAAGGCTAAGTATAACTAAGCCTTTATTAGAAAAATTATTTATGATATTATTCGCAAATATTTAATATTAAACAAGTGAAAGCATCAGAAACAAAATCTAATAAATTTTCGCATTTTGCAGCAAAACCAAGATTATGTAAGTCATCACAGAAAGAAGAAAGGTGATTATAAAGAAAATCTTCAGCTTCAGAATCTCCCAGAGCATCTATAATATCTTCAGTTTGATAAATTAATTCATTAGAGAATGAATAATCCTCAAGAACTGATTCAACTACCTCAGCCTTTTCGAAGTCATATTCATAACATAATTCCTTAACAAAATGTGAAACAAGATACTCATCAGGATTAGCATTACACAAGAAATGGCGGCCATCTGAAAATAATTCATTAAAAAAAGATAGAGTTTCATCGGATAGTTTATAAGCTAAATCCGGTTTTAATATTTTTGTAACATTTTCTGGTATGCAATTAGCATATTTTTCATTCATAGTATTACCTCCGTTAAATATTTTTATTACTCTTTATAGAGTTAATTATTAATTATGTACATTGAAAGTATATTGTAGAAAAATACTTTCAAATTTATGTTTGATTTTTGCAGTACAAATATAAAAAATTAACTTAAAAATAGTTTCTAAGAAAGGCTGAGTAAAAACACAGCCTTTTCTAGGAAACTATATATGATACTATTCGCATATATTGCTGATTAAAGTTTTGAAAGCATCAGAAACAAAATCTAATAAAGTTTCGCACTCAGCAGCAAAACCTAGATCAGATAAATCTTCACAAAAGAATGCAAGTTGAGTATAAAGAAAATCTTCAGCTTCGGAATCACCAAGAGATTCCATTAAATCTTCAGTATAGTAAAGAATTTCATTAGAAGTTGAATGATTTTCAAGAGCCATTTCACTAGCTTCATCTGAATCCAAATCATAGTCATAAGATAACTCCTTAATATAACTAGAAAGAGGATAAAGTTTTGGTTTAGCAGTAAGTAAAAATTTACGAACATCAAAAATCATTTCAAGTAAAGAAGCTTTGTTTTCAGCTGATAATGCGCAAGCTATGTCTGGTTTAAGAGAAGCTTCTATATTTTCAGAAATTTGATTAGCAGATATTGAATATTTCATAGCATTCACCTCCTTTCATATGAGTTAATAATGAATAAAACAATACATATAATGTATGTAGAAAATCACTCTCAAGTATGTGTTGATTTTTTGCAGAATAAATTTAAAAATAGCTCAAAATAGTTTCTAAAAAAGGCTGAGTAAAAACACAGCCTTTTTCTAGAATTAGATACTCAAATTAATTTAATTCATTTAGTAGATTACTAAGAGCGAACTCAATAAAATCAATTAAGTCCTCAAACTGTAAAACATGTTTGCGTTCAAGAAAATCATCTTCAAACCATTCTAACCGATTATAAATATGTTCTTCATCTTCATTATCACAATCAAGAAGATTCTGAAGTTCTTTAGCTTCGATTAACATATAGTCATACCAAACAGCGTACTCATCGAAGATACAATCAATAATATCCTCAAGAATTTCATCTTCAGAAAGTTATTCAAGAATACGATCTCTTAGAGGAAAATCACCTCTGTTGTGCTCTTTAGAAAAGTCTTCTATAGATTTAATAAGTTCACTAAGTTTTTCTATTACATTTTTATTCATAAAAATGCCTCCTTTTATTATTATTTATATAGTTAATTATTAATTATGTACATTGAAAATATATTGTAGAAAAATACTTTCAAATTTATGTTTGATTTTTGTAGTATAAATATAAAAAACTAACTAAAAAATAATTTCTAATGATGTCTTAATATAATATATTGAAATGATAAGTTTCTTTGTAGGAAAATCGTTCTAACTGTATAATAAATAGTAAAAATATATAATTTTGATGGAATGAAAATGGCAAAAAATGAGAAAAATCGAAAAAAAAATAAGAAATATATGCTATAAATTAACCTAAAGAGTTTTTGTAGTTTTTTGATTCTAACTTATGTTAAATTTTTTGCGGTTTTTTGTGTTTTTTTTGTAAAATTGCGATTAAAAAGTGTAAAAAAATTAGTAGAAAAAAATATTGAAAAAGATACTTTTCTGAGTTATGTTGTTTTGAACAAGGGTATAAATAAAAAAATAAGCAAAAAAGTTATAAAATTGGTATAATAGATAGGCGTGGAAAAAGATGAGAGGTGAGTAAATGATAAAATATTGTTCAGTTGGCAGCGGAAGTTGTGGTAACTGTCATTTTGTTGGATATAAAGATACAAATATTTTAATAGATGCAGGACTTAGTGGAAAGAGAATAACGGATGGGATAAAGGATATTGGAGAAAATCCAGACAACCTAAAAGGAATATTTATCACACATGAACATATAGATCATATTCGTGGGGCAGGAATAGTTTCAAGAAAATTTAATATACCTATATTTGCAAATGTGGAAACATGGAGAGCTATGAAGGACAAGCTTGGAAAGATAGAGAGCAGCAATATGGTAGTATTTGAAAATGATAAAAACTATGCTATCGGGGATATAATAATAAGACCTTTTTCAATAGAGCACGATGCTGCAAACCCTGTTGGCTACAATCTTTGTGCAAAGGGTGGAAGTGAAAAAATGTCGATAGCTACAGATATAGGGACAATAACTGAAAATGTTAGAAAAAATCTTTATAAGTCTAAATTAGTTGTCCTTGAGTCTAATTACGATAAGAATATGCTTTTAGCAGGTTCGTATTCTTATGCGTTAAAGAGAAGGGTAATGTCTGAGGTAGGACATCTTTCTAATGATGAGGCAGGAAAATTCTGTGTGGACTTAATAAAGAATGGAACGGAGAGAATTCTTTTAGCACACTTGAGTAAAGAGAATAACTTCCCTGAATTGGCTTATGAAACGTCAAAGGGAATACTTACACAGAATAATTTTATCGTTGGACAGGATATAAAATTGGATGTACTTTTAAGAAATGATATTTCTGATGTGTACAAGGTAAATCCTTAATTTAAAAGGAAGGTAATAGTATGAATATAAATGTAATCGGAGTAGGAAAGATTAAAGAAAAATATTTAAAGCTAGGGATAGATGAGTTTAAAAAGAGATTATCAAAATACTGTAAGCTAGATATAATCGAGCTTGATGACGAAAAAGCTCCAGAAAAACTTAGCGAAAAAGAGATGATAATGGTTAAGGAAAAAGAGGGTAAAAAGATACTTTCTAAGATAAAAGACACTAGCTACGTAATTGCACTTGCAATAGATGGTAAAAATCTATCTTCTGAGGAACTTGCTGATAAGATGAGTGATTTAGCAGTTAGAGGAAACAGCAATATTACTTTTGTAATAGGTGGATCACTTGGGCTTTCTGATGAGGTGCTAGATAGAGCAGATTATAAGTTATCTTTTTCTAAGATGACATTCCCACACCAGCTTATGAGATTGATTCTTTTGGAGCAGGTGTATAGAGCGTATAGAATAAATAATAATGAACCGTATCACAAGTAAGGTAGCGCGGATGATAAGAGTAAAAATTTAGATATATAATTTAGATCTTAGTTATACTTAAAAAATAATTAGTACGATAATATATGTATAGATAATATCGATAAAAGTATATTACTAAAAATTATAATTGTTAGTATGAGGAGTGATTATACATGGATATGCTTACCAATTTCAATAAAGTTATGGAGTATATAGAAATGCATTTAGAAGAAGAAATAGACTTTAATATGGTTTCAAAGATTGCAGGAGTATCTGAGTATCATTTTAGAAAGATGTTTTCGTATCTTTCAGGTATGACACTTTCGAGCTATATAAGAAAAAGAAGGCTATCTAAAGCAAGTTTTGATTTAATGCAAAAAGATATAAAAATAATTGATATAGCTATAAAATATGGATATGATTCAGCAGATGGATTTAGTAGGGCATTTAAAGAATGGTTTGGTGTGAATCCTTCAGAGATTAAAGATGCTAAGAATCTTAAAGTATTTCCTTGTATGACTTTTCAATTAACTATTAAAGGAGGAAGTAATATGAATTATCGTATTGAAAAAAAAGAAGCTTTTAAATTAGTAGGAGTTAAAGGTCAAGTTCCTATTGTGTTTGAAGGTATAAATCAAGAAATAATGAAAATAGCACAAAGTATAACAGAAGAACAAAGAAAATTATTACAATCATATAGAAATGAAGATGTTAAAACTGTTGTTAACGCTTCATTTGATTTTGATGATAAAAGGTATGAAGAAAAAGGTAACTTAAATCACTTAATTGGATCTATAACTACTCTAGATATAGATTTTGGTGAATTTGATGTTGTAGAAGTTCCTGCTTGTACTTGGGCAATTTTTTCTTGTAAAGGACCATTTCCAACTGTATTTCAAGATACATGGGGAAAAATTTTATCTGAATGGTTGCCATCTTCAAATTATGAATTAATAAACGTTCCAGAAATATCTTTCAATAGAGATATGTCAGATATGCAAAATGTTTATAGCGAAATTTGGATTGGGGTAAAAGAAAAGTAATTAGAACTGAAATTTTATTCTATATCACAGTTAAAGGTACCTTGAATAATTTAAGGTGCCTTTTGATACTTATTTAGAATAACTATTAAGGAACCGTATCACAAGTAAGTGCGAACTTTACCAAAATTGGATATATAAATGAAAGGTAGGTCTGCTTTAATTCTGCAATGAAACTCACAAAAATCTAAAATTTGAATTTTTGTAGGTTATTGTAGTTTTATTCATAGGTTCTTCGTTTTTCACCTATTTCAGCAAATTAGAATTTGTTTTTTCTAATCTATAGTATTGAAAGAAATTGTAAAACATTCCACAAATATATTTTTTATATTCATTTCAGATTTAGGTTAAAGTTAGTAGTTATTCTTTTGTGTATATAAGTTATTTGAAGTAATAAAGTTTCAATTGAATTTGGATAAATATGAATATAAAAGTATTGAAAAAAAATAAAAGTTTATATATAATGTAATTATACTAAAATATAAACATGAAAAATATAAATGTAAAGGAGATGTAAATATGCGCAAAGAGGTAGTTTTTAACTAAACTAACTGAATAAGGATTATTTTAAAAAGTATATGAAAAAAATCTTGGATAACTCAAGGTTTATTTGTGGTAGAAACAATTATTAATAATATTGATATTACCATGTCTATTTGTGTACTCTAAAAATAATCAGTATTATAATGAGCATATTACATCTTTATTTGAAGAATAGGAAAACTGTGTTCTAAACACGGTATTTTTATGCCTATTTTTACTATATTTATAGATATGATATAAGACTTTAATTTGCATAGCTTAATCATAAGTTATATAAATTAAAGTTGTATATTTCATGTTTATATTTAGGTTATATAATTATGAGGCTGTAAGTGAATTATGTTCACTTACAGCTTTTTTTATTTAAGGAGATTATTTTGATGATTTATATATTTAAATATGAAGATTATGAAAAACAAATAAATTTTTTTAAAAATACTAGGATGGTGATTATTAATGGTTAATAAACTTTCAGCATATAAAACTTATTTATTATTTTCAGCTATTACAGCAATGTGTTTTTCACTAGTAGCTACAGTTATGATAGTGTATCACATTGAAACGGTGCATTTAAATCCACTTCAGCTTATACTTGTTGGAACTACTTTAGAAGTAGCATGCTTTATATTTGAAATTCCTACAGGAATAGTTGCAGATGTGTACAGTCGTAAACTATCTATTGTTATTGGTGTAGTTTTAACAGGAGTGGGATTTATTTTAGAAGGTTCTATTTCTAGTTTCGTTTTCGTACTTGTAGCACAGATTGTATGGGGATTAGGTTCTACTTTTATTAGTGGATCTGTTGAAGCTTGGATTGCAGAAGAAGAGAAAGATAAAGATTTGGATAAAATTTATATAAAGGGAGCACAAGCAGGACAGATAGGATCGGTTATTGGAATAGTACTAAGCACTGTAATAGCTAATTTATCTGTAAGACTACCTATTATAGTTAGTGGAGTCTTATTTATAATTCTTGCATTATTTTTATGGTTATATATGCCAGAAAATAATTTTAAATCATCTGCTCCAGAGGATTTAAATACTTTTAAAAAGATGGGATATACCTTTAAATCTGGTCTTAAATTTATAAAAAATAAACCTATAATTATAATTTTGCTTTCAGTAACTTTATTTTATGGATTATCCAGTGAAGGTTATGATAGACTTTCTAATATGCATTTTTTACAAGATACTATGCTTCCTAAACTTGGAAACCTTAAACCAGTGACTTGGTTCGGAATTTTTGGAATTGCAGGAATGATATTGAGTGCTATAGTAATGCATTTTATGGAAAAGAAGCTTAAGGATGATGATAAGAATAAAAATGGAAAGCTGTTATTATGTATAAATATATTTTATATATCATTTATGTTCATATTTGCTATTACAAAAAGATTTAACTTAATGCTAATAGCTTATTTAGCGACAAGTACCTTTAGAACTATAAATGAACCTATATTTAGTGCATGGCTTAATGGACATATAGATGACAAGGCCAGATCTACTGTACTTTCTATAAATGGACAAATAAATTCCTTAGGTCAAATTTTAGGTGGACCAATTATAGGAATCATAGCTACAAATATTTCAGTGAGTATGGGTATAGCATGTACTTCGTTATTAGTAACACCGGTATTAGTGTTATATATTGTTGCTATGATAATGGATAAAAAGGTGGTTGATAGAGTTGGAGGTATTGATTATGAAGAAAATAATTAATATAGGAATCGTAGCACACGTGGATGCAGGAAAAACAACTATAACAGAAAACTTATTATATTATAGTGGAGCTATAAAATCAGTTGGAAGAGTTGATTTAGGCAATACACAGACGGATTCTATGGAGCTTGAGCGTAAGAGAGGGATTACCATTAAATCATCAACCATATCTTTTAATTGGAATAATGTCAAGGTTAATATTGTTGATACTCCAGGACATGTGGATTTTATTTCGGAAGTTGAACGTTCATTAAGTGTTTTAGATGGAGCGATACTAGTTATATCAGGAGTAGAGGGTATTCAGTCACAAACAAGAATATTATTTGAGACATTAAAGGAGTTAAACATTCCAACAATAATTTTTGTAAATAAGCTAGATAGAATTGGGGCAAATTTCAATAAAGTATTTGAAGATATAAAGAAGAATATGTCCAATAAAGTAGTTAGATTACAAGAAGTATATGATGTAGGAAGCAAAGCTGTTTATATAAAAAAACTATTTGATACATGCATGATAAATGATGATGCTATTGATGTTTTATCAGACTTAGACGAAGCATTTTTAGAAAGATATATTGGTGGAATAGAACCTGATAAAGAAGAAATACAAGAAAAGCTTTCATTATATGCAAGTGAAGGAAGTCTATATCCAGTATTTTGTGGTGCGGCAGCAATTGGACTTGGAGTTGAAGACTTATTAGATGGAATTTGTAGTTATTTTCCATTTGCAGGTGATGATTGTGAAAGTGATTTATCTGGAGTAGTATTTAAAATCGAAAGAACAAGTAAAAATGAAAAGAAGGTTTATGTAAGATTATTTGGAGGAAAAATATCTGTAAGAGATAAAATTCAAGTACCTAATAAGGAGATAGCAGAAAAAGTAAAGAAAATTAATAGGTTAGAAAATGGGGGAGTTGTTGAAGCACAGAGGATAGAAGCAGGGGATATAGGTATTTTATATGGACTTACAAGTTTCCAAGTGGGAGATGTTATTGGAATTTCAAATGATAAAATTAAAAATATATCTATAGCTAAACCAGCATTAAAAACAACAATTTCTGCAATTGATAAAGAAAAAAATCCAGAGCTATTTAAAGCATTAACATTACTTGCAGAGGAAGATCCACTACTAGAATTAGAGATGAATGACATAGATAAAGAAATTTATGTCAACTTATTCGGTGAAGTTCAAATGGAAATACTAAGTTCCATGTTAGATGATTTATATGGAATAAAAGTAGAGTTTTCGAATATTGAGACTATCTATAAGGAAACACCTAAAGGTTTTGGAGCGTCAATAATGCATATGCAGGAAGACTTAAATCCATTTTGGGCGACAGTAGGCTTAGAAATAGAACCAGCAGGGAGAGGCGAAGGTCTTAGGTATATTTCTAATGTTTCAGTAGGGTCATTGCCAAAATCTTTTCAAAATGCAATTGAAGAAGCAGTTATTAAGACAAGTAAACAAGGATTATTTGGATGGGAGGTTACAGATGTAAAAGTCACTCTTAGCTGTGGTGAATTTTTTAGTCCAGCCAGCACTCCAGCAGATTTTAGAAATGTGACACCTATGGTATTCATGGAAGCATTATATAAAGCACAAACTGTTTTATTAGAGCCATTACATGAGTTTGAGTTAAAGATTCCTCAAAATGCTTTAAGCAAAGCGGTATGGGATTTAGAAACTATGAGGGCAACCTTTGATAATCCTATTGTTATAGGGGATGAATTCTCAATAAAGGGATTAATTCCAGTAGAAAATTCAAAAGAATATAAAATGAAAATAGCTTCATATACAGAAGGTAGAGGAATGTTTGTGACAAAATTTTATGGGTATAAGGAAGCTTCAGCTGAATTTTCAAAAGCACGCAAAAAAACAACGTATGATCCATTGAATAAAAAAGAGTATTTGCTTCATAAACTAAACGCAATTAGAGATTAAATTTAAATAGATAAGTTAAATTTTTATATGTAGGATTTAAATATAAGACATTCAAAGCCTAAAAGTAAAGGAAGGGTCGTCTGAAGAAGATGAAGACCCTTCCTTTTTTCATGTTACTATGCTTAATTGTAAGTGCTTGAAATTTGTAATATAATGTAAATAAAGTTTTTAATAATAAGGGGACGGCACAAATGAAAATCGACTTTAAAATAACAAAAGATGACTATATAAGCTTCAATTTACATCATTTAGAAAACTCGAAATCACAGAAAAGTACATTTAACATACTTAGATATGCTGTACCCATAGTACTTTCTATACCAATCTACTTTACAGGAACGGGGATATTTAATCAACCGAGTATATATTGGATTATAGTAGCGATAGTTTTTTTAGTCATTTGGATTTTAACATATCCTAAGCAATACAAAAAATTAGTAGCTAAAGAAACTGATAAACTCATAAGTTAAGGAGATAATTCATCAATATTTGGAAGTAAGACTTTAGAAATTATTGATGGGACAATAGTAGTAAAAGGGGATTCTATATCAGAAACAGTATCGTTAGAAAGTATAAAAGATGTAAAAGTTTACGAAGATATGATCCTTATATATATAAGTGGATTTGTAGCTCATATAATTCCAAGGAGATATTTAGATAAAGAAATAGAGAAAGAACTTATGAAAGAGCTTAAAAAATGTAAGGCTTTAGAACAATTAAAGTAAAACGTGCTCCTTTGGAGGTGTAACGGAGAACCGTATCATAAATAGAAAAAAGACTGTTAAGCTAACTTTTGAGTTAGATAACAGTCTTTTTTGTTGTTATTTATCTTTATTTTCTATTGTTATATTATAAATTAAAATTCCTATGGATAAAATAGGGAATATCAAAAGATACATATCAAAACCATTGTAAACAAAGTTAATACCAAAATTTATAATGAATAAAACTGAAAATATTATAACAAATACATTATCATTTATGAAACTAAAATTTTTACCTAAAATCATAAATATAAATCTTAAAATACCAGAAATTGATACTATGAAAAGCAATACTAAAAACAGATAGTAGATAGATTTTGTCGTAAAAAGATGCGAAGCTGCTGTATAGTTGAGTTCTTTTTTTAATATACCATAGGCAAATAATGCTATAGGTAAAAGAGAACAAGCAGCTTTATTTTTGATTTCTGAAATTCTTTGTTTAGGAATTTCTGATTTAGGATTGTTTATGTCTTTAATAATAACTTTCATAAAAATCACCTCTAGTCTATCTTTACTTAAGTATATAATATTTTTCTATGTAAAAAATGTTTTTTTTGTTTTGTAATAAATTTGTAATATTTAGATAATTTGAGTGTGATAATATATAATTATTGTATATAAACTAAAAATTATAATAACTTAAAAACTTAGGAGGATTATATGGATATACAGAATATATTAGTTCCAATAATGATTTTATTTTTCTTAGGAATAATAGGTATAATTGTATTGTCGATTAGGGTTTTACTTTTGATGGTAAAAGCATTAAAAATATACATATCAAATAATGAAAATAAATAAGTCGAAAATAAAAACTGCTATAAATTATATAATTTGTAGCAGTTTTTTATAATTAACTATTTTTAATTTTTTGGAATCTTTGTAAATAGATATAGTCTATTTATTCAACTTCATATTTTTGAAAATCCTTATAACAGCTGCAACTACTAAAGATCCAACCAATATAAAGAAGAACGAATTAACTTCTTTTCCTAAAGCTATATCTAATACAACATTTATTGCTAAAAAAAGAACCAACAAAGCACTAAATGCGTCAGAACTAATAAACGTAAAATTTATTTCCAGTTCCATAAAAATAAATCTTAAAATGCTAGAAAAACATGTTAAAAATATTAATCCTAAGATAATAACTGCAATAATTGGATATGCGAAAAATGACATTGCATCTGCAGTTAGAAATACTTCTAACACAAAACCACCATAAGCTAAATCAGAGAAAAATAACAGTAGAATTATTGTAGAAAATAATGCTAATGTTCTTACCTCTCCTATCTTTTCATCTGGAATATTTGATTTAGGTTTATTTATATCTTTTGTAATGAATTTCATAATTATCAACACCTTTATCCTATTATTTACTAGATTATACAATATATTTTTATGTAAAAGTCATTTTTTTTTGTTCTGTAATAAAACTGTAATATTTAGAAAAAATAAAATGAATTAATATTTAAAAGATTTACCTTGACTACTATCTTATTTAAGGTATTCTTTAAATAAGATAAATATTTTTTTGAAAGGAAGTGTTTGCAAAATGTATAATATTTCTAGTGAAGATAAATATAAATTATTAGAATTAACCAGTACAGCTAAAGGTGTACTTAGAAAATATATAGATGAAAAAAATGGATATTATTATAAAACAGGTATAGAGCAGTTAGGAATTTATGAAAATAAAACTGTTTTTGCTGAGGTAATTTCTTATGAAATAGGAGAATTATTAGGACTAGATGTATTAAAGCAAGAATTAGATGAAATGGAAATAGATGGGGAAAAAATTACTGTATGTAGAAGTAAGAATTTTTTAAATGATGGAGAAACATTTATTTCAATAAGAAAGTATTCGAAAAGTATAATATCGTATGAGGATTTAAAAAAAGAGTTTCCTCAATTTATGGAATATTTTAATTCTATTTTAATTTTTGATTTCATAATAAATAATACAGATAGACATTTGAACAATTTTGGATTGATTTTTACAGGTAATGATTTTAGGACACCTCCAATATTTGACAATGGAATGTCTTTGCTTGCCGAATTAGATAATGAAAAAATAAAATTATTTGCAAAGAATCCATATAGAATAAAAAAAGCTGATTCATCAAAACCATTTTTTAAAAAGCATTATAAACAAATTGAACTGATAGAAAAACTTCCTAAGATAAATTTAGATTTTAATGATGAAGATATAGAAAATATAATATCTAAATATTATTATGGTGATAGAAAAGAAGTAGTTATGATTCTATTGAAAGAGAGGTTAGACTATGTTAGAAAAATATACTCTAAAATATAAAGATATTGCTGTTGGAATTTTAAGTTATGATACAGAGAGTAGAAGATTTTCTTATGAAACTATAAATAAAACATTAGATAAGTTTAAATATCCACCAATTCTATTCGATTATAGATATTTTGATGTTAATCATATTCCAACAAATGAAGAAATTATAGAGTTTTTAGAAGAAAGAACAATTCCAGAATGTAGAGCAGATAAAGTTCTCGAAATGTTAGGCATGGATAATTATAATGTTTGGGAAATTTGCAAGGCTACTAGAGGCGTTGTTGCAGACGATTATTGGTGGTTAGCCAAAGACGGAGATAGATACGAAGATTTTCATATAAGAGCAAGATTTGAAAAAAATAATTAGGAATAAAAATAAATCCCTCATTAAAAGCTGAGGGATTTATTTTTATACTTAATTATTTTTAATTTCTTTGAATACATAATAAGCTGTAACTAGAACAAATACTGCTGAAGTTGCAAAAAGAGGAAAATTAAATCCACTAGTAGCTAAACTTAGTACAAAATTTACTATAAGTATTGCTGATACTATTACAAGTAATACAACATCATTTACAAAAGTAAAATCTTTCCCTAATTTCATAAATACAAATCTAAGAACTGATGCTACTAAATTGATGATAAGCAAAGCTACAAATGTGTAGTAAACAATCTTTGTAGTTAATAATGAAGAGATACTCTCAAAAATAAAACCATCATTTGAGTAATCAGCTACAATCAATATTAAAAATAGGAGTGATCCAATAGCATTGTAAGATACGCTGCTAAGTCTTTTTTCAGGAATTTCATCTTTATTTGTGTTTATATCTTTTAATAAAAGCTTCATAATTATCAGCTCCTTTGTATTATTGTTTACTAGATTATACAATATTTTTTGATATAAAAATCATTTTTTTTGTTTTGTAATAAATCTGTAATAAATAAGAAAAATACATATAAATCATTGAAATTTACAAATATAAAAGTATTAATTTGAAGTTGATTTATAATAAAAACAAAAGATTACAATACTCTTTAAAATAGTGTTTTTTTTCACAAAGTTGTTATAATTAGTATATCCAATAAACTTTTAGGAGCAACTATATAGTTGTTAAAAATATATTCAAAAATATACATATATAGACAAATATATTTTTACAAAGAGCTCCCTACATTCATAAAGAGTGTAGAGAGGCGAGAAATCGTCCAAAACTCCTTTAATTGCTGGAAGTTCCTAAAGCTAGTTAAACTACAACGTAGAATTGAAAAATATTCAAGTGTGAATGTGGCGAAAGCAGAAAAAATTAACTAGATGGCATAAGGTTAAATCCTAAGTGCTTTAATAATGGATAATCAGCAGCCAAGATCCGAATAGGATAAGGTTCAACGACTAGGCAAATGCCGTACATCACAAGCTATTGGTGGTGGAAATGGGGAGCATCTAAAAAATTAGATGGTGATATAGTCTGTGCTTAATGGAAACATTAAGAAGTTCATAAGAGAACTGATTGGAAAGTAGCGATTCCGATTGAACACTCTAAAAATATATACGGATGTATTTTAGATATAACGACCGTATTTTTTATTTATTTAAAAACTTAAAAAATATTTTATATTATTTGTATAATATAACTTCGATTTGTATATAATATAATTAGAAAGATAAATTTGTTATAGAATCGAGGTGAGGTAAATGGGAAAGACAATAACTAAAACTGTAAAACAATATTCCTATGGAGTTGATGATTATAAAATTGAAGAACTATTAAAAATAGGAAGGGAATACAAAAATGTTAAAAATTACGTGTATTCAAGATATAGTGGAATAAGAAGTCTTTTAATCATTGAAAAACCTCGAAAAATCAGAGATGAATGGGTAAGTACAAAGTTTTATAAACAATGGAAATTACCAGCTAGATATTGGAAATTAGCATTACAAGATGCAATTGGAAATATAAAGTCTGGTTGGTCTAATACAAAAAATGAAATTAGGACTGCTGCTTATAATAACGAACATTTATCTACTGATGATAGATATTATATAAATTATATACTATTAGCAAATAAGCTTTATTATAATGTATTAAACAACATAAACTTTGATATTCCTAAAAAATTTGAAGGAAAAAACTTAAATATTAAATATTTGAATAACTTAATAAAAAGATACACTAGGCGATATAAAGGAAAAGTTCCTTATACGAACAAAATAAATTCTTTTTCGATAGATACAGGTTTGTATAGATATTCAAAAAATAAATTAAAGGAAAATTATATTTATATAGCTTCAATGGAAACAAGAAAGAGAATACCAATAAAATTGAGGGATTCAAATAAATACAACAAAATACTTAAAATCAAAATCATAGATAATGTAGTGAGAATAAATATTCCATTAGAAGTGGAATCAAAGGAAAATACCAACGAAAATATTATAGGAATAGATAAAGGATATAGATACTTGCTTGCAACATCAAATGGAAATCTGTATGGAGAAAAATTGAATTATTATTTAAGTAAAGAAACTGAAAGATTGAATAATAAAAATGCTAATCGAAATAGAATTTTCGCACTTAGAAGAAAATACCTCGAAGAAGGGAACACTAAGAAAGCGGACAATATACTTAAAAATAATTTAGGAAAGAAAAAATACAGAAACAACAAAAATAAACACGATGAAACAGTTAAATCTTACATAAACAAAAATATCAATGAATTTATAAAATCAGAAAAGCCTAAGGAAGTTGTAATGGAAAATTTGGATTTTGTAAGTTGGGATGACAGATATCCAAAATCTGTAAAAAGAAAATTATCAAGATGGATTAAAGGATATATAAGAGATAGACTTGAGTACAAATTCAAATTAAATAGTATTGAATTTACATACATAAATCCAGCGTATACAAGCCAAATTTGTAGCAAATGTGGAAGATTTGGTGTAAGAGATGGAGATTTGTTCACGTGTGATAATTGTGGAGAAATCCATGCTGATATAAATGCAAGTAAGAATATTTTAGAGAGAAAGTATGATAAAGAAATAAAGATGTTTACAAGTTATAAGAAAGTTAAGGAAATACTAGAAAGTAGAATTGCTGATACAAAGTAAAAAAATAGGTTAAAAGTATATTTTATTTAATCACAAATATATTTTGTATTTATCCAACTGTTGATAAATAGAGGGTGTATTTTATCGGTGACGGGGGTTAGATAAAATGCTTTAAATAAATAAAAAATACGGTTGTGGGATAATCGAGATATAAAATATATTGAGATAACTGGCCCAACCAAGACTTAAAACTATCAAGAGATAGAATAAGAGCGAAATATCTAAAATGAGTACATTTGTATATATTTTTAGAACCAGGGATTCATATGACGGTATCTAGAATAATAGATTCAGAAATGGAAGAATTCAGCAGAAAATATCGTAATTTGGCAGTTTCTTTGGTATTTGTACCATTTGTTGTGCTGCTTGTAAAAAGTATGGGATATTTTACTAGCAATAATAATCTAATTTCATACATTTATTTGAGTATACTTGGATATTTTGTAGCAAAATATCTAGACAAAAGAGTATATAAAATTATTTCTGTGCTCAATCTTATTTTGGCAATGATAGCATATACTATAATTATTATGCCAGCATTGATAATACCAGATATATTGGGTGTGATTTCTTATAGTATACCATACATAACGATTTTTCTTATTGCAAAGTTTTTAAAAAAGGAAAATATTAATTAAAAAACTCCAGTTTGTATAGTATAATGAAAAAGACTATATTAAAAAACGGAGGAAATTAAAAAATGGAAAATTTACCAAATTGCCCTAAATGTAATTCAGAATACACTTATGAAGATGGAAGCCTTTTAGTTTGTCCAGAATGTGGATACGAATGGAATCCAGAAACAACTGTGGATGAAAGCGTGATAAAAGACGTAAACGGAAATGTATTAAACGACGGAGATTCAGTTACAGTTGTTAAGGATTTAAAAGTTAAAGGAAGTTCTTCTTCTATAAAAATAGGAACTAAAGTTAAAAATATAAGACTAGTTCCAGATGCTGCGGATGGACACGATATAGAGTGTAAAATAGATGGATTCGGAGCTATGAAATTAAAATCAAGTGTTGTAAAAAAAGCATAAAAATGTAAATATGAATTAATAAAAATCAAGGTGTGATTTGAATAATATTATAAAATGATATTATAAGATTAATGCCTTGATTTTTTTTATTTAATTACTTCACTTGTCTAGTTTTTTATAATAATACAGATATATTTTGGAGGAAACTATGAGTAAAAAAAGTACAAAAGATATATTAACATCACCATTTTTAATAACAGTATATGCAATAATCTTGATGATTGTATTTCTATTTTTTAAATTCAAGACAAATGAAGGAATAATAGTTAATTCTTTTGAGGAAAAAAATAAATCTTCTTGGAGTTGTAGTTATGATTTTTTCAGAGGAGAGAAAAAATCTAATATGAAAGGAAAAGGAGATGATTTATTTATTAATGTAATGTCAGAATCAGGAGAAATGAATATAAAAGTAGAGGATAAGAATGGGAAAATATTATTTGATCAAACCGTATCAAATTTAGATGATAGCGGAGAATCAATAGATGTTTTTAATATAAAAGTTTCACAAGAAGTAAAAGTTAGTATAAAAGCTAAAAATCACAAGGGAGATTTTAAAATAAATTATAGAGATTTAGAAGATTTTTCTAAAGAAAGTAAAGAAGGAATATTTTTATATGGAGAAACTCACGATTATAAAGGAATAAAAAAGGCAGAAGTAGATCTATGGGGAAAATACTATAAAGAATATGGTATAAGAAACTTATTTATAGAAGATTCATATATAGATGCTCAATTTTTAAATATGTGGATGAAGTCAGATGATGATAAGATTTTAAATGAGCTCTATGATGATTGTGATGGAACATTGGCTCATACAGAAGAAAATTTAAACTTCTTCAAAGAAATAAAGAAAAAATATCCAGAAACAGTATTTTATGGTACAGATGTATGTCATACATACAAAACAGGTGGAAAAAGATATTTAAAATATCTTGAGGAAAATGGAAAAGTTGGAACAGATGATTATAATAGATCTGTGGAATCTATAGAACAAGGAAAGAAGTATTATGCAGATGAGGAAACAGGGAATAAGTATAGAGAAAATATAATGGTGAAAAATTTTGTAGATGAGTATGAAAAATTAGAAGATAAAAGAATTGTAGGAATATACGGGACTTCTCATGTATTACCATATTCAAATGATTATTTTAATGAGATACCATGTATGGCAAATCAGTTAAATAAAAAATATCCAAAGATATTAAATATAGAAGGTGCTTGTACTTTAGAAAGATATCCAAAATATAAAGATAGCGAATACAGATATTATAAATAAGACAAAATCAATTTAAATGTAAAAATAATTTACATTTAGCAATATATCTGCTCTAAAAACAGATAAGTAGATAAAAATCTATAAAAATTCAACTTAATAAAATTAAGTGTTAAAAATTAAATAAGAACGAATAAAAATATTGAAAAATACAGTCTAATATACTTTTAGACTGTATTTTTATTTTTTTAGAAAATTCCATTTATTCAATTCAAATTCTTTCTATTTTCAAAAATAGTTACAAATTTGTTTTTGTTAGTTAAGATTACTATTGCAACCAAAGGGTATATGTGTATAATAGAGAGACTGTAAGGGAAAATTGCAGTTATCTCTAAATAAAAAGGAAATCCCGGGAGTAGAAAAATTTAATAGCTTTAAAAGTTAAAACAATTTAAAACTATTCGATGAGGTGGTAGAGATATGAGAAAAAATAAAAACAAATTAGTGGCAGTTATTATGGCATTTGGAATGACTATTGTGCCTATAACTCAAGTAAATGCAATGGAAATAGGCAATATCGATGAAATAGTAGAAAGCAAGACGGATACTTCAGATTTTGGTGATGATTACGAGGAAAGTTCATCATTTGAAATAAGGAGTGAATTAGATCTTAGAAAATTTGCAGAAATGGTAAATTCTGGAAAAGATTTTGTTGGCAAAAAAGTAGTTATACCTAAAGAAATAGAAAAAATAGAACTTTCTGGAGAGTGGACTCCAATAGGAAAGGCTAGAATAGATATACATAATGGAAAAAATTCTTCTGAAAGTGAAAGAAGTTTTAAGGGAGAATTTGACGGAAATGGATGCGAAATTTCTTGGTTAAGACTAAAAAATATATATGCTAATTCAAATACTTTAGGCTTATTTGGAGCGATAAGAAATGCAAAAGTTGGGAATTTAGTATTTACAGATGTAAATATAGATATAAAAGATTTAGAGCAGAGTTCACAAAAACTACAGACTATTACAGGAACAGCAGTAGGTGTGTCACTTGGAGAAAGTGATGTACATGATGTAACTGTAAAAAGTGGAAATATTTCAATCGGAAGTGGAGCAGCAATTGTAGGTATGGCGGTTAATTCAGGAAATATTTACAACAACAAAAATGAAGTAGATGTCAATACAAATCAAAATGAAGCGATATTAGGTGGAATAGTTGGAAAAGCATACTATATAGACTCTAATATAGATATAAATAATAATATAAACAATGCAAATATCGGCTCTTATGGAATTACTAAGGAAAATGAAAAAGCTAGTGTAACTGGTGGGATAGTAGGATTTTCATCAGCTAATGTTTTTGAAAATGAAAATATACCTCCAGAAAATGTAAAAGAGTCAAACTCAGTTATATCTGGTGGAATAGTAGGAATACAGACAACATACGGAGATGTATTTTTGAATAAAAATAGTACTACTGTAACAGCAGATAGATTTGCTGGTGGAATAATTGGATTGATAAGCTACAACAACCATGGCGATGAACGGAAAATAGGTAAAATATCAGTAAAAGAGAATAAAAATAGTGCGGATGTAATATCTAACCATGATAGAGGAGTAGTAGGAGGAATAGTTGGTCAAATCTACAATACAGCGGATGTTTCTATCAATACTAATACAGCAAGTAAAATAAGTGGTGGTGTAAAAGGGTATTCAGCTGGAATAGTTGGAAATATGATATTTGGCGATAACTACTTATTCTCAAATGATGATGAATTGAATATATACGTCCACGAAAATATAAGTACTACAGATATTTCAAATTTAATTGGAAATAAAAATCGTATAAATCTATATGCTAATGGAGAAAATATAGAAAGACATTTTATCTCTGAAAATAATTCAAATGAAATAAAATTAGTGCAGAATGAGGATCAAGATAAAAAATCAAACGATATGGAAATAGATGAGGATAAGTTTGAAGAAGGAACTAAAGAAGAAAATAAGATTGATAAAGATAAAGAAATAGAAAAAGAAGTAAAAGATGAGAAGGTAAATTTTGAGAGTCAAAAGATATTTGGAAAAGATAGATACGATACTGCAGCTAAGGTAGCTACTAACTTAGGTAAATACAACAAAGCGATATTAGTAAATGCAGAAAATAGTATGTCAGACGGACTATCAGCAGCAGGTTTATCTGGAAAAGAAAAAGCTCCAATACTTCTAGTTAAAAAAGATAGTATTCCTCAGAGTACTTTAGAAAAATTAAAAAACGTAGATAAAGTATATATAATAGGTGGAAATAACGCTATAAGCGAAAATGCTGAAGCCGAACTAAAAAACATAAAAAATATAAAATCTATAGAAAGATTAGCAGGAAAAGATAGAGTAGAAACGTCTAAAGCAGTAGCAAGAGAGATAAAAGAGTACTCAAAAGCATTTGTTGTAAATGGATATAAAGGTGAGGCAGATGCTATGTCAGCATCACCTCTAGCTGCAAAATATAAAGCACCGATAATTTTGACAAATGGGAAAAATATTGAAGTAGATAAAAAAGATGTAGAGTATTATGTAATAGGTGGAGAAGCTGTTGTAGATAATAGTATAGTAAAAGAATTATCAGCAACAAGAATATCTGGAAAAGATAGATATGAAACAAACAGAAAAGTTATAGCTAGATTTTATAAAAATAAAAGTAAACTTTATATAGCAAATGGAAGAACTCTTGTAGATGCACTTACTAGTTCAAATTTAGCAAAAGAAGATGGAATAGTACTTGTATCTGAAAACACGGATAATAGTATATTAAATGGGAAAAATATAATCCAAATAGGTGGTATGAACTTCAAAATAAAAAAATAAAATAAAAATTTTAAAAAATATCTCAAAAACTTCCCCAAAATAAAACCTCCCTCTGTATTGTATAGTGAAAAGAAAAAAGAAAGCAAACTTACATAGAATATTCTATAAATGCAAAGGGAGGAAAAGAAAATGACAAAGAGAAGTTTAGTATTAGGATTAGCAGGAGTTTTATTAATAAGTGGACTATCATTTGCAGCAACTCAGGAAGGTGGAAAAACAATATCTCAGGCAGATGCTGAAAAAATAATGCTTAATAAAATACCTAATGGAAAAATAGAAAAAATATACTTAGATGAAAGAGATAGAGAGTATAAAGCTATAGTTAAAAATGGAAATGAAGTATATGAAATAGAAGTAGATTCATTAAATGGAAATATAACTGATTTTGACAAAGAATACGTAGTAAATCAGAATAATAATTCTAATAATCAGGGTAATCAAAATAACGATCAGAACAGTAATCAGAATAATAGCCAAAACAAACCAAATAATGACGTAATATACGATGATGATAAATATGATTATGATGATAAGTACGATGACGATAGATATGACGACAAAGATGATTGTGATGATGACGATGATAGATACGACGATGACCATGATGATAAATATGATGATAATAAACATGATCACGACGACCAAGATGACTTCGACGATTGCGATGAAGACTAATCAAAATAAATATCTATTATAAATGTAGAAGATAGATGCTGCTTTTCATATAAACCCTAACACAAAAGAAGGTAGTTCCAAATTGGAGCTATCTTTTTTTTACAAAAATATAAAAAAATTTTTGAATAGAGTTATTGTAAAAAAGTATATAGATATAAAAAAATAGCGCTATAGGAAAACTTTATCTTCAAAGGTTAGATGTCTTTTTGAGTGTTTTTTGATTTCAATAATGAGGTTAAAATCTAAAAAATAAAGCGAAAAAGTGGCTAAATTTTAATATTCTGTTAAAAATTATGCTTTTTAAAAGCTGTATTTTGTGATAATATTAATCATGAAAGACGTTTAAAAAACTAGACATAGCAGGGGATAAAAAGGAAATGAAAAAATTTTTAGTGTAGCTATTGATATTTTTTAAACGCATATAATATAGGTTAAAATAATATATAATTATCTGAATAAAAAAATTTAAAAATAAGGAGGAAAGTCTTATGATTTATTCAGCAGAAGTAAACAACATGTGTACAATAAAAAAAGGACCAAACCACGGTCCAGCTCCAATTCCAGAAGAAGGAAAATGGGTAAAAGTTAAAGAAGTAACTGATATAAGCGGATTAACTCACGGTATAGGTTGGTGTGCTCCACAGCAGGGTGCTTGTAAATTAACTCTAAACGTTAAAGATGGTATAATACAGGAAGCATTAGTTGAAACAATAGGATGTTCAGGAATGACTCATTCAGCAGCTATGGCATCTGAAATATTACCAGGAAAAACTATATTAGAAGCATTAAATACTGACCTTGTATGTGATGCTATAAATACTGCAATGAGAGAAATATTCTTACAGATAGTATACGGAAGAAGCCAGACTGCTTTCTCTGAAGGTGGACTTCCAGTAGGTGCAGGTCTTGAGGATTTAGGAAAAGGTCTAAGAAGCCAGGTTGGTACTATGTACGGAACATTAGCTAAAGGACCAAGATACCTTGAAATGGCTGAAGGTTATGTAACAAGAGTAGGTCTTGACGAAAACGACGAAATAATAGGATACGAATTCGTTAACCTAGGAAGAATGATGGAAATGATAAAAGGCGGAAAAGACGCTAACGAAGCTATGGAAGCTGCAAAAGCTACTTACGGAAGATTTAACGACGCTGTTAAATACGTAGACCCAAGACACGAATAATATCTATAAGGAAGGTGAAAATAATGGCATTATTTGAAAGTTATGAAAGAAGAATAAACCAGATAACTCCAGTTCTAGAAAAATACGAATTAGGAACTTTAGAAGATTGTAGAGAACTTTGCAAAAGCAAAGGATTTGATCCATATGAAATAGTAAAAGAAACTCAGGCTATAGCATTCGAAAATGCAGGTTGGGCATACACTTTAGGTGCTGCAATAGCTCTTAAAAAAGGATGTACAAAAGCAGCAGATGCAGCTGAAGCTATAGGTGAAGGACTTCAGGCATTCTGTATACCAGGTTCTGTTGCTGACAACAGAAAAGTTGGTTTAGGACATGGTAACTTAGGTGGAATGTTATTAAGAGAAGAAACTGAATGTTTCGCATTCCTAGCTGGACACGAAAGTTTCGCAGCAGCAGAAGGTGCTATAAAAATAGCTGAAAAAGCTAACAAAGTTAGAAAAAAACCTCTAAGAGTTATATTAAACGGTCTTGGAAAAGACGCTGCTTACATAATATCTAGAATAAACGGATTCACTTATGTTCAGACTGAATTTGACTACTACACAAGTGAATTAACAATAGTAAAAGAAACTCCATTCTCAAACGGAGACAGAGCTAAAGTTAAATGCTACGGTTCTGATGACGTTAGAGAAGGTGTTGCTATAATGCATCATGAAGGTGTTGACGTATCTATAACAGGTAACTCAACTAACCCAACAAGATTCCAGCATCCAGTTGCAGGAACATACAAAAAAGAATGTATAGAACAGGGTAAAAAATACTTCTCAGTTGCTTCAGGTGGTGGAACAGGTAGAACTCTTCACCCAGACAACATGGGAGCAGGACCAGCTTCTTACGGTATGACAGATACTATGGGAAGAATGCATTCTGATGCTCAGTTCGCAGGATCTTCATCAGTTCCAGCTCACGTTGAAATGATGGGTCTTATAGGAATGGGTAACAACCCAATGGTTGGTGCAACAGTTGCGGTAGCAGTTGCAGTAGAAGAATCAAACAAATAATAATTGATTGATAATGATTGATTAACATAAAAAGCAGTCTGTATTTTACAGGCTGCTTTTAGTTTATACAAAATAGGAAAAGGTTTGAATAATATTTTGTTAAAGGAGAGAAAAATGAAAAAAATAGCATTTTTTGATGTTGATGGAACTTTGATAGATTGCACAAATAGAATTATGGATATGAGTGATAGAGTAAAAAAAGCTATAAAAGATTTTCAGAAAGCTGGTAATAAAGCATTTATAGCAAGTGGAAGACCTCATGCATTTCTAAATAAGGAACTATTAAATTTTGGATTTGATGGTTTTATATTGGTAAATGGAGGACAAGTTTTAATAAATAATGAAACTAAATTCTTAAGTTCTATAGATAAAGAATTTGTAAAAGATATAGTTTTAAATTGTGAGAAATTAAATATAGATTATTGCTTACAAGGTCCTAAATATAGTTATTTAAAAGAAGGATTTGATAAAATTAAAAATTATTATAAAATTTATGATATAAGTAGAGATTTTCTTAAGTTTGAATTTAATATAGATGACGTAGATACTCTAAAAATAGAAATGTTTCCATCAAATGAAGAAGGATGTAAGTATTGTGAATCATTGAATAAAGATAATTTTAATTGTTTTAAAAATTATCCTGGTGAAGTTTATGAATTATATCCAGTTAAAAATTCTAAAAGTAAAGGAGTTTTAAAAGCTATTGAATTTGAAAAAATATTACTTGAAAATTCATATGCCTTTGGAGATGGTAGAAATGATATAGAAATGATACAGACTGTTGGACATGGAGTTGCTATGGGAAATGCTGTTGCAGAATTAAAAAAAGTGTCAGCTGAATTTACTGACTCAATGAAAAATGACGGCGTGGCTACATATTTGGAAAAAGTTTTATTGTAATTATAGTAATTTTATAGTGAATAAAAATACCGTGAAAAATAATTTTTATTTTTCACGGTATTTTTTATTGTTATGAAATTCTATGGGTATAACAAAATTTCCTTAACAACAAAAGGAAAAATGAGTATACTATGACTTCCTTTATGAATAGGAAAACGATTGTTATTTTTAGAATGCTTATTTATTGTTATTATAAATATAGAAAAAATAATAAAAAGAAAAGGTGGTATTTATTATGTTAATGAATATGTCAAAATTATTAAAAGTAGCAAATGAAAATAACTTCGCTGTACCAGCGTTTAACATATCTTCTGAGAGTATGTTAAAAGGTGTTATAAAATCTTGTGAGGAAGAAAAATCTCCAGTTATAATAGCAATACACCCAAATGAACTTGAATTTACAGGTGATAGCTTTGTTGAAATGGTTAAAGATGTTGCAAATAAGACAAACATTCCTGTAGTACTACATTTAGATCATGGTTCAACAATAGAACAGATAAATAGAGCTGTAAGAGATGGATTTACATCAGTTATGATAGATGCTAGTACATCAACAATAGAAGAAAATATAGAATTAACAAAAAAAGTAATTGAAATAGCGCATCCTTTAAATATATCAGTTGAAGCTGAATTAGGAACAATAGGAACAACTGATGGAGATAGTGAAGGTGGAACTGAAGAAATTATATATACTAAACCAGAAGATGCGGTTAAGTTTGTTGAAGAAACAGGTTGTGATTGCTTAGCGATTGCTATAGGAACTGCTCATGGTATATATCCAGAAGGCTTTGAACCACATTTAAAACTTGATTTACTTAGCGAAATAAAATCTAGCGTTTCAATACCATTAGTATTACATGGTGGCTCAGCAAATCCAGATAGTGAAATAGCAGAAGCAGTAAAAAGAGGTGTTAATAAAATAAATATATCATCAGATATAAAAGATGCTTTCTTTAAAGAATGCAGAGTAGTATTAGAAAATAAAAAATTAAGAGAACCATTAGATATATTCCCTGCATGTATAGAAAAGATGAATGAAACAGTTGTTCATAAAATAAGATTATTTAATTCTAATGATAAACTTAAATACTACTCATTATAAAAAATAAAGAGGTAGAAAAATGGAAATAATAAATGTCATAGATGATCGACTATTGAAAGTTGATTTAGAAGCAAAAGATAAAGAAGAAGCAATTACAAAGGTATGTGAATTATTATATAAAGAAAAATATATTTCTGATATTGATAGTTTTAAACTTGATGTTTTAAAAAGAGAAGAACTAGGTGAAACTGGAATAGGAAATGGTGTTGCTATTCCTCATGGAAAAAGTAGCAGTGTTATAAAAAATACTGTTTCTATTTGTAAACTAAAAGATTCTATAGAATGGGAAAGTTTTGACGGAAAAGGCGTTAATGTAATCATATTATTTGCTGTACAGGATGATATAGAATCAGCAAAAGAACATCTTAAATTACTAGCAAGTGTAGCTAGAAAATTAGGAAGAGATGAAGTGATTGAATCTCTAAGAAATGCAAAAGATGAGAAAGAGTTAAAAGAATGTTTTAGATAATAACTTAAATGTTTTTTACAGGAGGGGCTTATGAAAATAGTTGGCGTTTGTGCTTGTGTAGCTGGAATTGCTCATACATATTTAGCACAGGAAAAGTTAATAAATGCTGCAGAAAAAAGAGGTCATAAAATAAATGTTGAAACACAGGGTGTTATAGGACAGGAAAATCCTCTTACTGAAGAAGAAATAAAAGAAGCAGATGTAGTTGTATTAGCAATAGATGTTAGTATATCAGGGAAAGAACGTTTTAAAGGGAAAAAAGTTATAGAAGTACCTACTAAAACAGTAGTTCATGCATCAGATAAATTAATAGAAAAGATAGAAACAATGCTTGCTTAAAATTTAAGTAAAATTGAGGATGGAGATTAAGATGAAAAATTTACAGTTGAAAAAACATATGATGACTGCAATAGCATATATGATTCCATTTGTTGCAGCATCTGGGATGTTAATGGTTATAGGTAATATATTTGGAGGTCAAGGGGTAGATGTTCTAAACTCTAGTATATCAGTTCCAGATTTACTTACAACATTAGGTGGAACATCATTAGGTTTTATACCAATAATTATATCTACAGGAATAGCTTATTCAATAGCTGATAAAGCTGGTATAGCTCCTGGTGTAATACTAGGTTTACTTTGTAAAGTTGATGGATATGGCTTCCTAGGTGGATTAGTAAGTGGTTTCTTAGTAGGTTACCTAACAAAATGGTTATTAAAAGTGATAAAAGTTCCTAAATGGGTTCAGGGATTATTACCTCAGTTAATATTACCATTATTAGTATCTTTAATAGTAGGTGTACTAATGCAGTATATAATAGGTGTACCAATAACTTGGTTAACAGAAGGCGTAACAAATATGTTAATAACAATGCAGAGTAATCCTAGCCTAGCAGTTCTATTTGGAGTTGTTGTTGGAATATTATCTGCAGTTGACTATGGTGGACCAATAAATAAGGTTGTATTTACTTTTGCAGCGGCTCTGTTATCAGAAGGTATGGGTGGACCGATAGCGAATTTAATACAGGCTAGTATGATAGCTCCATTTGGACTAACAATAGGATATTTTATTTCTAGAATTACGGGAAAAGTATTATTCTCAAATGAAGAAGTTAATGCTTTAAAATCTGCATTTGTTATGGGTTGTTTCCAGATAACAGAAGGATCTTTCCCAATAATATTAAATGATTTATTAAGAATAACTATTTGTACAGCATTAGGTGCAGGAACAAGTGGAGCGCTTATAGGATTCTTTGGTGTAGAATCTAAGGTTCCATCAGGAGGATTCTTAGCATTGCCAGGTCTAAATAAACCATTTGCATGGTTATTAGCATTATTAGTTGGTTCTATTGTATTTGCTATAGCACTACAATTCTTAAAACATAAACCAACTGAAGAAAAAGTAGAAGTTAAAAGTGAAGAAATAGATTTAGATGATTTATCATTTACAGAATTCTAATATAGGCAGAATACAAATGGTTAAAATTTAACCATTTGTATTTTTGCAATTATAAATATTAATGAAGGTGAGTTTATGTCTATAAAAATTAATAATAGAGAATATACAAAAGAAGAATTATATTCTTATTTTGGAGATTTCAGCGCAATTGCGGGTATTCGTAGATATACTTTATCAGAAGGGAAATCAAAAGATTGTGATATAATTGAAGTCACAACTGGGACAGGTTTAATTTTTGAGATAAATGCAACAAGAGGTATGGATTTAGGGAGATGTAGTTATAATTCTATTCCAATATCATACCAGGGATATAATAGAGAGGTTCATCCTAGTTATTATGAAATATTTTCAGATGGATGGTTAAGAAATTTTGGTGGAGGTTTGTTAGTTACATGTGGATTAAAGTCAACTGGTAAAAATGAAGTTGATAATGGAGAAATATTACCACTACATGGAAGAATATCGAATATACCAGCAGAAAGAGTAAATATAGTAGAGGATTGGAAAGACGATAAGTTATTTTTTGAAATATCAGGCAAAATAAGAGAATCAAAGGCTTTACATTATAACTTAGAGTTAAATAGAACGATATCTATTGAAGCTGGAACAAATAAAATATTAATAACTGATACCGTTGAAAATTTAGGGTTTGAAGATCAAGAGATGATGATTTTATATCACTTCAATATAGGGCATCCAATAATAGATGAATGTTCTAGATTAATTACAAACTCAGAAACTGTAACTCCTAGAGATAAAGATGCTGAAGAACAAAATGAAAAATATTATGAGTATTGTAAACCTACAAAAGGATATAAGGATATAGTATATTATCATAAATTAAATGATAAAAATGGTATTTCTTCTGCCGTAATCGTAAATGAAGAATTAGGATTAGGTATAGGTTTGAAATTTAATAAAGAAGAGTTAGATTGTTTTAATCAATGGAAATTTACAAATTTAGGAAATTATGTTGCGGGCATAGAACCAGGCAATGCTTTTGTAAATGGTAGAAGTATAGAAAGACAAGAGGGAAGGCTTAAAATAATAAAAGCCAGAGAAAAAAAAGAATTTAAACTAGAAATAGAGTTGCTTACGAATCAAAATGAAATAAATTCATATAAAAAAGATAATTTTTAATGACTAGGAGAATAGCTATGAAAAGATCAGAAATAAATAATGCGATAGATTATGTAATAGGAAGATTAGATGATTTTAAGTTACCACTACCTAAATTTGCATATTATACTCCAGAAGAATGGAGAAATATAGATGAATCAGAGATAGAGTTAGTTGATAATATGTTAGGTTGGGATGTAACAGACTTTGGGTCTGGAAACTTTTTAGAAAAAGGATTAACAGTATTTGTTTTTAGAAATGGAAGTTTTAATAACAAAGAAAAATATCCAAAGCCATACTGTGAAAAATTATTATATGTAAGAGATGGGCAGATATTACCGTATCATTTCCATTGGAGCAAAACAGAAGATATAATAAACAGAGGTGGCGGAGATTTAGAGCTAACTATATGGCAGTCTGATAAAAATGAAGAATTTTCTAGTGAAGATATAACTGTTACTATAGATGGTAAAAAAGTTACTATTCCTGCTGGAGGAAAGGTTATTTTAGAACCTGGTCAGAGTATAACACTATTACCATATCAATATCATATGTGGAGAGGTGTTCCAGGAACAGGAGATGTATTATTATTTGAAGTATCTACAACTAATGATGATAATGTAGATAACTGTTTCTATGAATCTAATGACAGAATACCTCAGGTAGAAGAAGATGAGGAAGTAAAACATTTAATATTCGCAGATTACAAAAATTATATAAAAATAGCTAAATAATATATTTAGCTAAAAAGGAGTAAAAAATGTATTATATAGGAATAGACTTAGGAACATCTTCTGTAAAAATGCTATTAATGGATAAAGATGGAAATATCTTAAAACGAGTTTCAAAAGACTATCCAATTTCATTTCCACATCCAGGTTGGTCAGAGCAAAATCCTGAAGACTGGTATAAACAGACTTTAATAGGATTAAAAGAACTAATAATTAATATTAGTAAAGAAAAAATTGAAGGCATAGGAATTGGTGGTCAAATGCATGGGTTAGTTGTTTTAGACGAAAAAGATTGTGTTATAAGACCAGCAATACTATGGAACGATAATAGAACAATAAAAGAAAACGAATATTTAAATGAAGTAATTGGAAAGGATTTTTTATCTAAGAATACTGGCAATATTTCATTTACTGGATTTACAGCATCAAAATTATTATGGATGAAAAATAATGAAGTTGATAAATTTAAAAAAATATCGAAGATAATGTTACCTAAAGATTATTTAGTGTATAAATTTACTGGTGTACATTCTACTGATGTATCGGATGCTTCAGGTACTTTAATATTTGACGTAAAAAATAGATGTTGGTCAAAAGAGATGATTGATATTTGTGGAATAAAAAGAGAACAACTTCCTAATATATATGAAAGTTATGAAGTTGTTGGAAATTTAAATAAAGATTTAATGGAAGAACTCGGAATTAATACAAAAGTAAAAATAGTTGCAGGAGCAAGTGATAATGCTGCAGCTGCTATAGGTACAGGAACTATAGGAAATGGAAACTGTAACTTATCTTTAGGAACATCAGGAACTGTATTTATATCAAGTGACAAGTTTATTGAAGATGAAAACAACTCTATACATTCTTTTGATCATGCAGATGGAAATTATCATTTATTGGGGTGTATGCTTAGTGCAGCATCGTGCAATAAATGGTGGAATGATGAAATATTAAAAACAAAAGAATATAAAAAAGAACAAGAAAAAATTAAAGATTTAGCAGAAAATGAAGTTTATTTTTTACCATATTTAATGGGTGAAAGATCGCCATACAATGATCCTAATGCAAGAGGTGTATTTATAGGTATGAATATGAATACCAAGAGAGAAGATATGACCTTAGCTGTATTAGAGGGAGTTAGCTTTGCATTTAGAGACATTATAGAAGTTTCTAGAAAATTAGGTGTTAATCCTACAAATACTAAAATATGTGGTGGTGGAGCTAAAAGTAAGCTTTGGATAAAAATTTTAGCTAATGTACTTAATATGAATATAGAAATAATAGAAAATGAAGAAGGAGCATCACTAGGAGGGGCTATTTTAGCAGCAGTTTCCTGTGGAGCATTTGCAAGTTTAGAAGAAGCAACGAATAAAATAGTGAAGATATCTGAAATTTTTATGCCTGAAGAAAGTTTAGTAAAAAAATATGAGAAAAAATACAGTAAATATAAGGAAATTTATCCATCAATAAAAAACCTATATAAAAAACTGTAGTATTTATTATATAACAAAATAGTGCTGTCGCATAAATAAGAAATATTTTGTGACAGCACCGTTTTATTATATAATAAATGAAAATGAAAAGAGGAGAATTTTTATGGAGCCACTTATACCGAGACAAATAAATTTTCTTAAGTTAATGTTAAAAGAAGATGAACATAAACCATTAAACTATTTTGCTAAAAGTTTAAATGTATCAAGTAAAACATTACAAAATGATTTAAAAATAATAAATAAATATATAGTTGAATTTAATCTGAGTATAAGTAAAAAAAGAGGGATAGGAATATGCTTAGACTCTAAAGCTAAAGAAAACATAGAATTTATAAATAGTTTAAATATTAATATTAAGTCTAATAAAAGTGCAGATATTTCTGTTGAAAAAAGAAGAATAGAGATATTAAGAGATTTATTATTAAAGTCTGATATGAAAACATCAATAAATAAACTATCAGAAAAATATTTTGTAAGTAAAACATCAATTGTTAATGATTTAAAGTATATAGAAGATGAATATTTATCAAAAAATAATATTCGTTTAAATAGAACTCTAAATGGTACCTATATCTCTGGAAGTGAAGTAGATATTAGAAAATGTATAGCAAATTTAATAGAATGTATATCAAATGAAGAAAACTACAATATAGATGAAAGAACAAGAATTGAAAAATCAACATTTGATGATCTAGCAAATGTTTTTGGAATAGAGTCTATTAGATTTATAGAGGCTAGAGTAAAAGAACTAGAAGTAGATTTAAACTGTGAAATTTGCGAACCATATTATATAAATTTAATAACGCATATACTTATTTGTATAAGAAGAATAAAAGAAGGAAATAAAATAAAAGTCCATGACGATGTAGAGTCAAATATAATAAAAGAAGACTTTAGATATATTGCGGTTATAAAATTAATAAAAAAAATAGAGAAAGAATATTCAATACTCTTGGATAATCAAGAAGTTTCATATATATATAAATATATAGTATCATCTAGGATTGAAAATGATATAGACTTTGAGGATATAAATGAAGAATTATATGAATCAATAGCATCAGAAATGATTGATTTTATGTCTGAATTATTAAATATAAATTTAAAAATGGATAATATTTTAAAACAAGGATTAATAATGCATATAAAACCTATGATGAATAGATTAATATATGATATACAAATAAAGAATCCTTTATATGATGATATTTTAAATCATTTTAATGATATTTTTATTCTTACAAAAATAGTTGTTTTTGTAATTTCAGAAAAATATAAAATGAGTAACATAAGTGATGATGAGATATCTTATTTGACTACATATTTCCAAGCTGCGATAGAAAGAAATAATGATATAAAAAAAGTATTAATAGTCTGTCATAGTGGTTATGGAACATCACAATTTTTAGCTAGTAAATTAAAACAAACCATTCCTAATATTAATATTGTGGATATTATATCTTCAAGAAAATTAAATAAAGAGACAGTTAAAAATGTGGATTTTATAATATCAACGGTAGAAACTGATTTTAAAGGAAAAGAACATATAATAGTTTCAGCTTTGCTTACTGAATCTGATATAAATAATATAAAGAAAATGGTAGATAAGAATTATGATAATAAAAACAGGAATGTGAAAGAAAATATTTTACAGGAGTTTAGTAAATATGAAGTATTAAAAAAAGAAGTATTACATGATTATAATATACCTAAATTTGAATTTAAAGATGGATTAAATATATATATAAATAAAAATAATAATAATAAAAATAAAGTTTTTATAGGAAAACAAAATAAAAAAATAGAAATATTTATTGATTCAAATAATGATAGTTATATTAAAAATACTATTATAAAGACATATTCTTTATATAAAGATAAAAATATAGATAGTTTATTTATGGAGTAAAAAATGAAAGAAAGTATAATTTTAAATTTTGATTTGAATGAAAAATATATATCGAAAGAAGAACTGTTTAAGGAAATAACAAAGTTATTACATAACAATAATTGTATAGAATTAGAAAATAAATTTCTAGAGGAGCTACTTTATAGGGAATCATTAGGCTCTACTGCCATAGGAAATGAATTTGCTATACCGCATGCTACTTATGAAAAAGGTGCAAATATTCCTTGTATAATAGTATGCAAATTAAAATATTCTATAAAGTGGGATGATGCAGGAAAGTTCTTTGTGAAGAATATAATATTATTTGCAAATCCAAAGTTAGAAGTAAATAAAAAAGGTTTAAAATTAATGGCATCTATATGTAGAACTTTGGCAAATGAAGAAATCTGTATAAAAATGAGTAATATGAAATGTAGTAAAGAAATGGCAAATTTTATATATGATAAAATTAAATAACTAATAATATTAAAGTAGTAATTAAGTATATTAAAATATAAGAAAAACCAACCTCTTAAAGTTTTTCTTGCAAATAGCGAGGCATATTAGCCTCGCTATTTATTTTATATATAATAAAATTATTCTATTTTATATTTTTTTAAAAGTCAAGGTTGTACCTGTTGTAAAATTATTTCAGTAAGGGGAAGAATAAACACTACTATAGAAACAAATAAAAATACTACTCTAAAAATTCGACTCAAATAATCATTTTTCATAAGTATACCTCCAAATAAAAAAATTATTACATAAATAATATCATATAAAATAATTTTAAAATAGCGAAATTTTATAAAATTATTCTATGTATATATAGTGAATATTAAACGAATATTTTTTGATAAATAGTTTATATATATGTGTTATATAAATTATTGAAAAAAATAATAAAAATGTTATAATGAAGTCAAGTATTTACTATAAATTGATTATAACATAAAAATACAGAAAATTAAGGAAATAGTGTATACTAAGGGGGTTAGCAGAATATGAAAGAGTTCTTTAATAAGAAAAATATATATTTTTTATTGAGGTTATTGGTAATAAATATGATATTGATGTTTATAACATTTTTCTTAATATCTATAGCATCATCAATTTTCCATGATAAAGATGGAATAACTTCTGATTATATAATAACATTAGTGACAGTAATAGCATTAGTATTTGTATCGAAATATATATTGCAAGTTGGCTATAGTTTTGAAAAATTTAAAGAGGATATAAAAAAATCAAAGATTAATTTTATAAGAAATTTTACATATTCTTTATTTGTGATGTTTATAGTAGGAATAGCTTTGACAAGTATTGAAGAAATAACTTTTTTAATGGGGAAAAAAACTATAGATGAAATATTTTCAATAGAGCTAACAGTTGATATTTTAATAGGAGCAATAATATTTGCACCTTTCATTGAAGAATTGTTTTTCAGAAGATCAATATATATTTATATTATGGAAAATATGAAGGATGATAGGTTTAATAAGTATATATTTTTAATATTTTCTACGATTGCATTTGCAAGTTTGCACCCACCAATGCACAAAATAATTTTTGTTATACCTATAGGATTAGGTTTATCTGTTATTTATTTATACACAAAAAATTTTGTGTATACTTGGTTAATGCACTTTATATATAATTTTACGGTTATATTTGATATAACAAAGTTTGAGTTAAATATGTATAACAAACTATCGATAATGTCTACAGAGGAAGTTTTAAAAATATATTCGCTTGTAAGGTTTACAATTATAATGTTTGTAATGTTAGTTTGCTTTGTAGCAATTAATAAATTCTGTAATAAAAATACTAATAAGATTTAGAAAAAAAGACTCTTATAAAAGCAATATGCTTAGATAAGAGTCTTTTTATTATCTTATTTAAAAAATTATACAAATTTTCTACACTTCCATTCCAGGAAGAAGATTTTCTATATCTCCTAATATTTCACTAGATAAAGGATATGTACTAAATATAGCTATAGTAATCATTTTCTTCTATGGAGTCAGAAGCAATTCCTTTATATTCTACAAACCAATCACCTAATGCACTACTAGGTAGTTTTAATTCGGATAGTTTTATTCCCTGAAGCTCTTTTACTTCTTCAAAGGCACTTTCATTTCCGTTTCCACCAACTCTAGTAACGATGCCGATTTCCTTGCTTCTAACAACATTTCTCTGACTAGCACTTAAACTATTAGAAATCTCCGTTAGATTTTCTAATCACAAAGAAAAATACATAAACAGCAAGACATACAAACAGCATATTAAAGATCAATAGAGGTGTTGCATAAGAGCTATTTATAATGGAAAATGGCATAATATACGGTATTAATAAAATGATTGCCAACGATATTCCTATTATAACTGATACAACATTTATCGACTTATTGCTTAAAACTATAATATATATAAATAATAAAAAGCAAAGTGCATACGATATTCCTATAAAAATATGGAAATTACTTTCCATATTCTGAAACGCATCTAGAGCAATTCTATAAAGATACGAAAATATAAAAACTATACCAGGAAAGATTGCAGTGTATATATTTTTAAAAATAACATTTATTTTTTTAGACATTAAAAACCTCCTAATAAAAAGATTAAATATTTCTGAACATAATTACCAAAATATAAATTAGTATTATAAACTTTGATAAAATTCCCTTTTTATTTTAATATAGCACAAATTATTTGAAAAGATACGTTTTATCAAAACTTGTAAAGAATTGTCATTAGTAAAAAAGTGCTGCCACAAAAGAAATAATGTTTTGTAGCAGCACCATCTTATATTTAAATTAAATTGTATCAATGCTATATGTAGCTCTAAATTTATTATAATCTCTAAGTAAACCTTCATACTCAAGTGTCAACCCTTTAAGATTGTAGAAATCATTTGGCTGAACAGTATAAAAAGGCTTGTTTAATAGTGCAATTCCGCTTTTGCTAAGCATATCTGCTGCAAATGTGGAGCAAACATACCCAAACTCAGGTCTCCTACTTAGACCAAGTGGAATAGCTATTAAAGAAAGTAAATCATAGTTATAAAGAGATTTAACAGATTTAATTTTATTTATATTAGCTTTAAGTTTTTCGTATTTATCGTCATCTATCTCTAGAGAATATACCCTACATATAGTATTCTTTTTTATTTCATAAAGACCTTTATCTATTCCCTCCTCAACAAAGCCAGCTACTAGAGGATTCTTAGGATTGATTCTTCCAAAAGCGTACATTGTATCTAAGCTATCGTCAAGTGAAATAGAAATATGAGAATATGGTTTTCTAGTGATCGTCCTTATTAAATGGGCAAGCACTGTTCCTGTATATGTAGAAACTATATATATTTTTCTCATAACGATCACCTCCATTATAAATTCATTATTATATCTATCAAGTAATTACTTTCTATAATTATATTATGATTTTCAAATCTAAAAAAAATCATTGCATAAATCGAAAAAAAGTCTAAAGAAAAAATTATTTTTCTTAAAAAGTGTTTTAATTAATAGTCTTTAAAAGACAGATACTCACAAATAATACTTTAAAAGTTGATAAAAGTCAAGGAATTATGGTTAATTCAAGTATTACACTTATGAAATATTTAAGTTTAAATAATGACTATTTTGTTAATATATAAAAAAGTTATCCAACAGATTTGTGAAATAATGTATAATGAAAAATAAGATAAATCATTGTTTAATTAAATTTACAACAATTATTGGTAAGATAAACATTTAAGATATATGGGAGGAGATGGATATTATGAATAAAAAAGCCATGTCAGTAATTACAGCAACTGCAATAGCAATAAGTGCTACTCCGATGGCATTTGCTGATACTGGATTGAAAATAAATGACAAAGACACTTCTATAAATCAAATAGAGCCAAACGAAGAGTTTAAAGAATATATTGAAGATGTAGAGAATGGGACAGTAGATAATACAGAGCGAGTTCCGATGCCGTTTGATGTGGATGGAACTCGTGTTTCTGGGAATGCAGCTAGAAAAAGTAGATATCTTCCAAAAGATTACGATCCTAGACAATTAGGAAAAGATACTGCAGTTAAAGACCAAGAAAATCTAGGGGTTTGCTGGGCATTTGCAGGAATTGCAGGGATGGAGTCTTATCTTGCCACAAACGGATATGGACAAACTGATTTATCAGAAGAACATATGAGATGGTGGGCAAAAGGCGGAACAAATGGATGGAATGTTGGAGATCAGGAAGGAACTTCAAATCTTCTATCTATGGGATATTTTACATCTGGTGACGGACCAAAGCTTGAATCAGAATTAAAGTATAATACTCATAACACAAAACCTTCAAATATGAATACTGCAAAAGGTATAGATTACGATGTAACTGACGCTATATTTATAAAAAATAATCAGTCAGATATAAAAAATGCTATATCAAAATACGGCGGCGTAGTATCTGGGTATGGAAACTTTTCTGAATACACAAGCAAGGATGAAAATGCTTACTATGTAGATTACAATATAGGTCAGAACCACGCTGTTACTGTAGTTGGTTGGGATGATAGCTATAGCAGAGATAACTTCACAGGAAAAGTTAAACCTGAACACGATGGAGCTTGGCTAGTTAAAAATAGTTGGGGAAATTATAACTCAGAGGGAGGATATTTCTGGGTATCTTATGAAGATAAAACACTTCTTCATGCAGGTGATAATTACTCAATTAAAAATATAGCTAAAAAAGGAAACAAGATATATCAGCTTGAAAAAGGCGGATATGTTGAAATGGGTGGAAAAAATATAGTTATAGCGAATGTATTTAACTTCAATGGACACAACGAAACTATTGAAGGTGTAACAGTAGGAAATACATCTTTAGGAAGTAAATACGAAATATACTATGCTCCTGTTAAGAATGGGATTCCTCAGAACAATAATTTAAAATTACTTGCATCTGGAACATTAAACGAAACAGGATATGTTACTATTCCTGTAAACTCAGTTCATATTCCTTTAGGAAAGGGTGCAATAGTATTAAAAATGCAAAATGAAAAAATGGCAACAATACTTACAGATGGAAATACAGGAAATGTAAGTTGGTTTAAGGCTAATGCTAATAAGGGTGAAAGTTTCAAATTATTAAATGGAAGCTTTGTAGATATTAATGTAGGAAATAGCGATAAAAAGAATTTTGCTATAAAAGCTATTACAAAAGAAAATATAAATCCAAATGATATAATAGGATCTAATAGATATGAAACAGCGGTTAAAACAAGTCAAAGAGGTTGGAACAGTGCAAATACTGCAATAATTTCTAACGGTGGCGCAATAGTTGATGCACTTGCTGCAACACCACTTGCAGCATATAAAGATGCACCAGTACTACTAACAGAAAAGAATAGCCTAAAAGATGTTACTAAAGAAGAGTTAAAAAGACTTGGTGTAGGCAAGGTATATATAATAGGTGGAGAATCGGTAATATCTAAAAATGTTCAATCACAGATAGAAAGTATGGGAATTTCTGTAGAGAGAATTTCTGGAAATGATAGATATGCAACTGGTGTAGCTATAGCAAATGAAATGAAATCAGAAGGTGCTGCAATAGACCAGGTAGCTGTTGTTAATGGTGTAAGTGGACTTGCGGATGCAATAAGCTTTGGTGCAGCAGCAGGACAGAAAAATATACCAATAATACTATCTAATAAAAAAGGAGAAACTCCAGGTGCTGAAAAAATTCTTTCTGACTCAGCAATAGAAAAAACTTATATAATAGGTGGGAAAGCAGCTGTTCCAGAGGGTGTAGAAGCTTCTCTAAAAAATCCAGAAAGAGTTAGTGGTGCAAATAGAAGTGAAACAAATGCTGAAATAATTAAGAAATTCTACAATCAGTCTAATTTTGAATACATTTTTGTAGTTAAAGATGGATCAGAAGGACAGGATAAATTAATAGATGGATTATCAGTAGGTGCATTCGCTGCTAAGAAAAATTCTCCAATAGTATTAGCCGGAAAAAATCTATCTACTGGACAGAAATCAGCATTATTAGGGAAAAGTGTAGAAAAAATTTCACAGGTCGGTGGAGGCTCTAATACAACAGTAACTTCACAGCTTAGAAATTTATTTAAATAAATTAGTAAAATAATTGAAATTAAATAATAAAGAAAAAAGGGACTATATATTATGTTAAAAAAGCTATATACTATGTAGTGGAGAGTTTAAATATTCAGAGGATTTTAAGGGGGTAAAAATTTTGAGAGAGAATCCAGCAATGAGAATTTTATTCTCGCTACCAGTGTACGTTCTTATATTCTACAAAAGCTATAATTTTGAATTAAATAAAAACTCTATAATATTTACGTTTGTATACTTAGCTCTTATTATGGGAGATTTAGGGTACTTCTATTATAAGGTTAAGAAAAGAGAAAAAGAGGACGCTGCAAGAGCTCCGAAAACTGATAAAGAAGCTATAAGAATTAGAGAACAAGAAAAGAGTAAGAAAAAAAGAAGAAAAAATAAAGAAATTAGACGGTTATCTATCGAATTATAGATTTGATTGATAGCCGTTTTTTCGTATATAGGAAAAAAGTATGTTTAGTAAGAAAAATTTGATTATTTGAACTCTATTTTGTTGATAAAAATAGATAATATTGATAACATATATAATGTAGAATTATTTTTAAAAAAAGACTAAAAACTTATCCAAATAGATGGTTTATTTTATGAATGGAGGAACGAGAATGCTAGAGTTAAAGAATGTGTTCTTTAATGTTGTAGATGAAAACGGTGAAGAACGCAATATAATAGATGATTTAAGCATTAATTTTGAAAAAGGAAAACTGTATGTTATAACTGGTCCAAATGGTGGAGGTAAGTCAAGTCTTGCCAAAGTTATAATGGGTATATCAGAAGCATCAAAAGGACAGATACTTTTAGATGGTGAAGATATAACAGAAAAATCTATAACAGAAAGAGCTAAAATGGGAATAGGATATGCATTCCAGCAGCCACCTAGAATAAAAGGTATGACTGTAGAAGATTTATTAAAATTAGCTCATGGTGGAGACCTTCCAAAAGAAGATTGTTGCCAGTATTTAGCAGCAGTTGGTCTATGTTCAAAAGAATACCTAACTAGAGAAGTGGATAACTCTTTATCTGGTGGGGAAATGAAAAGAATAGAAATAGCTACTTTATTTGCAAGAGATTTAAAAGTATCTATATTTGACGAGCCAGAAGCTGGGATAGATTTATGGAGCTTTGGTAAATTAAATGAAAGTTTCCAGAAAATGCACGAAGAAAAAGACCAGACTATAATAATAATATCTCATCAGGAAAGAATACTAGAACTTGCTGACCAGATAATAGTATTAGAAGATGGAAAAATAAAAACTAGTGGAAGTAAAGATGAGATATTACCTGAAATATTAAACCAGGTAAATGGAACTGTATGTGAAATACAGGGAAAGGCGGTTTACAATGGATAGAGTTGATGTAGATTTATTAAAAGAAGTTGCCGATATGAGAATGGGTAATCCAATTCTTGGGGCGTTTAATATAAGAAAAAATGGTGAAGGTATAGAAAGAAGATCTACTAAAGACGTAGATATAATACCTAAAACAGATAAACCAGGTATAGATATAATAGTAAAACCAAATTCTAAACCAGAGGATGTTCATATACCAGTAATAGTTACTCAGTCTGGATTTAGCGATAAAGTATACAACGACTTTATAATAGGCGAAAATGCAGAAGTTACTATAATAGCTGGTTGTGGTATACACAACTGTGGTTGTGATGATAGTCAGCATGATGGTATACATAGATTTGTTCTTAAAAAAGGAGCAAAATTAAAATACACTGAAAAACACTACGGAGAAGGAACTGAAGGCGGAGGAAAAAGAATCTTAAATCCTGTGACAATAGTTGAAATGGAAGAAGATTCATACTGCGAAATGGAAACAGTTCAGATAAGAGGAGTTGACTCTACTAAGAGAGATCTTGAAGCAACTTTAGGAAAAAATGCAAAAATAGTTGTTCTTGAAAGACTATTAACTCATGACGACCAGTTTGCTGAGTCTAATATGGAGGTTGTTCTTCAGGGAGAAGATTCTTCAGCTCAGGTTATATCTCGTACTGTTGGTCAGGATAATTCTGTTCAGGTATTTAACCCAAGAGTAATAGGTGAAAACCAGTGTTCAGCACATGTTCAGTGTGACTCAATACTTATGGGAAATGCTAAGATAAGTTCAATACCAGAAATATCTGCAGAGCATCCAGATGCTATGTTAGTTCATGAAGCTGCAATAGGTAAAATAGCTGGAGATCAGATATTAAAATTAATGACTCTAGGTTTAACTGAAGAGGAAGCAGAACAGCAGATATTAAATTGTTTCTTAAAATAAATTGAAGAATAATATTTAGGGATGTCAGATTTTTATGGCATCCCTTTTTTAATGTTGATATAGTTAGTATTTAGCAAAAGCAAAAGTATAACTACTATCTGCTCCACGGTTCCGACGCATGTCTAAAAACACCGAAGGTATGCGTCTCCAAGTGTCGCTAGAATAGTAGTTATATATTTTGCTTTTTACCGAAATAATAATTATACCAACAAATTAAAAAAGGAGATACCGATTAAAAAATCTGACATCCCCTTTAATATTCTTTTTTTAAATTATTAGTTTTGATATGGTTCAGAGTTTTCTCCATCATAAACCATTATTTTTATTTCAGTTCCTTCTTTTACGTCAGCGTGGCAGCCAAGTGTGTATTCTTTGTTTTTTTCTATGTTGTGTAATATTGTTACTCCGTTAGCTTTTATTTCTACAGTTTTTTCTTCTTCTTCACCAGAAGTTTGATGTAGTGAAACCGCTATGTCAAAGTCGTTTCTGTTTTGGATAGTTAATAATCCTGTTTTTGATACAATTTTTTCATTGCTGTATGTAACTACATAGTTGTTTTCAGTGGATTCCTCTGCACATGATACTGAGCAATCCCATTTTGATAGTTCTTCGTTTTGTTTTGAGCACGCAACTAATGAAAATATAAGTGGGACTATTAGTAAGATTGATAGAAATTTTTTCATAATAATCACTCCTTATTGGGGTAGAAATATTGTTTTCTATATTATATATTTTTTTTGTTTTAATGTAAGTATTTTAGAGGGATTGTAATGATATTGTAAATTATACAGAAAGGATTACAGAATAATTACAAATATTTAAAATATATTGAAACTTCATTTTTTTTGTTTAGAATAGTATGTAAATAATAGTGAATATTATTCAAAAGGAGAGATTTATATGGGCAAAATCAATCAGTTTAAGGTAATTGTTTTGGTAGTCATTTCTGGGTTAATTTATTTTATCCCACAGAGTATAGTAAAGAACGGTATATTTTTAAATCCAGAACAAATGGGATTAATTTTTAGTGCGATAAGTATGTTGTTAATACTATTCATTTGGGCGTTGTTTATAATCTTTTTCAAAGGCTTTGATGAGTAAGTAGTATAGTCTATAAAATATAAATTTATATAATAAAAATAAATAGAAATGATAAACTTAAAAAAATAATAAAAATTTTCGGAAAAAACAGCTTTTTTGTTTGAGTTTCTAAGAATTTATTGTTATACTAAAGGAGAAAGGTTTTCTACAGATAATCTGCGAACCTTAAATTTATATTTTTTTTAACGGAAGGTGTAAAATTATGAAAGAAAAAGTTTTAGAAAGATTATTAAGATACGTTAAAATCGATACTACTTCAGATTCATCAAGTACTACTTGTCCATCAACTGAAAAACAGTTCGATTTAGCTAGAGTATTAGAAGCAGAATTAAAAGAAATAGGATTACAGGATGTTTCTTTAGACGAACATTGCTACCTAATGGCAACATTACCAGCAAATACTGAAGGTGTTGATCCAATAGGATTCATAGCTCACATGGATACTAATGAAGACGTTTCAGGAACAAATGTAAACCCTAGAATAATAGAAAACTATGATGGAAAAGACATAGTTCTAAATGAAGAACTAGGAATAGTTACTACTGTAGAAGACACTCCAGAATTAAAAAGATTTGTAGGAGAAGAAATAATAGTTACTGATGGTACTACATTACTAGGTGGGGATGACAAAGCTGGTATAGCAGCAATAATGACAGCTATGGAATACTTAGTAAACCATCCAGAAATAAAACACGGTGAAATAAAAGTCGGATTCACTCCAGATGAAGAAATAGGAACTGGTGCAGATAAATTCGATGTTGAAAAATTCGGTGCTAAATACGCTTATACATTAGATGGTGGAGCAGAAGGTGAATTAAACTTCGAAACATTCAGTGCAGCTTTAGCAACTGTATCTATAAAAGGTAAAAACGTTCATCCAGGATCAGCTAAAAACAAAATGGTTAATGCTTTATACATAGCAGGAAAAGTTATGGAATTATTCCCAGAAGATGAAAGACCAGAAACTACTGAAGGATATGAAGGATTCTATCACTTAAATGAATTAAGCGGAAACGTTGATGGAGCTAAAATGATATACTTAATAAGAGACCATGACAAAGCTAAATTCGAAGCAAGAAAAGAATTCTTCGCTGCTAAAATAGCTGAAATAACTGAAAAATACGATGGTAGAGTATCAGTAGAAATACATGACCAGTACTACAACATGAGAGATGAAATAGAACCAGTTATGCATATAGTTGACATAGCTACAGAAGCTATGAAAGAATTAGATGTAGAACCAGTAGTTATACCTATAAGAGGTGGTACTGATGGATCTAAATTATCTAAAATGGGATTACCATGCCCTAACTTATTCGGTGGTGGAATCAACTTCCACAGTAAAAACGAATTATTAGTAGTTAGCTCAATGGTAAAAGCTTCTCAGTTAGTTGTTAAAATAGCTGAAAAATTTGCTACTAGATAATTAAATAAATAATAATGAGGTATCTCAAACTACGAGGTACCTCTTTTTTTATGCAAAAAATATATAATTAAAGATTCTTTAATAATATTATTTTGAATAATGATAGAGATATTTAGAAATAATATTATTGAAGATGTAATTTATAGTTGTTAAATATTACAAAATTAACCTTGCGGGTTAATTATAACTGTGTTATTATTGACTTGAAAATAACTATATAAAATACATCAATAAAGTCAAAATGAGGTGATGTATTGAAAGTAGAATATAAGAATAAAGGGATAGAGAAAATTTGTACAAATTTTGATTATGCGCTTGATTTAGTTCATCCATATAGGCTTATTTTTGAGAAGAAAGGTGATGAAATTCAAATAGCAAGCATAAAAGAGATAGTGGATTATCATTAAATTTGTTAGGGGGAGGTAATTTTGATGTTAATAAAGAGTAAAACTACAATAGCTATACCACCAGGTGCAACAATTAAAGAACAGCTAGAAGATAGAGAGCTTAGTCAAAAGGAATTTGCAGCTAGAATGGGAATGTCTGAAAAACATATAAGTAATTTAATTCGAGGAAGTGTTAGACTAACACCAGAAGTTGCAATGAGATTGGAAATGGTTTTGGGGATACCAGCTAGATTTTGGAATAATCTTGAAGCAATATATAGAGAAGATATAGAAAAAATAAAAGAAGAAAATCAAATGGATAATGATTTTGAAATACTTAAAAAAATTCCATATAATGAGATGGTAAAGAATGGATGGATAGAAAAAGTTGATGAAAAATCAGAAAAAGTGATAGAACTTAGAAAATATTTTGAAGTTGCAAATCTTGCTATTTTAAGTAATCCACAATTAAATAAAATAGCATGTAGAAGAACAGCTATAACTCAAAAGAGTGACTATTGCCTTTTAGCTATGGCACAAAAGGCAAAAATAGAAGCCAGAGATAGAGAAGTGGAGGCAATAAATATAAAGCAATTAGAAAATAGCATAGAAGAGATAAGGAATTTGACATTGAGAAAAACAACTGAAGTTGGAGAAATTCTTACAGATGTCCTTAGTAAATGTGGAATAGCTTTAGTTATACTACCCAACTTAATGGGATCCTTTTTACAAGGAGCAACTTTTTATGAAGAAAGAAAAATAATAATAGGTATGACAGCTAGAGGAAAGGATGCAGATATATTTTGGTTCAGCCTTTTCCATGAATTGGGACATATAATAAAAGGTCATATTAACAATACTAATGGAACAACAGAAGAAGATGAAAAGGAAGCAGATGACTTTGCAAGAGATATATTAATTCCTAAAGATGATTACGATTTATTTGTAAAAACTGGCAACTTTAGTAAAATTGCAATTGAAGGATTTTCACATAAAATAGGAATAGCTAGTGGAATAGTGGTTGGAAGACTGCAGAATGATGGATATATTAAATATAGTTGGCACAATGATTTAAAGGAAAAAATATAGAATTACAAAGATGGGATTATTTTTATTCTGTAAAAATATAAAAAATAAAAGGACTTTCGGATAAACAAGTTGTTTAAATGAAAGTCCTTTTGTATGTAAATTATCTTATTAATATACTATATAGATTTTCTTTTTTTACTTATAAAATATGCTATATACATTCCTATTGCTACAATCATATTATTAAACACTAAAAAAATATTAGAATAAAATAGGTTAATAAATGAAACTGGTAAGAATTTTGGTGTAGCAAAGAAAACTGATAAAAGAATGCCTATTATTACAGATATAAAACTGACATCCTTGTTAAATGTAGTTAGAACTAGTACAAATACTATTAAGAAAAGCATGTACCCTAACCCAACGAAAATATAAGAATTACCTTCCATTTGCTGATATTTTACCAACGCATTCTTAGAAAGGAATGAGAAGAAAAGTATAATTATTGGGAAAATAGCAGCATAAATGTTTAAAAACAACGATTTGAAATTCTTAGAATCTTTAGTCATAATAATCACCTCGAATATTAAAATTTCCTAAGATATATAAAACCATTGGTTTAATTCAGTATAACAAAAGTAGAAAAATATGCAACTTTTTCTATAATTTTTAAGTATACATATTTATTATTATTTTGAATAATAAGTTACTTAAAGAAATTATAGCGTAAATTAACTTTAAATTTTTATATGTTTTGCAAGATAGTTTTGTTTATTATATTATTATATTAAACAGACTATGAAGAATTGAGGAATAGAAATGATTTCGATAGCAATTTGTGAAGATGAAAAGATATATAGAGATAAATTAAAAGAGTTTCTTGGAAAATTCTTAGAACAAAAGAAGTATAGTGTAGAAGAATTTGAGAATGGAGAGAGTTTTTTAGAGAGATTTGAAAAAGATGAAAGCTACAGAGAAAATTTGGATATAGTTCTTTTAGATATTCAAATGGATGGTATTAATGGAATGGACGTGGCTAGAAAAATTAGAGAGTGGAACAAAAAGTTGCAGATAATATTTATCACAGCAGTTCCCGATTTTTTAGCTGATGGATACGAGGTTAAGGCATTTAGATATTTGCTAAAACCAATAGGATATGAAGATTTTTGTAAACATTTTGGTAAATGCTTAGAGGAAATTGATGAGAATAAAGAAAGCAGCATAGTCATCAATGATTTGAATACGGGTAAGACAGTGGTTGTTCCTACAGAGAGTATACTTTTTGTAGAAACTTATGGGAGAAACCTTCTTGTACATATAGATAAAAATGTGTACAGAGTGTATGAAAGTATAGGAAGTATGGAGGAAAAACTAGATAGAGAGACGTTCTTTAGGGTACATAGAGGATATATTGTAAATATTTCTAGGATTGAGAGTATAAAAGGAAGAACTGCTATAGTTGCAGGAAATGAGGTAATGATCAGCAGAGATAAGATAAAAGAGTTGAAAGAAAGAGTAATGGATTATATAGAAAAAGTAATGAAATAAAGTAGTTAATAATATTATCCTGTGGGGGTGATTAATATAGGACATCATAATTTTTGGATTATATACAATTATTTTCAGTTTGTAATATATTTTCTAATTTTAAAAGTGGATATGGATTTAACTGAAGATAGAAAAAAATCTAAGGCTTTTGGTTGGATAAGTATTTTTGTAATAACATTTTTATTACAGTATTTACTTTATGAATACTTAAATCAAAATAGTTTTGTATTTTTGATAAATACAGCTATATACATGATTTATGCTATTATTAACTACAGTACACCTAAAAAAAGATTGTTTATAAAAACAATATCGTTTTTTGCAATTGTAGAATTATTTATTAAAGAAATAGCAGATAAATTATCAACAAAGATTAATGTAATAATCGAAAATGGAATAGTAGTAAATACAAGAGCTACATGGTTAACTGATTATGAGTCATTAGTAATATCAATTTTAATAACTGTTTTTTCTGTCATTATATATGAGTATATTATAAATGCTAGAAAAAATGATGAGAAAATAAGTATTCCAATCGTACTATTGTTGATTTTGAATACATTTATCATAATAGCAATTTTTAAAATGATATCGATAGTCATAATGGGAGTTGGAAATCATTTAGAGTATGGAATTTTAATAATATTTATGATTCTTATATCAGATATTTTTATTATTATGACAATGAAGAGTATAGTAAAAGACTATAAGATAAAGAACGAAAATAAAATACTTAGAGAAAGTGTAGATAAAGAGGTTAAGAACTACATAGCATCGAGTAGAGAAAATCAAAAAGTTAGGGAAATGTACCACGATATAAAAAATCATATAATTTGTATAGATGAGCTATATAAATCTGGAAACTCTGAACTAGCAGGTGAGTATATACAAAAGATAGAGGGAAGTTTAAAAAAATATGAATCTGTAAGAAATGAGTTTAACACAGGACATATAATATCGGATTCTATATTGAAGAATAAAAAGAGCATGTGTGATGAGTATGGGATAAACTTTGAGTGTAAGGTAGATTTTTCTAGGTATGATTTTTTAGATATGGCGGATTTTTGTACGATTTTATCAAATCTTTTAGATAATGCAATAGAGGCGTGTTTACACGTGGAACATAGCGATAGATATATAAAAATCAGCAATAGTATAGTAAATAATTTTAGCCTTTTAATTGTAGAAAATTCAAAGGAAAATGAGATTAAAAAAGACGGAAGTAAGATTTTGACTAGTAAAAAAGATAAGTCTATTCATGGAATAGGTATAGATAATGTAAGAAGTTGTGTAGAAAAGTACAACGGAGATATGAAAATAGATTACGATGAAAGCAGCTTTAAGGTAAGGATTATGATACCAATTGCTGTTTAGACAGTAAAAACCACCATTAAAACAGATTATATTGTTTAAAAATTTCTTAGATGATAATTTAAGGGTAAGAATATAATTTATAAAGATTATATCAAAGACACAATCTAAGTAATTTTATAACTATTGTATGATTTGTAGAAAGGTGGTTTTCTTATGTTACACTTTAAATTAGCATTTCAATATATTAAGAAAAATTTAAGTCGCTCATTGTCAATAATTTTAAGTATATCAATAGGTATAGCTATAATATTAGGTGCAGGAGTGATAAATGAAAATGTAGAAAAAGCAGATATTGAAGGATTACGATATGAGCTAGGGAATTATCATCTAAAAATAAAAAATATAGATAAAGAAACGATAAAAAATATAGATAAAGAAAAAAATGTCGAATATACGGCAATAGAACAACCACAAGATGGTTCAAATTATAAAGGTCAATTATTAAATATTACAGGAATAAATAAAAATTATTTAAATATTTCTAAATCAAAATTAATATCAGGTAGGATGCCACAAAATACTAATGAAATAGCAGCAGAAAAATGGGTACTACAAAACTTAGGTTTAGAAGGTGAAGTTGGAGAAAAAATAAGTTTAGATTTAAATGGAAAAAAGAAAAAAGAAACTTTTACAGTAGTCGGTATAATATCAGATAGAGTTTATGAAAAGTCTATAGGAATTATGGAATTTTTTGCAAAAGTATATCCTAATAAAGAAGTAAATCTCTATATGAAAGTAAATGAAGATACAGAAGAAGGAATAAATAGCACAATAAATAATATAATCAAAAAAAATAGTATAAAAAAAGAAGATGTAAGAAGAAATACAATGCTAATTAATAGTATTGCTAAAAGTGAAAAATATGATAACAAACTTTTAATATTATTTTCTATAATGATTCTATTTTTAATATTTATAGTTTATAGCATTTACAATATATCAATAGTACAAAGATTATCTGAGTATGGAATGTTAAGAGCAATTGGCGGAAATAAAAGTCAGATTTTTAAACTTACATTTTATGAATTATTAATACTTTCATTAATAAGTTTACCATTAGGAATATTGATAGGAGTTGTAGGATCAAAAGCTATTGGAGTATATGTTTGTAGTACAATAGCGGAAAATAGTTTTGAAATAGCTAATATAGTAATAAGTAAAAATCCGATTATAATGTCTTTGATATTTATAATACTTATGATAATAATACTATGCTATATAGTTTCAAAAAAAATAAATAAAATACCGATTATTGATTCTATAAATAAGAATAATAGTAAAAATAAGATAAAAAAATCTATATTCAATTTAAAAGCTGGTAAAAAGTTATCAGTAGAAAAAGTAATAGCTATAAATAATATACTTGTAAATAAAAAAACATTTGTAGTTACAGTTATATCTATAGCTTTAGGTGGAACAATGTTTATACTTTCTGATTTTGTAATGACTTTAAAGAGTGAAGATACAAGATTGTCGTTAGAAATAAATACAAACATAAATTCTGATTTTAAAATAGAGCAAACATCTGTAGATTATAGTAAAGGTATTTCAGCTGATGAACTTAAAAAAATAGAAGGAATAGACGGAGTAAAAACAGTTGAACCATATAAAACTAACTATATTTCAATATATAATATAGATAAAAATAAAATAACATTTCCTGAGTATTTCAAGTTTGTAGAAGATTTTATATCTAATAAAAAATATGAAGGATTAATGAAAACAGAAAGTAATGGACGATACTCTTCAAAAGGAAGTTTTTATGGATATAATAATAAAAATTTAAAAGAATTGGATAATTTTTTAATAGAAGGCAAAATAAATATTAAAGAGCTAAATAGTGGAAATAATGTAATTTTAAAAATACCTAAAGAAGGAAGTGGTCATAAAGTTGTAGATATAAATGTTGGAGATAAAATAAAGATAAAAATACCTAAGAATATGCTTAGTTCTGAAGAAAGTATTAAGTTTCCAGATAATATAGAGTATATAGAAAAAGAATTAACAGTATCTGGGATAGTTTCTAGAATATATAACCAAAATGTATATTTCTCAAGAGAAGGTATAGATGTAATTGCTTCAGATAAGGTATTTTCAGAAATAACAGGTGTAGATAAATATAAATTCGTAAATATAGATTGTAAAGAAGATGCTAATATAAAAAATATAGAAGATGAATTGTATAAAATTACAAAAAATAATGTGGGTTGTAATTTAAGAAATTTGTCTAAAGAAGTAAAAAATTTACAGAAAAATATATCATATAAAAATATGATTTTAAATGGTATGACGTTAATATTGCTAATAATGAGCTTCTTCAATATATTTAATAATATAAGTTACAATCTTGTATCAAGAAAATCTGAATTTGATACATTAAAAGCAATAGGACTTTCAAATAAAAAGTTAAAGAATATGGTTATTTATGAAGGTTTGGTATATTCGATAGTATCAAGTATATTAGTTGTATTATTATCACTTGCAGGACAGTATTTGTTATATTATAAATACTTTAAGAAAATTTTAATAAGTCCAACATGGTTTATAAATTGGAAACTATATATAGTAGTTGTAATTGTAAGCATTGCAATAGGAATACTATCTACATACATACCTTTTAGAATAATAAGAAACGATAAAAAATAATTTCTATCAGTTAGATGAAGAAATAAAGTTTTACAGTTTTATAATAAGATAGCTTTTATACAGTAAAAACCACCATTCAAACAGATTATATTGTTTTAAAATTTCTTAGATGATAATTTAAAGATAATAAATAATCTGAAGAAAGGTGGTTTTTCTATGTGGTATTTTAAGGCAGGAAAATCTTATATTAAAAAATATAAAAATAGGTCTATTTCTATAGGGATAGGCATTGTTCTTGGGATAGCACTTATTGTTGGAGTGGGATCTCTTTCGTTTAGTGCAAAGGAACAAAATATCAAACAGACTGAATACGAATTAGGAAGTTATTTTGTAAGATATGGAGATTTGAATGATACTCAAGTTGAAGATATTGAGAATATTAAGGTCAATGGATTAAATGAAGATAATTCTAAATCAAAAAAGAATAATAATCCGAATATATCGAAGCTTGGTCTTTTAACATACTATGATTCATCTACTCCTGATAGTGATGATTTAATGAATATTGTCAGCGTAAATAGAGAACTATTAGAACTTCAAAATACTGAGCTTATAAAAGGTAATTTTCCTAAAAAGACAAATGAAGTAGTTATAGAGAAATGGGTTTTAGATAATCTTGAAGTAAAAGAAGAAGTAGGACAAAAGGTAACTGTAGATTTATTTGGAAGAAAGAAAAAGGAAACTTTTGTAGTATCTGGAGTTTTGAAGGACAGAGCCAGAGAAAAATCTTCTGGAATTATGGAAATATTCCTAAATAGAGATTTAAAAAAGAGCAATGAAAAAACAGATGCTTATGTAAGATTTAAGGATGATAAAAATATTTTAAAAAATATTTATACAATTTCTAATGCTTTAGGAGTAGATGAGGAACATATAGGAATAAATGGGATGCTATTAGAGGCAATGGGGCAGCTTGAAGAAATTGATTATAACTTAATCTATTCGGCAATTGCAGCAGCTATTGTACTTGCAATAGTTGTATACGGAGTATTCAACATATCTATAATACAGAGAATTTCTGAGTACGGTGTGATTAGGGCAATAGGTGGAAAATTATCAGATATAGTCAAATTACTTTTGACAGAGCTTCTTTTAATATGGCTAGTTTCCCTTCCAATAGGTGTAGCTGTTGGATATTTAGTAGCGGTATTGCTTAAAAAGGTTTCAGGAAATGTATTTACCGAAATTGCTGTGGAATTGTCGACAATTAGCGTACCTATTGAAATAATGGTATTTGCAGGGGTTGTATCTCTGTTGATAATTGTATTTATAGTAGTTCTTTTGGCTTGGAAAATAAAGAGAATTTCCCCAATTGATGAGATTAGAGGAAATATAAAATCTTCTGTGGATAAGAAAAGAAATCACAAAATGAGTAGAAAAAGAAAAAATAATAGCCTTTCTTATAGTAAAATTATCCCAATTGAGATAAAGATGGCTATGAAAAATGTACTTAGAAACAAGAGTGGATTTGCAATTACTCTTATTTCTATGTGTCTTGGAAGTGTGATGTTTTTAGCTTCTTCATTCTACTCAGATTTGATGAAAGATCAGCAGAAGAAGCTAGACGAGGTATCAAGGGTGAATACAGATTTCAAGATAAGTATGAAACCGACAAAACCTATGTATGCAGGATATTCGGCTAAGGATATAGAGGATATTAGAAGTATAAAAGGTGTTGAAAATGTCGATGAAATAAGAGGTCTATATGCTAGGATGTTTTTAAAAGAGAATCAGATTTTAGATAAGGAATATTTTAAAGAGAAAAATAAAGAGCCGTACAATAAAGATGTTCTTGGTGGCTTGTTAGTAGATTGTGGAAATGGGGATAAGATTTTAAAATCTAGTGTATATGGATATAATAATACTCTTCTTAAAAAATTGGATAAACTTTTGGCTAAAGGGAATGTGAATTTAAAAGAGATGAACAATGAAGAAGTAGCCATTGCAATGGTTCCAAAGAATAATGGAAAGTACACAGTAGGTGTAGATATTGGGGATAAATTGAAGGTTACTTTTAGAGAAGATGGTATTTCTAGTGAGGAATATTTTAAAATGACTGACACAGGTGGGAAATATATCACAAAAGAGTTTAAAATTGTGGGTATTGTAAATGAACTTGTGGATTATTCTGCGTATTATCCAGATACAGATTCTGTGCACTTAGTTTTATCAAATAAGCAGTTTGAAAAATTCTCTGGGTACAAAAATGCACAGATTGTAAATATAGAAATGAAAGACGATGCAAATAGAGAAAAGGTAGCAAAACAAATCTTTGCTATAGCGAATAGAACTAGTGGAAATGTATTTTCTGATTTAACAGAGGAAAGAATGACACTAGCTGCTATGGAAGAAAACAAGCAAATGTTTATAAATGCGATTATAGGGATATTATTCTTAATCAGTATTATAAATATAGTGAATAATATCAAGTATAGCATGGTTTCGAGAAGAGCTGAGTTTGGAATAATCAGAGCCGTTGGTGCAGATAATAAGATGTTTAGAAAAATTGTGTTATCTGAAGGATTGATGTATGGATTGTATTCTGGTGTGATTTCAGTAATTGTCGCACTGATAGTATGTTGGGGAATATATAGTCCTATGGCAGAATTCTTGATTTCTCCAAAATTCTTGGTCAATCCAATTACATTTGCAGGAGTATTTTTAATGAATGTTGTATTGGGAGCATTGGTTTCTTATCTGCCTTTTGTTGAGATGAGAAATATCTCTATTGTAGAATCTATTGAGAGAACTGAATAAAAAATAAAAGCAAGAGAATAACCTATTATTTGGCTATTGCTCTTGCTTTTTTATATATAAACTATATTAATAATTTAGTTATTAAAATAAAAAACTTTAGAAAAAATTAAGAGATAGTTAAGATTACTTTAATTGAAAATAAGGATATTAGGCATTATCATATAAAGTAAGAAGAAACACTAAATTACAAGATAAGAAATTATTCTTTTGTGGAGGACTTAAATATGAGAAAAGTATTTATATCAGGACTAATTATAGCAACAGCGCTTTCAACTACAGCTTGTAAAAGTAATGTAAAGTTTGACGGTGAAAGAACAGGCAATGACTCAGAATTTATTTTAGAGTATGAAATGTTCAACGGATCTGACTCTCAGGATTTGAAATTGCAAAAAGGAGATACTTTGGAAGTAGATGTTGTAAACGACGGTGGGACTTTAAATATGGATATAGTGAAAAAAGATGACGGAGAAACTCTATACGAAGGGGAAAATTTACGGACATCATCTTTTGAAATTAAAGCGCCAGAGGATGGAATATATGAGGTTAGTGTAGAAGGAGAAAAAGCTGTAGGAGAAGTTACAGTAGAAAGAATAAAACGAGAAGAAGAAACTGTTTCAGATGGTTATGCTGTATTTAGCGAAGAAAATATGCCTAAAGCTGCAGTAAAAATTGTAGAAAAAGCTATGGGAATAATGGAACTAGAAAAAAATGATCAGGCTGAAATGATAATAAAAAACGGTGAAGACACAAAAGTAATAGTATACAAAAATGGAAACAGAGATGAAGCTAAAGAAATAACAATATCTAACAAAGTAGTAAACGGCGCAGAAGGAAGATACCTAATAAAAATGAATAACCCAAAAGAAAAAGGCGGGGTTACTATAGAAAGAATAGATTAATTTATAAAGGCTATTATATTAATGATTTTTATTAGTATGTAAATTTAAAGGGGTATGGAAATAACTGATATACCGCGACACTTGGAGACGCATAACTTTAAATGTTTTATGATGCGTCGGAACCGTGGAGCGGATAGCAGTTATTCCCTACCCCTCTTATTTATCTACTGAAATGAACATCTTTTAGTTTCTCTTTGTCCCATAAGAAACACTGTTCTGGATTGTTCATTGCTATAAACATATTCTTTTTAAAGTCAGGCATCTCATCCTGAAGTCTAGCTATAAGCTCTTTTATATATTGTCTCTTAGTATTACCATCTGCTGGACAAGGATTTTTAACTATCTTGAAATCCATTTCTTCAGCAGTTTTCTTGATTAAATACTCTTCAACATAGACCATTGGTCTGATAACTGTAAGTCCTGTTCTATCTAGGTATGATTTTGGAGAGAATGTACTCACTCTACCTTCATAGAACATAGACATAAGGAATGTTTCAAGGGCATCATCTTTATGATGACCAAGTGCGACCTTGTTGCAGCCAAATTTTACTGCGTAGTCATTTAATGCACCTCTTCTCATCTTTGCACAAAGAGAGCATGGATTTTTTTCCTGTCTAACATCGAAAACGACTTCTTTTATATCTGTAGGAATTTCGTGGAATTCTACATCTAATTCTTTACATAACTCATGAAGTGATGAGTTATCAGCGCCACCCATCTGAAGGCAGATTGCCATTAGTTCAAATTTTTCTGGAGAAAATCTTCTATATGTACTAAGTACGTGAAGAAGTGCCATACTGTCCTTACCACCTGATAATCCAATAGCTATCTTATCTCCATCCTGTATAAGATTAAAGTCCTGAATTGCTTTTCTTGATTTACTTAAAAGATTTTGTAATGTATTTTTTGCCATTATTTCACCGTCCTCTTATCTAAAATTTAATTTATGATTTGTACTAAAAATTATTTACTTTCTATAAATGATACAGATTTTTCTATACATTCTTTTGCAACTTCATCTACAGTTTTTCCGTCAGTAGATATTGTTATATCTGCTGCATTTGAGTAGAAATTATCTCTTTTTTCCATTAAAGATGCGATAAACTCAGTATTCATATGTCCATTTAGAATAGGTCTTTCATTTGAATCCTTTACTCTCTGAAGTACTGTATTTGGAGTAGCTGTCAATCTGATTATTATACCACTTTCCTTTAATTCTAAAACATTTTTTTCTCTAATAACGGCTCCACCACCGCAAGATATAATAACCCCACGTTTTTTAGAAATTTCTGCAACTGACTCAGATTCTAAATCTCTAAAGTGGTTTTCTCCAAATTTATCAAAAATAGATGGAATATCCATACTCGCTTTTTCTACTATATATGTATCAGTTTCAATTACTTCTCTATTTAACAATTTTGCAAGATGTGAAGATACAGTTGTCTTTCCGACTCCCATAAATCCAGCAAATACTATATTGTAACTTTCTAATTTTCCTTTTTCCATTTTATATCACATTCCTCGTATCGATTTTTTAATATAGCTAGTTAAATATACCATAGAATCGAAGTTAATTAAATATAATTTATTCAAATTTGGAATATAAGTGATAAACACAAATGAGATATAAAATAGAAATGTAACTTGCTTTACATTTTAGTGGATATAATATATAATAAAAATCAGTTTAATAAACTTATCAAGAATCGGGGCAGAGGGTCAGCTCGTATCCCGATACCAACCTAAATTTAAAGGTGGTCCTGCTGACATCGATAAGATAGAATGAAAAGATTGCTCTTCTTGTCGATTTGATAAGAAGAGCTTTTTAATTGTAAGATAAATTTTTTAGGAGGATTAGGAAATGGAAAAAGTAGAAAGCTTCAAACTAGATCACACAAAAGTTAAAGCACCTTATGTTAGAAAATGTTGCGTATTAGACGGTAAAAACGGAGACAAAGTTACAAAATTTGACTTAAGATTTTTACAGCCTAATGTGGAAGCATTTGGTACAGCTGCACTTCATGGATTAGAACATCTTTTAGCTACATATTTAAGAGAAACTATGGACGATATAATAGACTTATCTCCAATGGGATGCAGAACTGGTTATTATCTAATAATGTGGGGAGATGTTGAACCTGCATACGTTAAAGAAGGTTTAGAAAAAGCTCTTGAAATGGTACTAACTACAGATGAAATACCAGCTGCAACAGCAGTAGAATGTGGAAACTACAGAGATTTATCTCTATTTGGTGCAAAAGAATATGCTAAAAAAGCTTTAGATGAAGGATTCTCTTTAAACATATACGGAGAATAGGATTAAGCTATTGAGCATTGTAAAGAATTTAAAAAATACGGAGATATCTATTGAAAAAGCCGAAGTTCTTAGATATCTCCGGTATAAAGGCCAAGAGATAGAGAGTAGTTTTTCAGAGAAGATAGATTTAGCAATTGAGCAAACTAGATCCATAATAACTCCTAGAGCGGTATACGAAAGATATCCACTTAAATTTTTTGAAGATAGAATTGAAGTAGAGGGAACAAATTTAGTTTTAAAAAGTAAAGATATTTCAAAACTTCTTAGAGGTTGCGATGAATGTATTCTCTTTGCAGCCACTATTGGAACTAAGGTAGAAATGGAAACTAGAAAAGCTGAATATGTAAACCTTGCAAAAAGTATAATAATGGACTCTGCTGCTACAACATTTGTAGAGCGGACTTGTGATTATGTTCAGGAAATAATTGAAAAAGAAGTTAAAAAATCTGGGAAATATATAACTATGAGATATAGTCCAGGATATGGTGACTTACCACTAGAGTGTGGAAAGGAAATTCTGAATATTCTGCAGTCTCAGAAAAAAATAGGACTTACTACAAGCAGTAGCGGACTTATGATTCCAAGAAAGTCAGTTAGTGCAATTATTGGAATATATGATTCAAGTAAAGATGATGATATTGATAAATACAATAAAGTTAAAAAAGGTAAAAAAAGTTGTTTAGAGTGCCCAAACTACAACAACTGTATATACAGAAGGGAAAGCGGGGGAGCTTGCTATGGAAATTAGAGATTATTTAAAGACAGGAAAAGTTTTAATGTTTGATGGAGCAATGGGAACTATGCTTCAGAGAAATGGACTAAAAATGGGAGAAAATCCTGAGATTTTTGCATATAAAAATCCAGATATTTTAAGAGATATACATAGACAGTATTTAGATGCTGGGACGAACACAGTTCTTACTTGTACTTTTGGATGTAATGAGCTAAAGCTTCCAGAAGGATATACTGTTGAGATGATAATAGATAACGCCGTTAAAACAGCAAGAGAGGCAATAGAAGAGTCTAGCTCAGATAAGGAAAAATTTGTAGCATTAGATATTGGTCCAATAGGTGAGATGCTTGAGCCAATGGGGACTTTGAGCTTTGATAGAGCATATGAGATTTTTAAAAGAGAGGTTGTGCGGGGTGTAAAAGCTGGAGTAGATGTTATAGTAATTGAAACAATGATGGATTTACTTGAGATAAAAGCTGCTGTCCTTGCAGCTAAGGAAAATTCTGATTTACCAGTTTTTGCAACTATGACATTTGATGAAGATGGAAGAAGTTTTACAGGATGTCTTCCAGAAAGTATGGTCTATACTATAGGTGGACTTGGAGTAGATGCAATAGGTGTAAACTGTTCACTTGGTCCTGTGCAGCTATTACCAATAGTTGAGAAGATTTGCAGTGTTGCACAAATTCCTGTTATGGTACAGGCAAATGCTGGACTTCCTTCAATGCACGATGGACAGGCTACTTATGATATAGGTCCTGATGAGTATTGGGAAGGTGTTAAGAAATTTATCGAGGCAGGAGCTAGTATAATAGGTGGATGTTGTGGTACAGATCCTTCATATATAAAGAAGATTTCTGATAATCTATCTAATGTAGAAATTGGAGATAAAAACAATGAATATGTAAGTGCGGTTTGTTCTCCATCTAAGGTTGTGAGAATTGATGAGCCTAGAGTTGTTGGAGAGAGAATAAATCCAACTGGGAGAAAAGCATTTAAAGAAGCTTTAAAATCAGGAAATACTGATTACGCAGTTAGACTTGCTATAGAGCAGGTAAATGGCGGTGCAGATATTTTAGAGATAAATACTGGACTTCCTGGAATCGATGAAAGAAAAGCTATGGTAGATATTTTAAAAGAGGTGCAGTCTGTTACAGATACACCTGTTCAGATAGATTCATCAGTTGTTGAATCTTTAGAGGCTGGGCTTAGATATTGCAATGGTAGAACAATAGTAAACTCAGTAAATGGAAAGGACGAATCACTAGAAGCTATTCTTCCTCTAGTTAAAAAATACGGAGCCTGTGTTGTAGGTCTTACTCTTGATGAGAGAGGAATTCCTGAAAAAGCTGAGGAAAGAGTGGAGATTGCTAAGAATATTATAAAAAGGGCTGAGGAATTTGGAATTAGAAGAGAGGATATTTATATAGATTGTCTATCTCTTACAGTTTCGGCTCAGCAAGAAGCAGCGTATGAAACTTTAAAAGCTATGAAAGAAGTTAAAAAACTAGGAGTGCATACAACTCTTGGGGTTTCTAATATTTCGTTTGGACTTCCAAATAGACAGGCAGTAAACTCTGCATTTTTAACTTTAGCTTTAGATGCTGGTCTTGATTTAGCCATTATAAATCCTAATAATGAAAGAATGATGGAAGCTATAACTTCATACAAGGTTATTAGAAATATAGACAAGGGATGTACAAAATTTGTTGAAAGATATAGCGATGTAGACAATAAAAAAGATGTAAAATCATCTACTAGTTCTTCAGAGATGTCTTTATTTGATCTTGTAGAAAAAGGAATTAAAGATGAGGCTAAAAGTAAAACAATAGAGATGTTAAAGGATACTGATGAGAATTATATTTTAGATGAGATATTAATTCCTGCACTTGATGTTGTCGGGAAAAAATTTGAAAAAGGGGAAATATTCCTTCCACAGATGATTCAATCTGCAGAAGCTGTTAAGGCATCACTTACTGTTATTAAAGAAAATTTAATCAGTAAGAATGGAGATAAAAAAGAAGATGTATCAAAAGGAAAGATTATCCTAGCTACAGTTGAAGGGGATATCCACGATATAGGTAAAAATATTGTAAAAATAATGCTTGAAAACTACGGATACGAAATTATCGACTTAGGAAGAGATGTTCCTGTGGATAAAGTTGTGGAAAAAGCTGTTGAAGAAAATATAAAACTTGTAGGACTTAGTGCACTTATGACTACAACTGTAAAAAGTATGGAAGAAACTATAAAAGCATTAAAAGAAAAAATGCCCGAGGTAAAGATTTTTGTTGGTGGTGCAGTGCTTACAGAGGACTATGCATCTGAAATAGGAGCTGATTTTTACGCAAAAGATGCTAAGTCTGCAGTCGAAATAGCAAAAATTATCTTATAAAATTAAAAAAACTGTTTAAAAATCTTCGGATTTAGTGTATACTAAGATGTATATTTTGTATATAATATAACCAAGAGAAAAGTCTCAATTATCCAAAGTAGCGAGTGGATATTTGTGATTTAGATGGAAATATTTTATCAATCTATCGTCAACAATAAAAAACACCGTATGGGATTAGCGAAACCATACGGTGTTTTTTATTTATGTTCTTAATTTAAGCAGAAAATTGCTAAATAGCGTTCAACTTATACTCGAAAAGTGAAAGAAATATTGTTTCCGTTCCAAGCTTTGGCGCAATCTTTTAACTAAAGATTTTAAAATGAAGATTGCGCCTGTAGGTTGTCACTGGAAACAATACATTTTTCCACTTATTTGCGAATAAGTTGAAAAATACGGCAGGGATAGTTATCCACTTATCCACATAATTAACAGAGATAAATATCCACAAAACAGAAATATTTTCTAGAATAGAAGATATTTTTAATTTTTATCTTAAAGATATAAACAAAATGTGTATCAACTTGTACAAAAGTGGATAACTTTTACACATTTTACTTACTTTTCCAACATTTTAGATTAATCGATGGTTATAATTTTAAAATCGGTAAAAAAGATAGGAGGAGATTGTTTCCAGCGACAATGCAACTTGATTGCCTGGAGCAGAAACAACTCCTCCTATCTCTTTATTATTTTACAAACTATAACCCTTGATTAACTAAAATGCCCAGTTTCCATTTTTGAATATGGCAATTTCTTCTCCGTTTTTAGTTATTCCAGTTATGTCCATGTCTGCAGATCCTACCATGAAATCTACGTGAGTTAAACTATCATTAACTCCTAATTTATCTAATTCTTCTTCTTTTAAGTCATTTCCATTTTCTATGCAGCTTCTGTAAGCAGAACCTATAGCTAAATGACAAGATGCATTTTCATCAAATAGAGTAGTATAGAATACTGTATTTGTATTTGATATTGGTGAATTATAAGGAACTAATGCGACTTCACCTATGTAGTGAGAACCTTCATCAGTTTCTATAAGGTTTTTAAGAGTTTCGTATCCTTTTTCAGCTGTAAAGTCTACTATTTTACCGTTTTCAAATGTTATTGTGAAATCATCTATTACATTACCGCCAAATACTAATGGTTTTGTACTAGCTACAGTACCATTTACGCCAAATTTGTGAGGCATTCCGTATACTTCTTCTGTTGGTATATTTGGTACGAAAGATACTCCATTTGGATCTTTTGCATCTCCACTTAACCAAATGTGTCCCTCTGGTAAATCTATTGAAAGATTTGTTTTAGCTGATGAGTATTTTAATGTTTTGAAATCTGACTCGTTTAAGAAGTCAGTTCTCTTTTTAAGATTTGCTATATGTTCATTCCAAGCATCTACAGGAGATTCTAAATCTGCTCTAGTACACTGGAATATTCCTTCCCATAGTTTTTCTACTGCTTCTTCTTCAGAGCAATTAGGGTATACTTTTTTAGCCCAGTTTACAGAAGGACAAGCAACTATACTCCATTTACATCTATCTGTTAATGTATAAGATCTCCATTCTTTAAGAGCTTTTCCAGAAGCTTTCTGGAAGTTTGCTATTCTCTGAGGGTCAACCCCTTTAAGAAGGTCTGGGTCCTGAGCTACTACTGTTAAGAAAGAGCCACCTTCTTTTGCTATCTGAGTATATTTATCTGCCTGCCACTGAGGATATTCATTAAATGATTCGTCAGGAGCCATATTATAAGTTAGTTTAGAGCATTCGTCGTCGCTCCATTCTACATATACATGTTTTGCACCACATTCATATGCATATTTGACAGCTTTTCTTACAAAATCAGCGCAATCTATAGGTGAGCGAACTAAAAGAGTTTCTCCAGGCTGAACGTTCATTCCAACTTTTATAGATAGTTCAGCGTATTTGTCTAAATTTCTTTCAAAATTCATTTTTCTATACCTCCAACAAATTTATTTTTGTATATTTTCATTATATCATTTTGAAAATTTAAGCGATATATAAAAGAGTTATTCTTCAGTTGTGCTATATACAAAATTACGAAAAATAATTATAATGTATATGATAGAATAATTAGTTTTTTTGATTTTTTCAGGAGGAATTTTTAATATGGAATTATGTGAAGCCATTTATTATAGAAAAACAACTGAGTTCTTTTCAAATAAGAAACTCAAAGATCATTTGATAGAAGATGTTAAAAGAGCATGCGACAATATAACATATATAGATGAAGATTTAAATATTCAAGCTCATGTTATAGATAAAGGACATCTTATCCACTTCCTTATGGGGAAAGAATGCAAGATAAAAGCACCTCATTATATAGTTGTTACATCTGATGGAGGGAAAGACCATCTTCAAAATATTGGATATGCTATGGAAGAGGTAGTATTATTTATGACTAGCCTTGGGATAGCTACTTGTTGGATTGAGTCTCATCTTACAAAAGCGGATATTTTAGACTGCTTAAAGACAGAAGAAGACGAGAGAGATTTTGTTAGGGATGAAGGTTTTGAAGTAGCTGAGATGATAAAAAATGCAGAATTAGATGAAAGTATAGGGGAGCCATGTATAATAATTGCATTTGGTATGCCTATAAAATCTGAACCTTTATTTAGAACAAGATTTGCAATACCAGATAGAAAAGATATTTCTAAGATATCTAAAGGTATGAAAGGCGAATGGGAAGATGTTATGGAGCTTGTAAGACGTGCACCATCTGTTAAAAATACACAGCCTTGGTATGTACTAAGAGATAAAAAGGGAATTCATTTCTTTGAAAAAGTTCCTAAAAAGGCAGTTCTTAGAGATATGAGTAAGATAAGTATGGGAATTGCTCTAAAGCATTTTGATTTAGCTTGTAGAGAAAGAGGGATGACTGTTGTCTACAAGGATATGAATTTAAGAAATAGAATTGGTGGAAGAGAGTACTTTATATCAGCTGAACCAAGAAACTATGTTGCTGATGACTTAGATGATGAAGAGTAAAATTAGAATTTTTATAGGAATAATTACCATAAATAACATAATAATATCCAAATTAATTGGAAAACGATGTATAATATAAGAGTAATGTACTTTTCATAAAAAATAAAAACCTTAATTGAAGAAGAGGATTAATAAGTTATTGACATATAAACTCTTAAATGGTTATAATGGTATAAATACTAAAATAATTAAATTAGAAGAAATAAAAATATTTATGATAAAGTCTTTTAAGCTAGTCCAGAGAGACTGGGAAAGATATCTCATAGCGTTTTTTTGTTATGGAAAGATAAAATCCTTATGCCTCTTTTTGTGGTGTAAGGATTTTTTGTGTATTACGAGGCTTTGTTAAAACTAATGAAGAGGAGAATAATAGATATGGTTAATGGGAAAGAAAAACTGATAGTGGCGATTGACACTGACAATTTCGAAAAAGCAAAAGAAATGATAGACAAATTAGAAGATAGTGTTGATATATTCAAAGTTGGTCTAGAACAGTACGTTGCTACAAGAGGTAAAACTCTTGATTATTTAAAAGAAAAAGGGAAAAAAGTATTCCTAGATTTAAAATTCCACGATATACCAAATACTATGAAAAGTGCGGTAAAAGCAGCAGTTAGAGATAATGTTTGGCTAATGACAATACACGTTTCTGACATGGAAGGAATGAGACAGTGTGCTGAAATAGCTAAAGAAGAAGCTGAAAGATTAAATATAGAAAAACCTCTAATAGTAGGTGTAACAGTGCTTACTTCATTAAGCAACGAAGACCTTCAGGATATCGGATGCAGTATGACTGCTGAAGAATTAGTTATAAAGAGAGCAAAATTAGCTCAGAAGGCTGGAATAGACGGTGTTGTTTGTTCAGCTAGAGAAGTAGATAAGATAGTTGAAATATGTGGAGATGATTTTGTCACAGTTTGCCCTGGTATAAGACCTGCAACAGCAGAAATAGGGGATCAGAAAAGAGTAGTAACTCCTTCAGATGCAATAAGAAGAGGAGCTAAATATATAGTTGTAGGTAGACCTATAACACAGGCTGAAAATCCTAAAGAAGCAGCTGAAAGTATAGTAAGAGAAATAGAAAATGCGTAGGGGGTAAATCCAATATGAAATGCAAATTAATATTAGAAAACGGAACAGTTTTTGAAGGAAAGGCTTTTGGATACGAAAAAGAAACTGTAGGAGAGGTAGTATTCAATACTTCAATGGCAGGGTATGAAGAACTTCTTACTGACCCAACATACAGAGGACAGTTTGTAGTTATGACTTATCCACTAGTAGGAAACTATGGAATAAACTTAGAGGATGTAGAATCTAATGGAGTGCATGCAAAAGCACTTATAGTTAGAAATAAATGCGATAGTCCTAACAACTTCAGATGTGAAATGGACTTAGATATGTATATGAAACAGAATAAAATAGTAGGTATAGAAGGTATAGATACTAGAGCGCTTACTAAAATGATAACAGCTAACGGAACAATGAAAGCTGTTATAGCTTACGAAGATAAAGACGAAGCAGAATTAAAAGAAAAATTTGCTTCTTACTGTAATAAAGATGCAGTTAAAGAAGTAACTTGCAAAGATGTTAAAAAAATAGATGGAACAGGAAGAAGAGTAGCTATATTAGATTTAGGTGTAAAAAACAGTGTTGTTGAAGCACTTAAAGCATATGGATGCGATATAACAATATTCCCAGCTACTACTCCAGCTGAAAAAATACTTAGCGTAAATCCAGACGTTGTATTATTATCAAATGGACCTGGAAATCCAGAAGATGCTGACTTTGCAGTTGAAGCAGCTAAAAAAATAGCAGGTGTTAAACCACTTGTAGGTATAGGTCTAGGACATCAGGTTATAGCTTTAGCTCTTGGTGGAAAAATAGATAAATTACCATTTGGACACAGAGGAGCAAGTGTTCCAGTTAAAAATATGGAAACAGGTAGAGTATTAATAACTACTCAGCATCATGGATTCAATGTAGCTGAAATGCCTGAAAACACAGAAGTAACTTATACAAGTCTTAACGATGGATCTATAGAAGGTTTAAAACATAAAGAACTTCCTATAATGAGTGTACAGTTTATACCAGCATTCACATCAACAGACGACAAAGAATGCGTATACGGTAAATTCCTTGCATTATAATATAGACGATTATAATAGAAACGATATAGATTAAGAAAAATAAAACGGATTAAAGGAGAGAATGTTATGCCTAAAATAGACAGTATAAAGAAAACATTAGTACTTGGGTCAGGACCTATAATAATAGGACAGGCTGCAGAGTTTGACTATTCTGGAACTCAGGCTTGTCAGGCTTTAAAAGAAGAAGGGATAGAAGTTGTATTAATAAACTCTAACCCAGCTACAATAATGACAGATAAAGAAATAGCAGACAAAATATATATAGAACCACTTACTTTAGAATTCATAGAAAAAATAATAGAAAAAGAAAGACCAGACAGTTTACTTGCAGGAATGGGTGGACAGACAGGACTTAACTTAGCAGTTGAATTATATGAAAGTGGAATACTTGATAAATACGGAGTTAAAGTAATAGGTACTTCTGTTGAATCTATCAAAAAAGGTGAAGATAGAGATATATTCAGAGAAGTAATGAGAGAAATAAATCAGCCAGTTATAGAAAGTGATATAGTAACTACTCTTGAAGATGGTTTAGCTTATGCAAATAAAATAGGTTATCCATTAGTAGTTAGACCAGCTTATACACTAGGAGGAACTGGTGGTGGTATAGCTGAAAACGAAGAAGAATTAAAAGAAATATTAGTTCACGGTTTACAGCTAAGCCCAGTTAGCCAGGTACTTTTAGAAAAAAGTATAAAAGGTTGGAAAGAAATAGAATACGAAGTAATGAGAGATAGCATAGGAAACAGCATAGTTATATGTAACATGGAAAATGTTGACCCTGTTGGTGTTCATACAGGAGACAGTATAGTTGTTGCTCCAACTCAGACATTAAGTGCTAAAGAATGTGCAATGCTTAAAAAAGCATCTCTTGATATATTAAATGCAGTAGAAGTTCAGGGTGGATGTAACGTACAGTTCGCACTTAACCCAGATAGCTTCGAATATGCTGTTATAGAAATAAACCCAAGGGTTTCAAGATCATCAGCATTAGCATCAAAAGCAACTGGTTATCCAATAGCAAAAGTTTCTGCTAAGATAGCTCTTGGATATACATTAGATGAAATAGAAAATGCAGTAACTAAAAAGACTAAAGCTTGCTTCGAACCAAGTGTAGACTACGTAGTTGCTAAAATACCAAAATGGCCTTTCGATAAATTCAAGAAAGCTGATAAGAGATTAGGAACTAAGATGATGGCTACTGGAGAAATAATGAGTATAGGAAGCAACTTTGAAGCGGCTATACTTAAAGGTATAAGATCTCTAGAAATAGGAAAATATTCATTAGTTCATGCACCATCAGAACAGAGATCTCTAGAAGAATTAAAAGCTAGAGTAGTTGTTCCAGATGATGAAAGATTATTCGACATAGCTGAAATGATAAGAAGAGGCTACAAAGTTGAAATGATAGAACAAATAACTAAGATGGATAAATGGTTCTTAGATAGATTTAAATGGATAGTTGAACAGGAAGAAAAATTAAAAGGTATGAAAATAGAAGACCTTACTAAAGAATATCTTCTTGAATTAAAGAAAAAAGGATTCTCTGATAAAGGTATATCTGACTTAATGAAAATAAACCCAGAACAGTTATACGAATTAAGAATGCTTTACAATATAAAACCAGCTTACAAAATGGTTGATACATGTGCTGGAGAAGTAGATGCATTATCTCCATACTACTACTCAACTTATGAAGAATACGATGAAGCAACAGTAAGCGATAAGAAAAAAGTTATAGTTCTTGGATCTGGTCCAATAAGAATAGGACAGGGTATAGAATTCGACTACTGCTCAGTTCACTGTGTTAAATCATTAAGAAAACAGGGAATAGAAACAATAATAATAAACAACAACCCTGAAACTGTATCAACAGACTTCGATACTTCTGATAAATTATACTTCGAACCATTAACAGAAGAAGAAGTTCTTAACATAATAGAAAAAGAAAACCCAGACGGAGTTATACTTCAGTTCGGTGGACAGACTGCTATAAAACTAGCTAAATTCCTTCACGAAAAACATATACCAATATTAGGTACTGATTTCGAAGATATAGATGCAGCTGAAGATAGAGAAAAATTCGATGAATTACTAGAAAGATTAGACATAAATAGACCAAAAGGTAGAGGTGTATGGACTGTTGAAGAAGGTCTTGAAGTTGCTCACAACTTAGGATTCCCAGTACTTGTTAGACCATCATACGTACTTGGTGGACAGGGTATGGAAATAACTTACGATGAAGCTAGATTAGTTCAGTACTTAGAAGCAGCATTTGAAAGAGATAGTAAAAACCCAGTTCTTATAGATAAATACTTAACTGGTAGAGAAATAGAAGTTGACGCTATATGCGATAAAGAAGATATATTAATACCTGGTATAATGGAACACCTTGAAAGAGCAGGGGTTCACTCAGGAGACAGTATAACAATGTACCCAAGCCAGAATATATCTGACAGAATAAAAGAAAAAATATTAGACTACACTAAAAAAATAGCTCTAGACCTAAATGTTATAGGTATGGTTAACATTCAGTTCATAGAATTCCAGAATGAATTATACATAATAGAAGTTAACCCAAGAGCAAGTAGAACTGTACCATATATATCAAAAGTTTCAGGTGTGCCAATAGTAGACCTTGCAACTAAATGTATGTTAGGTGCTAAATTAAAAGACCTTGGATACGGAACAGGAGTATACAAAACTCCAGATATAGTATCTGTTAAAGTACCAGTATTCTCAATGGCAAAACTTGCTCAGGTTGAAGTATCACTAGGGCCTGAAATGAAATCAACAGGGGAAGTTCTTGGAGTAGGTGCTAACTTAGAAGAAGCATTATACAAAGGATTCCTTGCAGCTGGCAAAGGTATAGCTGATGAAAGAGGTTGCGTACTTGCTACAATAAATAACCACGATAAAGAAGAGTTCATAGAAATAGCTAAAGATATGAAAGATCTTGGATATACTTTCATGGCTACAGAAGGAACAGCTAAAGCATTAAGAGAAAACGGAATAGAAGTTGAAACTGTAAATAGAGTAGAAGAAGCTAGACCAAATATACTTGACGCTATAAGAAATAAACAGGTAGATATGGTTATAAATACTCCTACAAAAGGTAACGACTCTAACAGAGATGGATTCAAGATAAGAAGAACTGCTATAGAATTCTCTACAGAAGTTATGACTTCTCTTGATACATTAAAAGCAATGGTAGATGTTAAGAAACAGCATATAGATAAAGATACGCTAAAAGTTTACAACATATCAGAAATATAATTTAAAATTTATGGGTAGGCTGTCGCAATATTTTGTGACAGCCTATTTTTATTGCTTAGAGTTACAAATTAATTTTCACCTCCAGGCTTCAGCGCTACACCTATTTTTATAACACATTTAAATGACGTGTAGCGCTTGTAGATTGTCGGTTGAAAATTAATTTGTAATTCTAAGCTTGATTATTTTATTTGACACAAAATATTTACGACGCCACTTTACCAAAATTGTTTTAAAATTATATTTCTGATTCTAGAAAATCTTTTAGTGTATTTTTTCTATATGCTGTTTTCTTTTGAGAAGATAGAGGGTGTAAATAGGTAATTTAATTTATATGTGATTGGTGAGATAAAGTAGTGCAAATGGTTGTGTGTGTATGATATAATTAATAATTAGGTTAAAAAATGAGATGGAAAATATTTTAAGAAATATAAATTTAATTAGATAAGAGAGAAGGAGGAAAAGATGTTAATTTTAGCAGATAGTTGGAAAGATTATGAGCTTATAGACATGGGTAACGGAGAAAAGCTAGAGAGATGGGGAGATATCGTCCTTAGAAGACCAGACCCACAGGTTGTTTGGCCAATGGAAAAAGAATGGTCATTATGGAAAAATCCACACGGACACTACCACAGAAGTAATAGAGGTGGAGGTTCTTGGGAGCAGAAGAAAAAATATCCAGAAAGCTGGACAATAAACTACAAGAATTTAAAATTCAATATAAGACCTACAGGATTTAAACATACAGGTCTTTTCCCAGAACAGGCAGCAAACTGGGATTGGATGATAGATAAAATAAAGAAAGCAAAAAGACCTATAAAGGTTTTAAATTTATTTGCATATACTGGTGGAGCAACTGTTGCTTGTGCTTCAGCTGGGGCAGAAGTTTGCCACGTTGATGCAGCAAAAGGTATGGTAAACTGGGCAAAAGATAATATAGCATTATCTGGACTTCAGAATCAGACAGTAAGATTTATAGTAGATGATGTTGTTAAATTCGTTGAAAGAGAAATAAGAAGAGGAAGAAAATACGATGCTATAATAATGGACCCACCTTCATACGGAAGAGGACCAAAAGGTGAAGTATGGAAAATAGAAGATAAATTATACGATTTCGTTGAATTATGTATGGGTGTATTATCTGATGATCCATTATTCTTCTTAATAAACTCTTATACTACAGGATTTTCTCCAATAGTACTTGAAAACGTACTTTCTACTACTATAGGAAAGAAAGTAAAAGGTGGACAGATATACGGTGGAGAAGTTGGAATACCAGCATCTAGAGATGGTAAAATACTTCCTTGTGGTATATTTGGGAGATGGGAGAGATAGTCTTTGTCTAGTGTAAATATAAATGTACTTTATGAAGATAATCATCTTTTAGTAGTTGAAAAGCCTGTAAATATTCTTTCTCAGGGCGATAATACAAATGATAAGGATATGGTTAATCTATTAAAGGCATATCTTAAAGAAAAGTATAATAAGCCGGGGAATGTTTATTTAGGGTTAGTTCATAGACTTGATAGACCTGTTGGAGGTGCGATGGTATTTGCCAAGACTTCTAAGGCGGCATCTAGACTTTCTGAGCAGGTTAGAAATAAGACGTTTAAAAAGACTTATAGAGCGGTTATCAATGGAAAGATGAGAAAACAGAGTGATACTTTAAAGGATTATCTTTATAAGAATAAGAAAACTAATATGGTTAGTGTGGTTTCTGAAAGCCATAAGGATTCTAAGTACGCTGAGCTTAGCTACGCAACTCTAGCATTTAAGGATAAGATGAGTCTAGTTCAGATAGATTTAAAGACTGGTAGGCCACATCAGATTAGAGTTCAGTTTGCTTCAAGAAACAATCCTCTTGTTGGTGATCAGAGATATGGTAAAAATAGCAAGGTAGGTCAGCAGATAGCGCTTTGGTCTTATAAGATTGAGATAGTTCATCCTGTTACTAAAGAGAAGATGGAGTTTGTCTGTGAGCCACCAAAAGAATATCCATGGAATGTTTTTGATAAGTAGTTCGAAAGGATGATTGGATAGTATGGAAAGATATAATGGATTTTTTATAGAAAAACCAGTTGGAAATAATATTTTTTCCTTTGAAGAAAGGGAGAATAAGAAGATTTTTGTACCAAAGCTTATAAAAGGAGATTTGGATGATGTAAGGGAAGGTACAGAGATTGTTTTTAATGAGATAGATGAGGATACAGAGTTTAAGGCTTATGGTATAGAAAATATGGTTAGAATGGACACTGAAGATGGAAAGAGAGTGTATATTTTCGACAATCATAACCATTCGTTTTACTTCTGGATGAAGTGCCTTAAGGAAGGTCTTTTTAATAGAGGGTGTACTTTAGTGCATGTGGATCAGCACAAGGATACTAGAGTTCCGCTTAATTATGATGTAGATGTAGACGATTTAGACGATGTATTTAGATATACAAATGAAGTGCTTAATGTGGGAAGTTTTATTAAGCCTGCAATGGAGCATGAAATTTTTTCAGAGCTTATAATAATGGACAGTTCTTATAGTTTGAAGGAAGAGGTAAGAGGAGAATATGTGCTAGATATAGATTTAGATATATTCTCAAGGGATATGGATTATATACCTTTTTCTGATAGGTTTGATAGAATACAGGAGCTTATTAAAGGGGCTAATGTTATTACAATAGCTACTAGTCCGTACTTTATTGAACAAGATAAAGCTATAAAAGTATTAAAAGAACTGTTCAATTATGATATAATATAGTAGATTTGAATGAAAGTCTTTTATAAGACGAGATTATTTTAGGAGGAAATTACAATGAGTTTATATGATGCATGGAAAAACCTTAGTGAAACTCACGAAAACCAGGAAGCTGAAATAGAATTCTGGAAAGATTATTTAAACGTTGAGAGAGACATATACAGAAAAATATTAGAAGAAAAAACTGAAACTGTAGAAGGAAAAGTTGCTGATTTAGCAGCTAAATACGAAACATCTCCAGAATACTTCATGGGATTCATAGATGGAATAAGCGAAAGTTTAAAAGAAGATCTAGACCTAGATGCTATAGAAGCAGATGGGGAAGTATCTATAAAAATAGACTGGGAAAAATTATTCTACAATATGTGTGCTGTTGAAGCTGAATGGTTATATACTTTACCTGAATGGGAAGGTATACTTTCTGATGAAACAAGAAAAGAATTACATAAAAAATACAAAAAAAGCAAAACTATAGTTAAAGAACATAAAGTTGGAAGAAATGATCCATGTCCATGTGGAAGTGGTAAAAAATACAAAAAATGCTGTGGTAAAAACGCTTAGTATTTAGAAATGATATAAAAAAGCCTCGATTTAAAATCGAGGCTTTTTTATGAAAAACTTTATTATAAATATAGGATTATGGAAATGCGTATCCAAGGTTTTATTTTATAAAAGAAAGTGTCTTTAAAGTGTATTTACAAATTCATGAACTAATGGGTTGAGATTGTTCTTTTTGTAAAAAATTCCATGTATTGCTTTTGAACTAATGTTCTTAATTTCTTTTATTATGTAGTCAGATTCGTGGAAGAAGTCCATTTCTGATTGTGTGGTAAATATTATATCTCTATTTAGAAAACCAGAGAAGTGAAGAAGTTCTACATCTGTTTCTATTTTTAGTTTTTCATAAGGTATAGATACAAAGCTTCTTATGTGGTTTTCGTATGTATCTAAGATGTGCATGTTTCTATCCGCATTTAGAAGGTCTCTGGTAGATATATATTCTTTATCAGCTAGATTAGACTCTGGTGGTACTGCAAGTAGTAAAGAGTCTTCTGACAAAGGTTTAAAGTATATATCATCGTATGCGAATTCATCTGGGCAGCAGTAAGATATTATTATGTCACATTCTCCAGAATATATAGATTCAAAACAACTAGTGTTATGGCATCTTTTGAATATTAATTCTATTTCTGGGAAATTTTGTTTGAATTCTTTTAAGATAGGTACCATAGGAATTGTAGCGCTAAATCCATATAGACCTATTATTATTTTTTTGTTTATATAGTTAGAGAAATCTCTCGCTTTTTCTACAGCTTTGTCATATTTATCTAGGATTTTAACAACATCGTTATAAAAGACCTCGCCCTGTGGTGTTAGAGAGATATTTTTTTTGTCTCTTACAAAGACATCAAACCCAAGTTCAGATTCTAAACTTTTTATGCTATGACTTATAGCTGGCTGCGCAACAAGGCATTCACTAGCAGCTTTTGTGAAGCTTTTTTGTCTAGCAGCGCTTTCAAAATAATATAATTTTTCTATTTTCATTAGTTCTCACCTTTTCTATCACTTTATTACGAGATTATTTTAACATATATGAATAAAAGAATTTTATAGATAATAACTATACCCCGGTATAGTATAATCTATAGTGTTTAAATTTCAATATGTTTAAAGTTGAAAAATAAATGAATTTTATTAAATTATAAAAACAGTAAATTAAATTATAAAATAAATTTATGCTAATAAGAGGATTGATAGAAAAAATGAGCATATAAGTTTAAAGTTTTTTAGATATTTTTTGATATGATTCATATGTGAAGTTTGGTATAATCTATTTTGATATTATTTTACTATATAACGATGTTATATAGTTATTTTTATTGTTTAGTTGTTTTAGGGAGGAGTTTTGAAAAGTTATGGAGTTTAGAAAGTCTAGCATTGAAGATATACCAGAAATGATGAAGATTATAAATCAAGCGCAGGAATATTTTAAAAGTAAAGGGATAGATCAATGGCAAGATGGTTATCCTAATGAAGATAATTTAAAAGAAGATATAAGTGCTGATGAGAGTTATGTCATGTTGATAGATGGAAAAATAGTTGCTACAGCGGCGATTTCTTTTAGGGGAGAGAGTACATACGATAAGATTTATGCGGGTGAATGGCTTAGCGATAGAAAGTATGGTGTTGTTCATCGAGTTGCAATTAGTGACGCATTTAAAGGGCAGGGTTTATCTCATGAAATAATGAGTTTTTCTGAAGAAAAATGTAAAGAATATGGGTATAAAAGTATAAAAATAGATACACATGAGGATAACTTTGTTATGAGAGGATTATTAGAAAAAAACGGATTTAAATATTGTGGAGTAATTCTTCTTGAAGACGGAGCCGAAAGAGTTGCATACGAAAAGATTTTTTAGTTGGGTTTACAACAGGTAATATTTTGAATTAGTTACAATGAGTTTATATAAAATTCCAGATATTTTGATTATAAAAAAGTAAATATTTCACTTCAAAATAGCTGTGTTTTTTAGAATATCTAGAAGTTTAAAAATTTAAATGAAAAAAATTAAAAAAAGTTTAAAAAAAGTGTTGACGATAAAAATAAAAGATGATAATATAATACTTGTCCTTGAGAGAGGGCAAGAAAATAAAAAATAAAACGAAAGTTTTAAATGAACTTTGAAAACTGAACAGCAGATATATTTAGTTCGAACTATTTGTTCGAACGCCATACAAACCATGCCAGATATTTTGAGATAACATCTGAGCGGATATAACAAACTGATTTTATTTTGAGCAACGGAATTTTGAACATTAGCGAAAAAATCGTTGGCGATATAAAATTCGAAGAATTTTATTTTGAGAGTTTGATCCTGGCTCAGGATGAACGCTGGCGGCGTGCCTAACACATGCAAGTCGAGCGATTCTCTTCGGAGAAGAGCGGCGGACGGGTGAGTAACGCGTGGGTAACCTGCCCTGTACACACGGATAACATACCGAAAGGTATGCTAATACGGGATAATATATAAGAGTCGCATGACTTTTATATCAAAGATTTTTTCGGTACAGGATGGACCCGCGTCTGATTAGCTTGTTGGCGGGGTAACGGCCCACCAAGGCGACGATCAGTAGCCGACCTGAGAGGGTGATCGGCCACATTGGAACTGAGACACGGTCCAAACTCCTACGGGAGGCAGCAGTGGGGAATATTGCACAATGGGCGCAAGCCTGATGCAGCAACGCCGCGTGAGCGATGAAGGCCTTCGGGTCGTAAAGCTCTGTCCTCAAGGAAGATAATGACGGTACTTGAGGAGGAAGCCCCGGCTAACTACGTGCCAGCAGCCGCGGTAATACGTAGGGGGCTAGCGTTATCCGGATTTACTGGGCGTAAAGGGTGCGTAGGCGGTCTTTCAAGTCAGGAGTTAAAGGCTACGGCTCAACCGTAGTAAGCTCCTGATACTGTCTGACTTGAGTGCAGGAGAGGAAAGCGGAATTCCCAGTGTAGCGGTGAAATGCGTAGATATTGGGAGGAACACCAGTAGCGAAGGCGGCTTTCTGGACTGTAACTGACGCTGAGGCACGAAAGCGTGGGGAGCAAACAGGATTAGATACCCTGGTAGTCCACGCTGTAAACGATGAGTACTAGGTGTCGGAGGTTACCCCCTTCGGTGCCGCAGCTAACGCATTAAGTACTCCGCCTGGGGAGTACGCACGCAAGTGTGAAACTCAAAGGAATTGACGGGGACCCGCACAAGTAGCGGAGCATGTGGTTTAATTCGAAGCAACGCGAAGAACCTTACCTAGGCTTGACATCCTTCTGACCGAGGACTAATCTCCTCTTTCCCTCCGGGGACAGAAGTGACAGGTGGTGCATGGTTGTCGTCAGCTCGTGTCGTGAGATGTTGGGTTAAGTCCCGCAACGAGCGCAACCCTTGTCTTTAGTTGCCATCATTAAGTTGGGCACTCTAGAGAGACTGCCAGGGATAACCTGGAGGAAGGTGGGGATGACGTCAAATCATCATGCCCCTTATGCCTAGGGCTACACACGTGCTACAATGGGTGGTACAGAGGGCAGCCAAGCCGTGAGGTGGAGCAAATCCCTTAAAGCCATTCTCAGTTCGGATTGTAGGCTGAAACTCGCCTACATGAAGCTGGAGTTACTAGTAATCGCAGATCAGAATGCTGCGGTGAATGCGTTCCCGGGTCTTGTACACACCGCCCGTCACACCATGGGAGTTGGAGACACCCGAAGCCGACTATCTAACCTTTTGGGAGAAGTCGTCGAAGGTGGAATCAATAACTGGGGTGAAGTCGTAACAAGGTAGCCGTATCGGAAGGTGCGGCTGGATCACCTCCTTTCTAGGGAGAATTATCTGCTGTTCGGTTTTGAAGGTTCATTCCTTCAAAACTGTACTTTGAAAACTACATATATATTATGATATGACATCATTTATTTCCTTAATGTGATAAATAAGGACGATAACCTTATAAAAAAATATCAACTGTAACTGGTCAAGTTATTAAGGGTGCAGGGCGGATGCCTTGGCACCGGGAGCCGATGAAGGACGTGATAAGCTGCGATAAGCTATGGGGAGTTGCACGTAAACTTTGATCCATAGATTTCCGAATGAGGAAACTCACCATGAGTAATGTCATGGTATCTTCGAGTGAATACATAGCTCGTTGAGGGGAACTCGGGGAACTGAAACATCTAAGTACCCGAAGGAAGAGAAAGAAATTCGATTCCGCTAGTAGCGGCGAGCGAACGCGGAACAGCCCAAACCTAAGAAGTTCGCTTCTTAGGGGTTGCGGACATATCATCAGGAAGAGGTTATTACAGACGAAGAGTTTTGGAAAGCTCCGCCATAGAAGGTAACAGCCCTGTAGTCGAAGTGAGAAGACTTCCGATATGATCCAGAGTACCACGGGACACGTGAAACCCCGTGGGAAGCAGGAGGGACCACCCTCCAAGGCTAAATACTACCCGGTGACCGATAGCGCATAGTACCGTGAGGGAAAGGTGAAAAGAACCCCGGGAGGGGAGTGAAATAGAACCTGAAACCCTGTACTTACAAACTGTGGAAGCACATTTCTTGTGTGACCGCGTACTTTTTGTAGAACGGGCCAACGAGTTACGTTATGCAGCAAGGTTAAGTACTTCAAGTATGCAGCCGCAGCGAAAGCGAGTTTTAACTGAGCGTTTAGTTGCATGACGTAGACCCGAAACCGGGTGACCTATCCATGAGCAGGTTGAAGCGAAAGTAAAATTTCGTGGAGGACCGAACCCACGAGCGTTGAAAAGCTCGGGGATGACTTGTGGATAGCGGTGAAATTCCAATCGAACCCGGAGATAGCTGGTTCTCCCCGAAATAGCTTTAGGGCTAGCCTCAGATTCAGAGATACGGAGGTAGAGCACTGAATGTCCTAGGGGGTATTGCACCTACCGAAGACTATCAAACTCCGAATGCCGTCATCTTTTATCTGGGAGTCAGACCGTGGGTGATAAGATTCACGGTCGAGAGGGCAACAGCCCAGACCGTCGGCTAAGGTCCCCAAATGTAGGTTAAGTGGTAAAGGATGTGGGATTGCACAGACAACCAGGATGTTGGCTTAGAAGCAGCCACTCATTCAAAGAGTGCGTAATAGCTCACTGGTCGAGTGATCCTGCGCCGAAGATTTCCGGGGCTAAAACCTACTACCGAAGCCACGGCATCATTTATGATGGGTAGGGGAGCTTTCTTTACTGGGCAGAAGCATGACCGTAAGGACATGTGGACTGTAAAGAAGTGAGAATGTTGGCATGAGTAGCGAGATGTGGGTGAGAATCCCACAGGCCGTAAACCCAAGGTTTCCAGGGGAAGGTTCGTCCTCCCTGGGTTAGTCGGGACCTAAGCCGAGGCCGAAAGGCGTAGGTGATGGACAACAGGTTGAAATTCCTGTACCGCCAATAAGCGTTTGAGAAATGGGATGACACAGTAGGACAGGATGAGCGTGCTGTTGGTTATGCACGTCCAAGCACTGAGGCAGTATCCGGAGGCAAATCCACGGATATAATGCTGGGGTGTGACGGGGAGCGAAATTTAGTAGCGAAGCATCTGCATTCACACTGTCGAGAAAAGTCTCTATCGAGTTTAAAGGCGCCCGTACCGCAAACCGACACAGGTGGGTGAGGAGAGTATCCTAAGGCCAGCGAGAGAACTGTTGTTAAGGAACTCGGCAAAATGACCCCGTAACTTAGGGATAAGGGGTGCCATCGAAAGATGGCCGCAGAGAATAGGCCCAAGCGACTGTTTACCAAAAACATAGGTTTCTGCTAAGTCGCAAGACGATGTATAGGAGCTGACGCCTGCCCGGTGCTGGAAGGTTAAGGGGATCTGTTAGAGCAATCGAAGCAGTGAACTTAAGCCCCAGTAAACGGCGGCCGTAACTATAACGGTCCTAAGGTAGCGAAATTCCTTGTCGGGTAAGTTCCGACCCGCACGAAAGGCGTAACGATTTGGGCACTGTCTCAACAACAGACTCGGTGAAATTGTAATTCCGGTGAAGATGCCGGATACCTGCGACAGGACGGAAAGACCCCATGGAGCTTTACTGTAGCTTGGCATTGGGTCTTGGTACTACATGTACAGCATAGGTGGGAGGCTTTGATTCCAGGACGCCAGTTTTGGATGAGCCACCGTTGGGATACCACCCCTGTAGTACTGGGACTCTAACCAGAGGCCTTGAATCAGGTCTTGGGACACTGTCAGGCGGGCAGTTTGACTGGGGCGGTCGCCTCCCAAAAGGTAACGGAGGCGCTCAAAGGTTCTCTCAGCACGGTCGGAAATCGTGCACAGAGTGTAAAGGCATAAGAGAGCTTGATTGCAAGACATACAGGTCGAGCAAGGACGAAAGTCGGACTTAGTGATCCGGTGGTTCTGAGTGGAAGGGCCATCGCTCAACGGATAAAAGCTACCCTGGGGATAACAGGCTTATCTCCCCCAAGAGTCCACATCGACGGGGAGGTTTGGCACCTCGATGTCGGCTCATCACATCCTGGGGCTGTAGTAGGTCCCAAGGGTTGGGCTGTTCGCCCATTAAAGTGGTACGCGAGCTGGGTTCAGAACGTCGTGAGACAGTTCGGTCCCTATCCGTCGCAGGCGTAGGAAATTTGAGAGGATCTGCCCTTAGTACGAGAGGACCGGGGTGGACGTACCGCTGGTGTACCAGTTGTCTCGCCAGAGGCATGGCTGGGTAGCTATGTACGGAACGGATAAGCGCTGAAAGCATCTAAGCGCGAAGCCAGCCTTAAGATAAGATTTCCCATTCTTCGGAAGTAAGACCCCATGAAGACTACGTGGTTGATAGGTCGGAGGTGGAAGTGCAGTAATGTATGCAGCTTACCGATACTAATAGGTCGAGGACTTGACCAAGAAAATATTTGGTGATTTGATTAATATGTATGTAGTTTTCAGAGTATAGTGCTCAATATGCGGGTGTAGCTCAATGGTAGAGTTCTGGCCTTCCAAGCCAGCTGTGAGGGTTCGATCCCCTTCACCCGCTCCAATAATGTGGTTATTATAGAAGAGAGGATACACCTGTTCCCATTCCGAACACAGAAGTTAAGCTCTCTATCGCTGATGGTACTTGGGGCGAAGGCCTCTGGGAGAGTAGGACGTAGCCACGTTAAATGGCCCGTTGGTCAAGCGGTTAAGACACCACCCTTTCACGGTGGTAACAGGAGTTCGATTCTCCTACGGGTCACCAATTAAATATGCGGGTGTAGCTCAATGGTAGAGTTCTGGCCTTCCAAGCCAGCTGTGAGGGTTCGATCCCCTTCACCCGCTCCAAAATGGGGTTATAGCTCAGCTGGGAGAGCATCTGCCTTACAAGCAGGGGGTCACAGGTTCGAGCCCTGTTAACCCCACCATATAAAGTGGCTCGGTAGTTCAGTTGGTTAGAATGCCAGCCTGTCACGCTGGAGGTCGTGGGTTCGAACCCCATCCGAGTCGCCACTTTATAAAAATAAATATTAAGAATGTGGGAATATGGCTCAGTTGGTAGAGCAAATGACTGTTAATCATTGGGTCACAGGTTCGAGTCCTGTTATTCCCGCCAATATGCTGGTGTGGCTCAATTGGTAGAGCAGCTGACTTGTAATCAGCAGGTTGTAGGTTCGAGTCCTATCACCAGCTCCAAATTTAATGTGGGTGCATAGCTCAGCTGGATAGAGCAACGCCCTTCTAAGGCGTGTGTCGAAGGTTCGAATCCTTCTGCGCTCATTTTTTATTATGGTCTATTAGCTCAGTCGGTAGAGCACTTGACTTTTAATCAAGGTGTCCCGCGTTCGAATCGCGGATAGATCATTTTTTACAATCTGGAGAGGTGTCCGAGTGGTTTAAGGAGCTGGTCTTGAAAACCAGTGATGCTTAACGGCACCGTGGGTTCGAATCCCACCCTCTCCGCCATATTAGGAGAAGTACTCAAGAGGCTATAAGAGGAGCCCCTGCTAAGGGTTTAGGCTGGGTAACACCGGTGCGAGGGTTCGAATCCCTCCTTCTCCGCCAGAATTAGATCGAGGTGTAGCGCAGTTTGGTAGCGCACGTGGTTTGGGACCATGGGGCCGGGGGTTCGAGTCCCTTCACCTCGACCAATTTATGGACCATTAGCTCAGTTGGTTAGAGCGCCCGGCTCATAACCGGTAGGTCTGGGGTTCGAGTCCCTGATGGTCCATCTTTTTTTATTTAAAAATATAGGGGTATAGCTCAGTTGGTAGAGCGTCGGTCTCCAAAACCGTGCGCCGGGGGTTCGAGTCCCTCTACCCCTGCCAATCAACAAAATCGAGGTGTAGCGCAGTTTGGTAGCGCACGTGGTTTGGGACCATGGGGCCGGGGGTTCGAGTCCCTTCACCTCGACCATTTATGGGCCTATAGCTCAGGTGGTTAGAGCGCACGCCTGATAAGCGTGAGGTCGCTGGTTCGAGTCCAGCTAGGCCCACTTATTTCATGCCTAGATAGCTCAGTCGGTAGAGCAGGGGACTGAAAATCCCCGTGTCGGTGGTTCGATTCCGCCTCTGGGCACCATAGAACATGGCGGTATAGCTTAGTTGGCTAGAGCGTTCGGTTCATACCCGAAAGGTCACAGGTTCGACTCCTGTTACCGCTACTGAGCTATATTAATAGTTGATTATGAACTTTGAAAACTGAACAGCAGATATATTTAGTTCGAACAAATAGTTCGAACGCCATACAAACCATGCCAGATATTTTGAGATAACATCTGAGCGGATATAACAAACTGATTTTATTTTGAGCAACGGAATTTTGAGCATTAGCGAAAAATTCGTTGGCGATATAAAATTCGAAGAATTTTATTTTGAGAGTTTGATCCTGGCTCAGGATGAACGCTGGCGGCGTGCCTAACACATGCAAGTCGAGCGATTCTCTTCGGAGAAGAGCGGCGGACGGGTGAGTAACGCGTGGGTAACCTGCCCTGTACACACGGATAACATACCGAAAGGTATGCTAATACGGGATAATATATAAGAGTCGCATGACTTTTATATCAAAGATTTTTCGGTACAGGATGGACCCGCGTCTGATTAGCTTGTTGGCGGGGTAACGGCCCACCAAGGCGACGATCAGTAGCCGACCTGAGAGGGTGATCGGCCACATTGGAACTGAGACACGGTCCAAACTCCTACGGGAGGCAGCAGTGGGGAATATTGCACAATGGGCGCAAGCCTGATGCAGCAACGCCGCGTGAGCGATGAAGGCCTTCGGGTCGTAAAGCTCTGTCCTCAAGGAAGATAATGACGGTACTTGAGGAGGAAGCCCCGGCTAACTACGTGCCAGCAGCCGCGGTAATACGTAGGGGGCTAGCGTTATCCGGATTTACTGGGCGTAAAGGGTGCGTAGGCGGTCTTTCAAGTCAGGAGTTAAAGGCTACGGCTCAACCGTAGTAAGCTCCTGATACTGTCTGACTTGAGTGCAGGAGAGGAAAGCGGAATTCCCAGTGTAGCGGTGAAATGCGTAGATATTGGGAGGAACACCAGTAGCGAAGGCGGCTTTCTGGACTGTAACTGACGCTGAGGCACGAAAGCGTGGGGAGCAAACAGGATTAGATACCCTGGTAGTCCACGCTGTAAACGATGAGTACTAGGTGTCGGAGGTTACCCCCTTCGGTGCCGCAGCTAACGCATTAAGTACTCCGCCTGGGGAGTACGCACGCAAGTGTGAAACTCAAAGGAATTGACGGGGACCCGCACAAGTAGCGGAGCATGTGGTTTAATTCGAAGCAACGCGAAGAACCTTACCTAGGCTTGACATCCTTCTGACCGAGGACTAATCTCCTCTTTCCCTCCGGGGACAGAAGTGACAGGTGGTGCATGGTTGTCGTCAGCTCGTGTCGTGAGATGTTGGGTTAAGTCCCGCAACGAGCGCAACCCTTGTCTTTAGTTGCCATCATTAAGTTGGGCACTCTAGAGAGACTGCCAGGGATAACCTGGAGGAAGGTGGGGATGACGTCAAATCATCATGCCCCTTATGCCTAGGGCTACACACGTGCTACAATGGGTGGTACAGAGGGCAGCCAAGCCGTGAGGTGGAGCAAATCCCTTAAAGCCATTCTCAGTTCGGATTGTAGGCTGAAACTCGCCTACATGAAGCTGGAGTTACTAGTAATCGCAGATCAGAATGCTGCGGTGAATGCGTTCCCGGGTCTTGTACACACCGCCCGTCACACCATGGGAGTTGGAGACACCCGAAGCCGACTATCTAACCTTTTGGGAGAAGTCGTCGAAGGTGGAATCAATAACTGGGGTGAAGTCGTAACAAGGTAGCCGTATCGGAAGGTGCGGCTGGATCACCTCCTTTCTAGGGAGAATTATCTGCTGTTCGGTTTTGAAGGTTCATTCCTTCAAAACTGTACTTTGAAAACTACATATATATTATGATATGACATCATTTATTTCCTTAATGTGATAAATAAGGACGATAACCTTATAAAAAAATATCAACTGTAACTGGTCAAGTTATTAAGGGTGCAGGGCGGATGCCTTGGCACCGGGAGCCGATGAAGGACGTGATAAGCTGCGATAAGCTATGGGGAGTTGCACGTAAACTTTGATCCATAGATTTCCGAATGAGGAAACTCACCATGAGTAATGTCATGGTATCTTCGAGTGAATACATAGCTCGTTGAGGGGAACTCGGGGAACTGAAACATCTAAGTACCCGAAGGAAGAGAAAGAAATTCGATTCCGCTAGTAGCGGCGAGCGAACGCGGAACAGCCCAAACCTAAGAAGTTCGCTTCTTAGGGGTTGCGGACATATCATCAGGAAGAGGTTATTACAGACGAAGAGTTTTGGAAAGCTCCGCCATAGAAGGTAACAGCCCTGTAGTCGAAGTGAGAAGACTTCCGATATGATCCAGAGTACCACGGGACACGTGAAACCCCGTGGGAAGCAGGAGGGACCACCCTCCAAGGCTAAATACTACCCGGTGACCGATAGCGCATAGTACCGTGAGGGAAAGGTGAAAAGAACCCCGGGAGGGGAGTGAAATAGAACCTGAAACCCTGTACTTACAAACTGTGGAAGCACATTTCTTGTGTGACCGCGTACTTTTTGTAGAACGGGCCAACGAGTTACGTTATGCAGCAAGGTTAAGTACTTCAAGTATGCAGCCGCAGCGAAAGCGAGTTTTAACTGAGCGTTTAGTTGCATGACGTAGACCCGAAACCGGGTGACCTATCCATGAGCAGGTTGAAGCGAAAGTAAAATTTCGTGGAGGACCGAACCCACGAGCGTTGAAAAGCTCGGGGATGACTTGTGGATAGCGGTGAAATTCCAATCGAACCCGGAGATAGCTGGTTCTCCCCGAAATAGCTTTAGGGCTAGCCTCAGATTCAGAGATACGGAGGTAGAGCACTGAATGTCCTAGGGGGTATTGCACCTACCGAAGACTATCAAACTCCGAATGCCGTCATCTTTTATCTGGGAGTCAGACCGTGGGTGATAAGATTCACGGTCGAGAGGGCAACAGCCCAGACCGTCGGCTAAGGTCCCCAAATGTAGGTTAAGTGGTAAAGGATGTGGGATTGCACAGACAACCAGGATGTTGGCTTAGAAGCAGCCACTCATTCAAAGAGTGCGTAATAGCTCACTGGTCGAGTGATCCTGCGCCGAAGATTTCCGGGGCTAAAACCTACTACCGAAGCCACGGCATCATTTATGATGGGTAGGGGAGCTTTCTTTACTGGGCAGAAGCATGACCGTAAGGACATGTGGACTGTAAAGAAGTGAGAATGTTGGCATGAGTAGCGAGATGTGGGTGAGAATCCCACAGGCCGTAAACCCAAGGTTTCCAGGGGAAGGTTCGTCCTCCCTGGGTTAGTCGGGACCTAAGCCGAGGCCGAAAGGCGTAGGTGATGGACAACAGGTTGAAATTCCTGTACCGCCAATAAGCGTTTGAGAAATGGGATGACACAGTAGGACAGGATGAGCGTGCTGTTGGTTATGCACGTCCAAGCACTGAGGCAGTATCCGGAGGCAAATCCACGGATATAATGCTGGGGTGTGACGGGGAGCGAAATTTAGTAGCGAAGCATCTGCATTCACACTGTCGAGAAAAGTCTCTATCGAGTTTAAAGGCGCCCGTACCGCAAACCGACACAGGTGGGTGAGGAGAGTATCCTAAGGCCAGCGAGAGAACTGTTGTTAAGGAACTCGGCAAAATGACCCCGTAACTTAGGGATAAGGGGTGCCATCGAAAGATGGCCGCAGAGAATAGGCCCAAGCGACTGTTTACCAAAAACATAGGTTTCTGCTAAGTCGCAAGACGATGTATAGGAGCTGACGCCTGCCCGGTGCTGGAAGGTTAAGGGGATCTGTTAGAGCAATCGAAGCAGTGAACTTAAGCCCCAGTAAACGGCGGCCGTAACTATAACGGTCCTAAGGTAGCGAAATTCCTTGTCGGGTAAGTTCCGACCCGCACGAAAGGCGTAACGATTTGGGCACTGTCTCAACAACAGACTCGGTGAAATTGTAATTCCGGTGAAGATGCCGGATACCTGCGACAGGACGGAAAGACCCCATGGAGCTTTACTGTAGCTTGGCATTGGGTCTTGGTACTACATGTACAGCATAGGTGGGAGGCTTTGATTCCAGGACGCCAGTTTTGGATGAGCCACCGTTGGGATACCACCCCTGTAGTACTGGGACTCTAACCAGAGGCCTTGAATCAGGTCTTGGGACACTGTCAGGCGGGCAGTTTGACTGGGGCGGTCGCCTCCCAAAAGGTAACGGAGGCGCTCAAAGGTTCTCTCAGCACGGTCGGAAATCGTGCACAGAGTGTAAAGGCATAAGAGAGCTTGATTGCAAGACATACAGGTCGAGCAAGGACGAAAGTCGGACTTAGTGATCCGGTGGTTCTGAGTGGAAGGGCCATCGCTCAACGGATAAAAGCTACCCTGGGGATAACAGGCTTATCTCCCCCAAGAGTCCACATCGACGGGGAGGTTTGGCACCTCGATGTCGGCTCATCACATCCTGGGGCTGTAGTAGGTCCCAAGGGTTGGGCTGTTCGCCCATTAAAGTGGTACGCGAGCTGGGTTCAGAACGTCGTGAGACAGTTCGGTCCCTATCCGTCGCAGGCGTAGGAAATTTGAGAGGATCTGCCCTTAGTACGAGAGGACCGGGGTGGACGTACCGCTGGTGTACCAGTTGTCTCGCCAGAGGCATGGCTGGGTAGCTATGTACGGAACGGATAAGCGCTGAAAGCATCTAAGCGCGAAGCCAGCCTTAAGATAAGATTTCCCATTCTTCGGAAGTAAGACCCCATGAAGACTACGTGGTTGATAGGTCGGAGGTGGAAGTGCAGTAATGTATGCAGCTTACCGATACTAATAGGTCGAGGACTTGACCAAGAAAATATTTGGTGATTTGATTAATATGTATGTAGTTTTCAGAGTATAGTGCTCAATATGCGGGTGTAGCTCAATGGTAGAGTTCTGGCCTTCCAAGCCAGCTGTGAGGGTTCGATCCCCTTCACCCGCTCCAAAAATGTGGTTATTATAGAAGAGAGGATACACCTGTTCCCATTCCGAACACAGAAGTTAAGCTCTCTATCGCTGATGGTACTTGGGGCGAAGGCCCCTGGGAGAGTAGGACGTAGCCACGTTAAATGGCCCGTTGGTCAAGCGGTTAAGACACCACCCTTTCACGGTGGTAACAGGAGTTCGATTCTCCTACGGGTCACCAATTAAATATGCGGGTGTAGCTCAATGGTAGAGTTCTGGCCTTCCAAGCCAGCTGTGAGGGTTCGATCCCCTTCACCCGCTCCAAAATGGGGTTATAGCTCAGCTGGGAGAGCATCTGCCTTACAAGCAGGGGGTCACAGGTTCGAGCCCTGTTAACCCCACCATATAAAGTGGCTCGGTAGTTCAGTTGGTTAGAATGCCAGCCTGTCACGCTGGAGGTCGTGGGTTCGAACCCCATCCGAGTCGCCACTTTATTATGCGGGAATAGTTCAGCGGTAGAGCGCGACCTTGCCAAGGTCGAAGTCGCGAGTTCGAATCTCGTTTCCCGCTCCAACTTAATATGGGTGCATAGCTCAGCTGGATAGAGCAACGCCCTTCTAAGGCGTGTGTCGAAGGTTCGAATCCTTCTGCGCTCATTTAAAAGATTCTGTTTTTTAACAGAATCTTTTTTTTATATTTTTATTAAAGTAAAATGTAGTAAAAAATAAATTTTAGAGTTAGATAATAAAAGTTTAGAAAAATATAAAAATAAATTTGAAATTAATAAAGAAATTGATAAGTTCTTTATGATATAAATAATTTGTGTATTTTAATTCTTATATATAGTATAATATTTAATGTGATAAAATGATACTAAGGTGAAGGGATTAATAATATTTTTAATATAAATAAAAATATAAGGAGGAAAAGAAGTGTTAGATTTTGGTTCTTTTGTTGGTGAATTTTTAGATATGATATACCAAATGGGTATTAACGATATACTTGATATAGCAATAGTAACATATTTATTTTACAAAATATTTATGTTTATAAAAGATACAAGAGCAGAACAGGTTTTAAAAGGTCTTTTGATATTACTTGTTGCAACCGGAGCAAGTAAAATATTCAAATTACACACAATTTATTGGTTGTTAGTAAAATCTTTAGAGGTTGGTTTTATTCTTCCGTTTATAATATTCCAACCAGAATTAAGAGCAGGGTTGGAACATATAGGAAGAACAAAATTAAAAATATTCCAGAAGCAATCAGGAGTATCTGAAGAAAAATTTAATCATGTAATAGATGAAATAGTAGAGGCTCTATATTCATTAGCAAGACAAAAGATAGGAGCTTTAATTGTTATGGAAAGAGAAACTAAACTAAATGATATAATAAATACAGGAACTATACTTGATTCAGAAATATCAAGACAGTTATTAGTAAATATATTTATTCCCAATACTCCCCTACATGATGGTGCTGTTGTTGTAAGAGAGTCTAAAATAAAGGCAGCTGCTTGTTTCTTACCATTAACACAGAGTAAAGATCTTAGCAAAGATTTAGGTACTAGACATAGAGCTGGGGTAGGCGTTAGTGAGGTTTCTGACTGTCTTACACTTATAGTTTCAGAAGAAACAGGTGGAGTTTCTATAGCAAAATCAGGTAAATTATATAGAGATATTACTAAAGAAAGAATGAAGAGTATATTATCTCATAATCTTCAGGCTAAAAAAGAAGAAAAAAGCTCTTTTATAGGAGGATTATTTAAATGATGAGACTAAAAAATAATACAAAAGTGAAGTTAATTGCGCTCTTTAGTGCAATAGCATTGTGGATGTATGTAATAGCAATAGTAGATCCAGAGGATACGAAATTAATAGAAGATATACCGGTAACAGTCAGTAATCTAGATGAATTAGAGGAGAAGGATCTTGTAATATATCCAGATGAATCTTTATTATCTAGTATGAATATAAGTGGAAAATTATCAAATGTAAAAAACATAGATAAAGATGATATAAAGGTTTATGGGGAAATAGATAACCCTATAGAAGGTAAAAATGAAGTTTATCTTAGAGCTAATATGTCAGAAAGGGTAAGTCATGAATTTACTCAGAGTACTATAATTGTAAATTTAGAAAAGAAGATAAATAAAAACTTAAAAATAAATATAAATGTAAGTGATGAAGATAAAGAAAATATAGATTCTATAACACCAGAGAATGATTATGCAACAATTTCTGGTCCAAGAACACAGATGAATAAAGTAAAAAATGTTGTAGGAAAAATTGATTCATTAAAAGATAATACTCAAAAGGAGTTAACTAAGAAAGTTAGATTAATTGCATTAGACGAAAATGGAAAAGAGGTAAAAGGAGTAGAAATTGAAAATCCGTATGTTTACCTAAAAATAAAAATGCTTGATTCTAAAGAGGTTCCTATAAAAGTCGTATTTAATACAGAAGAAGATTTAATTACATATAAATTAAGTGAAGAATCGGTTACAATAACAGGAAAAGTAGACACTTTAAAAAATATCCAATATGTAGAAACAGAAACTATAAATATAGAGGATTTAAAAAACAAAAAAACTATAGAGGTAAATCTAGTTATGCCAAATGATGTAAAATGCGAAAAAAATAAAATCAGAGTTAGTTTAGATAGATAAAACGTTTTCGCAAAACTTACAAAAATATTTACGTTAAAAGTGATATACAATTAAATAAAAAAGATGCAAATATATTGAATTGTGTGACAAAAGAATTAATTGATATTTGTATAACGAAAAATAAGTATTAAAATTAAATTGATTATATTACAAAATATACTTAGACATAATAAAATTAACTTCAATAAAATAAATACAAATACGATTATTCTGAAAATAAAAATAATAAAAATGCATTAAAATTAATAAAATAAAGAGATAATCATAAAAAATATAATAATAGGACTATAAAAAATTTAAGTTGCAATTAAATATAAATTTATTTTTGTTAAATTTATATTTTTATTGCAACTTATTTATTTTAGAGATATTATAAATATATAATGTATTTTTAATGACATATTCTTTGAGAAAATAAAATAACGCATATCTGGAAAACGATTTATTTTGTTTTAATAATAGAGTATAATATAATTATGATATACAAATAAAAAATACTACTACGAGGTGGAGTTTATGAGAAACTTTGAAGAAGTTATAAAATTTGCAAAAGAAAGAGGACCTAAAACTATATCAGTTGCTTGCTGTCAGGATAAAGAAGTTTTACTTGCAGTTGAAATGGCAAGAAAAGAAGGAATAGCAAACGCTATATTAGTTGGGGACATAGCTAAAACAGAACCTATAGCAAAAGAATTAGGAATAGACTTAGCTAACTATGAATTAATAAATATAGAAGATTTAGTAGAAGCTTCAAGAAAAGCTGTTGAACTTGTTTCGTCAGGAAAAGCTGATATGGTAATGAAAGGAATAGTTGATACATCAATAGTTCTTAAAGCAGTACTAGACAAAGAAATAGGTCTAAGAACTGGTAAAGTATTAAGCCATGTTGCAGTATTTGATGTTAATGGATTTGACAGACTATTCTTCATAACTGATGCAGCTATGAACTTAGCTCCAGATGTTGCAGCTAAAAAACAGATAATAGAAAATGCTGTTGATGTTGCACACGCATTAGATATAGAAGTACCAAATGTTGCATGCTTATGTGCAAAAGAAAAAGTAAATCCAAAAATGAAAGATACAGTTGAAGCAGCAGAACTTCAGGAAATGTGTGAAAAAGGTGAAATAACTGGTTGTGTAGTAGGTGGACCATTTGCACTAGATAACGCAGTTTCAGAAGAAGCAGCAGCTCATAAAGGTGTTAACCATCCAGGTGCTGGAAAAGCTGACATACTATTAGTTCCAGACATAGAAGCTGGTAACGTTCTTTACAAATCAATGGTATTCTTTGCACAGGCTAAAAATGCAGGTGTAATAGTTGGAGCAAAAGCACCAGTAATACTTACTTCAAGAGCAGATACAGAAGAAACTAAATTAAACTCTATAGCACTTGGAGTTCTTATGGCAGCTAAAACTGCAAAATAATTTAACTTTGATTAACTCTAAAATATAAAATTATTTTAGATTATATAAAAAGCTACAAAATAGCTTGAAATTTATATTTTTTAATTAATTTATTAGACAATAGGTTTTTAAATTTTACAGGAGGTAAAAACTACATGAGTAAAGTAAATAGAATATTAACTATTAACCCAGGTTCAACATCTACAAAAATAGCTGTTTTCGATGATGAATCACTAGTATTTGAAAAAACACTTAGACACTCTTCAGAAGAAATCGGAAAATACGACAAAATAGCAGATCAGTTCGAATTCCGTAAAGGTGTTATAGAAGACGCTTTAGCTGAAGGTGGAGTGAAAACATCTGAATTAGACGCTGTTGTAGGTAGAGGAGGTCTTTTAAAACCTATAAAAGGTGGAACTTATGCAGTTAATGCTGACATGGTAGAAGACTTAAGAGTTGGTGTTTCAGGAGAACACGCTTCTAACCTTGGTGGAATAATAGCTAAACAGATAGGTGATGAAGTAGGAGTACCTTCTTTCATAGTAGACCCTGTTGTTGTTGATGAATTACAGGATGTAGCTAGAATATCAGGAATGGCTGATATAGAAAGAACAAGTATATTCCACGCTTTAAATCAGAAAGCAATAGCAAGAAGATATGCTAAAGAAGTTGGAAAATCATACGAAGACGTTAACCTAATAGTAGCTCATATGGGTGGAGGAATATCTGTAGGAGCTCACGAAAAAGGAAGAGTTATAGATGTTGCTAATGCATTAGATGGTGAAGGACCATTCTCTCCAGAAAGATCTGGTGGACTACCAGTAGGAAGCCTAATAAAAATGTGCTTCAGTGGAGAATATACATTAGACGATATGAAGAAAAAAATAAAAGGTAGTGCAGGACTTGTTTCTTATCTAAACACTAATGATGCAAGAGAAGTTGAAGAAATGATAGAAGCAGGAAATGAAAAAGCTAAACTTGTATATGACGCAATGGCATATCAGGTAGCTAAAGAAATAGGTGCATGTGCAGCTGTATTAAAAGGTAACGTAGATGCTGTATTATTAACAGGTGGTATAGCTTATTCAAAATCATTCACTAAAGAAATATCAGAAAGAGTTGGCTTCATAGCAGAAGTTAAAGTTTATCCAGGAGAAGACGAAATGATAGCTCTAGCTCAGGGTGGACTAAGAGTTCTTAATGGAGAAGAAGAGGCTTTAGTATATGGTAAATAAAGATAAAAGAATAAGAATAATAACTGGCCACTATGGTAGTGGTAAAAGTGAAGTTGCCGTTAACTATGTCGTACAGCTAAGAAAAGAAACAGAAGATAAAGTAGCACTTGCCGATCTTGACGTAGTAAATGTTTACTTCAGATCAAGAGAAAGAAAAGAAGAAATGAAAGCTATGGGTATACACCCTATAGATAGTTCAGTAGATGCACCAAGTTTAGACTTACCTGCTGTATCTGCTGAAGTTACAACTCCAATGAATGATAAATCTTATCAGTATGTTATAGATTTAGGTGGAGATAAAGTAGGAGCTAGGGTAATAGCAAGATTCCGTGGCTCAATACCTGACGACGAATATGATTTATTCTTCGTTGTCAATGCTAACAGAGAAAGAACTCAGACTGCTGAAGAAGTTATGGAATATATAGATGAAATTGAAGCAGCATCTCAGTTGAAAGTAACTGGACTTATAAACAATACTCATATGCTGAAAGCTACAACAGTAGAAGATGTATTAAAAGGACAGGAAGTTTCAAGAGAAGTTTCTAAAGCGAGAAACATACCTATAAAATATGTGGCTTGTTTAAGAGAGGTTGCAAACCAGCTTCCAGAAGGATTGGAAGGAGAAATACTTCCAATAGATCTATATATGAGAGACGACTGGATGATGTAGTTTGGTTTCAAATAAAATGATAGTTTAAGGAGGCTTAAGCAAATGGCTAAAGGAAGAGTATCTTTTGATCAAAAGTACTGTAAAGGTTGTGGATTGTGTGTAGAAGTATGTCCAATGAAAATAATATCACTAGACACTGAAACAACAAATGAAAAGGGATATAACCCTGCTAGAGTAGTAGAAATGGAAAAATGTATAGGTTGTGCTAGCTGTGCAATGATGTGCCCAGACGTAGTTATAACTGTAGAAAGAGACTAATTATTTAATAAATAATCATAGGGGGGAATTTTAATGGCTAAGATACTTATGAAAGGTAACGAAGCGTTTGGTAAAGCAGCTATAGAAGCTGGATGTAAATATTTCTTCGGTTACCCAATAACTCCACAGAGTGAATTACCAGAATATTTATCAAGAGAATTACCAAAAGTAGGTGGAGCATTCGTTCAGTCTGAATCTGAAGTTGCTGCTATAAATATGGTTTACGGTGCAGGAGGATCAGGAGTAAGAGTTATGACTTCTTCATCTTCTCCAGGTGTTGCACTTAAACAGGAAGGTATAACATATGCAGTTGGTGCAGAAGTACCATGCGTTATACTAAACGTAATGAGAGGTGGTCCAGGACTAGGAAGTATACAGCCATCTCAGGCAGATTACTACATGACAACTAGAGGTGGAGGAAATGGTGACTACAGAACTCCAGTATTCGCTCCAGCTACAGTTCAGGAAGCAGTTGATATGATACAGGAAGCATTTGATGTTGCAGATTACTACAGAACACCAGTAATGGTTATGGCTGATGGTATGATAGGACAGATGATGGAACCAGTAGAATTTAAAGCTCCAGAAAGAAAAAGAGAATTACCTCCAAAAGACTGGGCTACAACTGGTACTAAAGGACAGAGAAAACCAAATGTTATAAACTCTTTATACTTATCACCAGAAGTTCTAGAAGAACACTGCTGGCACTTAAATGAAAAATTCAAAGCTATGGAAGCTAATGAAGTTCAGTATGAAATGTACAATACAGATGACGCTGAATTAGTATTCGTTGCTTACGGAACTACTTCAAGAGTTGTTAAAAATGCAGTAGATGATTTAAGAGCAGAAGGATTAAAAGTTGGTTTAATAAGACCTAAAGTTTTATGGCCATTCCCAAATGAAGCATTTACAAAAATACCAAATGCTAAAGATTTATTCGTTGTAGAAATGTCTATGGGACAGATGATAGAAGACGTTAAACTTGCATGTGAATGTAAATTACCAGTTCACTTCCATGGTAGACCAGGTGGTATGGTTCCACTACCAAAAGATTTAACAAGACTTGCAAAAGAAATACTTTCAGGAGGTGCTAAATAATGGCTGTTGTATTTGAAAGAACTAAAGGACTTCAGGAAGTCCAGACTCACTACTGTCCAGGATGTACTCATGGTATAATCCACAGATTAGTAGCTGAAGTTTTAGAAGAATTAGGTGTTTTAGGCGACGCTATAGGCGTTGTTCCAGTTGGATGTTCAGTTTTAGCATATAACTACTTCAACTGTGATACACAGGAAGCTGCTCACGGTAGAGCTCCAGCTTGTGCAACAGGAATAAAAAGATGCCAGCCTGATAAAGTAGTATTCACATATCAGGGAGATGGTGACTTAGCATCTATAGGTGCTGCAGAAATAGTACACGCTGCAAACAGAGGAGAAAAAATAACTACTATATTCGTAAATAATGCTATATATGGTATGACTGGTGGACAGATGGCTCCTACAACATTAGTTGGACAGAAAGCTACAACTTGCCAGGATGGTAGAAATCCAGAAGTAAATGGATTCTCTTTAAGAATAGCTGAAATGTTAGCTACTATAAAAGGTGCTGTATTCGTAGAAAGAGTAACAGTTGATACTCCAGCACACGTAAGAGCAGCTAAAAAAGCTATAAAGAAAGCTTTCCAGGTTCAGTTAGCTGGAAAAGGATTCTCTATAGTTGAAGTATTATCTACTTGCCCAACAAACTGGGGTAAAACTCCATCAGACGCTTTACAGTGGTTAAGAGATAACATGATACCATACTATCCTTTAGGAAACTTAAAAGACGTAGATCTTGATGAACAGGAGGTGAAGTAAATGTCTACAGCTAGAGTAATATGTGCAGGCTTCGGAGGCCAGGGTGTTATGTCTATGGGACAGTTACTAACTTATGCAGGAATGCTAGAAAATAAAGAAGTTGCTTGGTTACCATCATATGGACCAGAAATGCGTGGAGGTACTGCTAACTGTGCAGTAACAGTATCTGATCATGAAGTAGGTTCTCCATTAATAACTGATGATGCTACAGCAGCAGTTTTAATGAATTTACCAGCATTCCACAAATTCCAGAACGACGTTATACCTGGAGGAAAAATATTAGTAAACTCTTCTTTAATAAAAGAAAAAGTTGCTAGAGATGATGTAGATGTTTATTATATACCTGCAAACGAATTAGCAGTTGAATTAGGTAACCCTAAAGTTGCTAACATGATAATGTTAGGTGCTTACTTAGGTGTATCTGGAACTGTTTCAGTTGATTCTGTTCTTGAAGCTTTCAAAAAAGTTTTCGGAGAAAGAAAAGCTAAATTCATACCACTAAATAGAGCAGCATTAGAAAAAGGTATAGAAGCTACACAGAAATAGATTTTTGTTTAGGTAAAACTAAATTATCATATATAGAAAGTTATCGATTATTCGATAACTTTCTTTTTTTGTACAAAAAACTATCAAAGACCTTATTAATATCTATTTATATTAATAATAAAAATATTTCTATTGAGTTTTTTATTGATAAGTAATAAAATAGTCTTATGTAAAAAGATAACGTTTATAAATAAAAGAATAATAATAAATGTATAATGAAAAGTATAAACTATTTAATTAAATTTTGAGAGAATTTAAAAAAAGAAAAATAAATACAAAAATAGTAAAAAAGATTAACTAGCAAATAATGGAAAAATGAGAATGTTGTAAACAAAAGAGGGATATAATTTATACCGGGAAAGGGAGAAGATTATGAGAAAATATTTTGGAACTGATGGAGTAAGAGGAGTAGCAAATACGGAGCTTGATTGTAACCTTGCTTACAAATTAGGTAGAGCTGGTGGATACGTACTTGCAAAAGGAGATCACAGAGTAAAAGTTGTAGTAGGTAAAGATACTAGAATATCTGGAGATATGCTAGAAGCAGCTTTAATATCAGGGCTTATGTCAGTAGGTTGTGATGTTATAACAGTTGGTGTAATACCTACACCTGCAGTTGCATACTTAACAAGAAAATACAATGCAGACTGTGGTGTTGTAATATCTGCTTCACATAACCCAGTTGAATTCAATGGAATAAAATTCTTCAATAAAGATGGATTTAAATTAGATGACAATATAGAACTTGAAATAGAAAAATATATAGACGATATAGATGCAGTTGATTCAAATCCAACAGGAACAGAAGTTGGTAAAAGAATACATAGACATGAAGCTCAGAATGAGTATGTAGACTTCTTAATAGAATCTGCAGGAGTTGACTTAACTGGTAAAAAAATAGTTCTAGATTGTGCAAATGGTGCAGCTTCAAAAGTAGCTCCAGAAGCATATAGAAGACTTGGAGCTGAGGTAATAGCTATAGCTGCAGAACCAGATGGAACAAACATAAATGATAAATGCGGATCAACTCACCCAGAAAATTTACAGAAAGTTGTTGTTGAAGAAGGTGCAGATTATGGTCTTGCATACGATGGGGATGCAGATAGATTAATAGCTGTAGATGAAAAAGGTAATATAGTTGATGGCGATAGAATAATGATACTAAGCGCTATAAACTTAAAGAAAAAAGGAAAACTTGCTAAAAATACTCTTGTTGTTACTGTAATGACTAATATAGGTCTAAAAATAGCAGCAAAAGAAAATGACATAGACCTTGCTATAACAAAAGTAGGGGATAGATACGTAATGGAAGAAATGCTAAAAGAAGGATATGTTCTTGGTGGAGAACAGTCTGGACATTTAATATTCCTAGACAACAATACAACTGGGGACGGTACATTAAGTTCACTAGTATTATCAGGAATAATAGCAGAAGAAGGAAAAACTCTTTCTGAATTAGCATCTGTTATGGAACAGTATCCTCAGGTACTTATAAATGCAAAGGTTAAAAATGAAAATAAAAATAGATACATGGAATTCCCAGAGGTTAAAGCTGAAATAGAAAGAATAGAAAAACTTCTTGATGGAGAAGGAAGAGTTCTTATAAGACCATCAGGAACAGAACCTCTTGTGAGAGTAATGTTAGAGGGTAAAGAAGTAGAACAGATAAAGGAATTAGCAACTAATCTTGCGGAACTTATAAAAGAAAGACTTGCTTAGTTGTAAAATTACGGAGACGGAAACGATATGTTTCCGTTTCTGTTTTTAGCGCCAGAACTTGTAAATTTAATATAAATTCAAGTTGACGAGGTCAGAGTTAATCGAATATTCGGCGGGTGCTCTGCGGTGTATTTACCATCGTAAAATTTCTTCAAAACTTAGAAGTGATTCTTTGAACAAAGGGAAATTTGAGTAAATAATTTTTTTATCACTACTTCTAAAAATATATAAATAATTTTTAGGAGGCACAGAAATATGTGTGGAATAGTTGGGTACTTAGGTACTAAAAATGCATCAGAGGTGATAGTCGATGGACTATCAAAATTAGAGTACAGAGGTTATGATTCAGCAGGTGTTGCTGTATGCAACGATGGTGAATTAGAAATCAGAAAATTCAAAGGTAGACTTGCTGTACTTGCAGAAGACATTGAAAAAAATGAAATGAAAGGTCACCTAGGAATAGGTCACACAAGATGGGCAACTCATGGAGAACCATCAGATGTGAACTCTCATCCTCATTTTAATAAGGACAAAACAATAGCAGTTGTCCACAATGGGATAATAGAAAACTACATGGAATTAAAGGAAGAATTAAAAGAAGATGGAGTAGAATTCAGATCAGAAACAGATACAGAAGTAATAGCTCACTTAGTAGACAAATACTACGAAGGAAATCTTCTTGACGCTGTTTACAAAACAGTAGCTAGATTAAGAGGTGCTTATGCATTAGGAGTTATATGCAAAGATAATGAAGATGAATTAGTAGCTGTTAGAAAAGACAGTCCTCTTATAGCGGGTGTTGGAGAAGGAGAAAACTTCATAGCTTCAGATATACCAGCACTTTTAAAATACACTAGAAAAGTATACTTCCTTGAAAATGGAGAAGTTGTTCATATAAAAGGAAACGAACTTAAAATATACGACTCAGAAAGAAATCCTGTTGAAAAAGAAATATACGATGTAAAATGGGATATAGAAGCAGCTTCAAAAGGTGGATACGACTGTTTCATGCTTAAAGAAATAAATGAACAGCCAGAAGGTGTTAAAAACACACTTGAAAGAAGAATAGACGAAAATGGAAACATAGTATTAGACGGAATCCATTTAACTAAAGAAGACTTAGACAATATAAATAGAATATATATAGTTGCTTGTGGTACTGCATATCATGCTGGATTACTTGGAAAAAATGCACTTGAAAAATACTTAAAAGTGCCAGTAATAACAGACATAGCTTCAGAATTTAGATACAGTGACAATTTTGTTGATGAACATTCTTTAGTAATATTAGTAAGCCAATCAGGAGAAACAGCTGATACACTAGCAGTTTTAAGAGATTCAAAAGCTAAAGGTGCTAAAATACTTGCTATAACAAATGTAGTAGGTTCATCAATATCAAGAGAAGCAGACGAAGTATTCTATACTTGGGCTGGTCCTGAAATAGCAGTTGCTTCAACAAAAGCGTACACTACTCAGATAACTTCTTTATATATGATAGCTCTAAACTTTGCTCTTGAAAAAGGAACAATAACTAGAGAAGAATATTTAGAAACTATAGAAAAAATGAAAGAACTTCCTGAAAAAATACAGAGTGTGTTAGATAATCAGGATAAAATAAAAGAAACAGCAGAAAAAATAGTTTCAAAAGAGCATGTATTCTTCCTTGGAAGAGGAGTTGATTACTCACTAGCTATGGAAGGGTCTTTAAAATTAAAAGAAGTTTCATATATACACTCAGAAGCATTTGCGGCAGGAGAATTAAAACATGGAACAATAGCTCTTATAGAAGAAGGAACTCCAGTGATATCTATAGCAACACAGGAAAACTTATTTGAAAAAATGGTATCAAATATGCAGGAAGTAAAAGCAAGAGGTGCATTTGTTGCATCAATAGCTCAGGAACACAACAGAAGTGTAGAAAAAGTTTCTGATGAAGTAATATACATACCAAACTGCGATGATATGTTAGTTCCTATAGTTGCGGTTGTACCAATGCAGCTATTAGCATACTATGTATCAACAATGAAAGGGCTTGATGTAGATAAACCGAGAAACCTTGCCAAGTCTGTTACAGTTGAATAATATATAGAAAAAAACTATAATAGTTTAGATTTCTAAGCAAATTGAAAAAATATTTTAGTAAGAAAAATAATAAATAAAAATATAAAGTAAAGCTATGCAAATTTTGTGAATAAGAAATAAGCATAGCTTTTTTTTATTTGAAAATAAAGTAGACAAAGGTTATCCTATTTTCATAAGAAATTCAGATTGACAAATAATTGTTGAAAAAAAATTTAATGTTCTATATAATGTATAATGTATTTAATGAGTTTAGGAAAAGGGAAAGCATAAGATTGATACCTTAGGGTATAATGCTATTATATTAATTTAATTGTGATAATTTTAACTTTAAGAGGTTGGTTTAAAATGCAATTTTATGATGATAATTTGTTTTCTCTATTTATAAAACTCAAAATATAAAAATTAATGGATGGAGGAAAAGAGATATGGTAGGAATTGTTCTTGCTAGTCATGGTGATTTCGCTAATGGGATACTACAGTCAGTATCAATGATATTTGGTGAACAGCAGAATGTTAAAGCTGTTACACTACAGCCAAGCGAAGGACCAAACGATTTAAAAGCTAAGATGGAAGAAGCTATTGCTACATTCGAAAATCCTGAAGAAGTATTATTCTTAGTAGACTTATGGAGTGGAACACCATTCAATCAGGCTACAGGACTTGTTGAAGGACACGAAAAATGGGCTATAGTTACTGGTCTTAACTTACCAATGCTTGTAGAAGCATATGGTGCACGTCTATCTATGGATACTGCTCACGAAATAGCAGCTTATATAGTAGGTGCTGGAAGAGAAGGAATAAAAGTTTGTCCTGAATCTTTAGAACCTAAAAAAGAAGAAGCTGCTCCAGTTCAGGCAACTGCTGGTGGTGCAATACCAGAAGGAACAGTAATAGGTGACGGAAAAATAAAATACGTGTTAGCTCGTATAGACACACGTTTATTACATGGACAGGTTGCTACAACTTGGACAAAAACAACAAAACCAAATCGTATAATCGTAGTTTCAGATTCTGTTGCTCATGACGATTTACGTAAAAAAATGATAGAACAGGCGGCTCCTCCTGGGGTTAAAGCAAACGTTGTTCCAATCGACAAAATGATAAAAGTTCAGAAAGATACTCGTTTTGGAAATACTGAAGCAATGTTATTATTCGAAACACCACAGGATGCTTTAAGAGCAATAAAAGGTGGAGTTGAAGTTAAAGAACTAAACTTAGGTTCTATGGCTCACTCTGTAGGTAAAGTTGTTGCAAATAAAGCAATAGCTATGGACGCAAAAGATATAGAAACAATAGAAGAATTAAAAGATATGGGAATAAAATTTGATGTTCGTAAGGTTCCAAGTGAATCTGGAGAAAATATCGATGATCTTCTTAAAAAAGCAAAAGCTGAATTAGCAAAAGCATAAAGGCGAGGAGGATATAAAGTTATGTCAATGATAACAGTACTTTTAATAATTGTTGTTGCCTTGCTAGCAGGTATGGAAGGGGTTCTAGATGAGTTCCAGTTCCATCAGCCTCTAGTGGCATGTACATTAATAGGATTAGTAAGTGGACATTTAACTGAGGGTGTTATCCTTGGTGGTTCATTACAGATGATAGCTCTTGGATGGGCAAACGTTGGTGCAGCAGTTGCACCAGATGCTGCTTTAGCATCAGTTGCTTCTGCAATAATAATGGTATTAGGTTTAAATGGTGGAACAACTAATGTTCAGACTGCAATATCTACTTCTATAGCAGTTGCTATACCACTATCAGTAGCAGGTTTATTCTTAACTATGATAGTTCGTACATTATCTATACCAATAGTTCATTTCATGGATGCTGCTGCTGAAGAAGCAAACATGAGAAAAATGGAAATGTGGCACATAATAGCTATATTACTTCAGGGTATAAGAATAGCTATACCAGCTGCTGCTTTATGTTTCGTACCAGCATCAGTTGTAACAAGCGCATTAAACTCAATGCCTGAATGGTTAGCAACAGGTATGACAATCGGTGGTGGAATGGTTGCCGCTGTTGGGTATGCAATGGTTATAAACATGATGTCAACAAAAGAAACATGGCCATTCTTCGCTCTAGGATTTGTTCTAGCTGCTATAAACCAGTTAACACTTATAGCACTTGGTGTAATAGGTGTATCTTTAGCTCTATTATACTTAGGACTAAAAGAAAGTGCTGGAAACGGCGGTAATGGAAACGGTGGTTCTGGAGATCCACTTGGCGATATATTAAATGAATATTAATCTTGAAGGAGGAAAAGAAAAATGGCAGAAAGAAAAACATTAACTAAAAAAGACCGTATGTCTGTTGCTTGGCGTCATCAGTTCCTTCAGGGTTCTTGGAACTATGAACGTATGCAGAATGGTGGATGGTGTTATTCAATGATACCAGCTATCAAAAAATTATATACAAATAAAGAAGACCAGATTGCTGCTTTAAAAAGACACATGGAATTCTACAATACACATCCTTACGTATCAGCTCCAGTTATAGGGGTTACATTAGCACTTGAAGAAGAAAGAGCTAATGGTGCTGAAGTTAACGACCAGGCAATACAGGGTGTTAAAGTTGGTATGATGGGACCTCTAGCAGGGGTTGGTGACCCAGTATTCTGGTTCACTCTAAGACCAATACTTGGAGCATTAGGTGCTTCATTAGCATTAGGTGGAAACATAGTTGGTCCACTAATATTCTTCTTCGCATGGAATATAATCCGTATGGCTTTCTTATGGTACACTCAGGAATTCGGATACAAAGTTGGTAACTCAATAGCACAGGATTTATCTGGTGGATTATTAGGAAAAATAACTCAGGGAGCTTCAATACTTGGTATGTTCATAATAGGTTCTCTAGTTCAGCGTTGGGTAAGTATTTCATTTACTCCAATAGTTTCTCAGGTTACACAGTCTGAAGGTGCTTATATAGATTGGGCTAGCTTACCAGCTGGAACAGAAGGTATAAAACAGGCACTTACAATGTATAACTCATTAGGTGGAAATGCTCTAGATGTAGTTAAAACTACTACATTACAGGGTAACTTAGACCAGTTAATACCTGGACTTGCAGCTTTATTATTAACATTATTATGCTGTAAGTTATTAAAGAAAAACGTATCTCCAATAGTAATAATCATAGCATTATTCATAGTTGGTATAGGTGCTCACTTATTAGGTATAATGTAATTAAATATTTTCAAATATATTACAAAGGAAAAGCTCAGTTATCTGAGCTTTTTCTTTAAATATAATATTTTTTAGGAGGGTGTTTAATGGCTCAATCAATGAACACAAAGGTAGACTATACAGTACCTGCGACATCATTCTTAGGTTTAACTAGCTACGGAAATGTAATGATTGGTGATAAAGCGTTTGAATTCTATAATGAAAAAAATGTAAACGACTATATTCAGATTCCTTGGACAGAAGTAGATCATGTATTAGGATCTGTAAGTTTTCGTGGAAAATGGATATCTCGTTTTGCAATAGTTACAAAAGAAAATGGAACATATAGCTTTTCTACAAGAGATAATAAAGCTACTTTAAGAGCTGTAAATAAATATATAGAATCAGACAAATTATTAAAATCTTTAACTTTCTTCCAAGTAATAGGACGCGGGTTAAAAAGATTATTTAGAATAAAAGATAAAAATGAAAAATAAAGAAATAAATTAGAGTGTATGAAAATACACTTTTTTTTATGCCTATATATAGTATTGAGAAAAATAAATATAAATAAAATAAAGGTTAAATAGGGTTTAAAGATAAGTTTTTATTATGATTAAATAAAAAATATGTATTTAATAAAACTATTTTGTTTTGTTATACTATAGTTATTAACGATACATTAAAAAATTTAAAAAATTTGTTTTATATGATATAATAAAAACAAGAACGTATACAAGTTAAGGAAGGTAGGGATACAAATGAAATTAAACAAAAAATTTAAAGTTCTAGCAATAGGTGCAGCATTAGTATTATCTATAGGTGCTGTTGGATGTAGTAAACAGGAAGAAGCTCCAAAAGAAGAAGCTAAACAGGAACAGGCTAAAGCAGAAGTTAAAACTATAAAAGGTGACGAATTAGTAGAAGCAATGAAAGATGCTAACACTGTAGTAATAGATGCTAGAGACGCTTCTGAATACGAAGCTGGACATATAAAAGGAGCATTAAATGTTTTTGTAGATGAAGCTGAATCTAAACTTGGCGATCTTGAACAGTACAAAGACAAAAAAGTAATAGTATACTGCAACTCAGGTAAAAAGAGTGGAAAATTAGCACAGTTATTAGTAGATAACGGATTTACAGATGTTTCTAATGCAGATGGTGTTAAACAGTATGAATATGAATTAGTTCAGGGTAAAGAAGAACCTAAAGCTGAAAAAGCAGAAGTTAAAACTATGAAAGGTGATGAAGTAGTAGAAGCAATGAAAGATACTGCTAACACTGTAGTAATAGATGCTAGAGATGCTAAAGACTTCGCTAAAGGACATATAGATGGTGCTATAAACATATTCGTTGACGAAGCTAAAGATAAATTAGGTGAATTAGAACAGTACAAAGACAAAAAAGTAATAGTATACTGCAACTCAGGAAATAAGAGTGGAAAATTAGCACAGTTCTTAGTAGACAATGGATTTACAGATGTTTACAATGCAGACGGTGTTAAACAGTACGAATACAACCTAGTTAAAGGTGAATAATTAAAATAGAATAATAGATTTTTTTAGGAAAGACTGTATTTATAAAAATACAGTCTTTTTTTTGTTAATCCCTTCATAAAGTTTACATAAAGTGATATAATTGATAAGGCGTAAAATGTTGAATTGTAGATAAATGATGAAATGGTTTAAATTTTGCGACTAATTAAAAAAGGTTACAAACTTTATAAGAGTAATGAAATTTTTAGAAAATTATTATATAATAAAGAATACGATAAAAATAAAAAATAAGAATAAATACACAAAAAAACAGTGTATAAAAATAGAATATAAACATAAAAATACTAAAATAGATAGAATAAATATATAAATATGAGAGATAGCCAATTAAATATAGATAAAAAAGTTAGAGGAGAAAAAATATGCCAAAAATAATAGTTAAAAAAAGTGCACCTTTAAGAGGGACAGTTAAAATAGACGGAGCAAAAAATGCTGTATTACCTATAATAGCAGCTACATTACTTGCAGAAGGAAAATCAGTTTTAAAAGGAGTACCAAATCTTAGAGATGTTCATGTTATATCAGATCTTTTAAGACATTTAGGTGCTGAAGTAACATATGAAGGAACTACTTTAACAGTAGATGCTAGTAATATAACTACTTGTGAAGCACCATACGAACTAGTTAGAAAAATGAGAGCTTCATTCTTAGTAATGGGTCCTTTACTTGCTAGATTTAATCATACAAAAATATCTATGCCAGGTGGATGTGCTATAGGAACAAGACCTATAGATTTACATCTAAAAGGATTCAAATCATTAGGAGCTGAAGTAGAAATAGATCATGGATTTGTAGAAGCAAAAACAGAAAAATTAACAGGAAACAAATTATACCTTGATTTCCCATCAGTAGGAGCTACAGAAAACATAATGATGGCTGCAGCATTAGCAGAAGGAACAACTATAATAGAAAATGCAGCAGAAGAACCAGAAATAGTTGACTTAGCTAACTTCCTAAACGAAATGGGTGCAAACGTTAAAGGTGCAGGAACAAATACAATAAAAATAAAAGGTGTTGAATCTTTAAAAGGTGCTGAACATACAGTAATACCTGACAGAATAGAAGCAGCTACTTACATGGTTGCAGCAGCTATGACAAAAGGTGATATAACTGTGGAAAACGTACTTATGGAACACTTAAAACCAATAATAGCAAAATTAAGAGAAACTGGCTGTGAAATAATTGAGATGGAAAATGCAGTTAGAGTAATAGGGCCAGAAGTATTAAAACCAATAGATATAAAAACACTTCCACATCCTGGATTCCCAACAGATGTTCAGGCACAGTTTATGGCAATGCTTACAATAGCTAATGGAACAGCAGTTGTTATAGAAACTGTATTTGAAAACAGATTTATGCACGTTGCTGAATTCAACAGAATGGGAGCAGACATAAAAATAGAAGGAAGAAGCGCTATAGTAAATGGTGTTGATAAATTATACGGAGCTAAAGTTAATGCTACAGATTTAAGAGCTGGTGCAGCGCTTATACTATGTGGACTTATAGCAGAAGGTGAAACACAGATAGGCGAAATATACCATATACAGAGAGGTTATGTGGATATAGACAAGAAAATAAGAGCTTTAGGTGGTAATATAGAAATAGTTGAATAATATTTTCGAAAAATACCTAAGGTTTATTAATAATGCGAAAAAATAATAGATTTACAAGATAATAATAATTTGAAAATATGATATAATTTAGTATATAGCTAAAATTATTTAGCAAAAAATATTTGAATGACAAAGGAGTTTTTAAAATGGCAAAAGTATCTGGTGCTGATATAGGAATAGATTTAGGGACAGCTAATGTCTTAGTATATGTAAGTGGAAAAGGAATAGTACTTGAAGAACCTTCAGTAGTTGCAATAGATAATAAAACAAATGAAATATTAGCGGTTGGTAAAGAAGCAAAAAGAATGATCGGTAGAACACCTGCTAATATATCAGCTATAAGACCTCTTAGAGATGGTGTTATATCTGACTACAATACAACAGAAAAAATGTTAAAATATTTCGTTGAAAAAATAGTAGAAAAAAAAGGCTTCGGTAAAATAGTAATGCCTAGAATAATGGTATGTGTACCAACTGGTGTTACAGAAGTTGAAAAAAGAGCAGTTGAAGATGCTACAAAACAGGCTGGAGCTAGAGAAGTTTATGTTATAGAAGAACCTATAGCTGCTGCAATAGGTGCAGGAATAGAAATAGGTGAACCAAGTGGAAATATGATAATAGATATCGGTGGTGGTACTGTCGATATAGCAGTAATATCTCTTGGTGGAGCTGTTGTCAGCGACTCTATAAAAATGGGTGGAGATAAATTTGACGACGCAATAACAAAATACATGAAAAAACAGCACAACCTTATAATAGGGGAAAGAACAGCTGAAAAAGTTAAAATGGAAATAGGTAGTGCATTCAAGAGAGAAGAAGAAAAATTCATGAAAGTAACAGGAAGAAACCAGATAACTGGACTTCCATGTACTGTTGAAATAAGCTCAGCAGAAACATTAGAAGCTTTAGATGAATGTGTAGAACAGATAGTTGTTACTACTCACTCAGTACTTGAAAAAACACCACCTGAATTAGCTGCAGATATAAGTGAATCAGGAATAGTTATGACTGGTGGAGGATCATTATTATACGGACTAGACAAAAAAATAGAACAGAGAACAGGAATAAAAGTTAGAATAGCTGACAATCCATTATCTTGTGTTGCAACAGGTACTGGTGCTGCATTAAGCTCATTAGACGTATTAAAAACAGGTGGATCTTTCAAATCAATGCCATCAGAAGACAAATAATAAAATACTAAAATCATAAATATATCTGAGGAGTTTGATTTAAGCTCCTCAGATTAAAATAGAGTAATTGGGAGAAATATATGTTAAATATTGATCAAATAAAGGAAATAATACCACATAGATATCCATTTCTTTTAGTAGATAAAATAGTTGAACTTGAAGCGGGAAAAAGAGCAGTAGGTATAAAAAATGTTACTGCTAATGAACCATTTTTCCAGGGACATTTCCCAGAATATCCTCTAATGCCAGGAGTTTTAATAATAGAAGCTATGGCTCAAGTTGGTGCAGTTGCTATGATGTCTCTTGAAGAAAATAAGGGTAAACTAGGTGTATTTGCGGGGATAGACAAAGTAAGATTTAAAAGAGAAGTAAGACCAGGAGATACATTAACTATGGAAGTAGAAATGAAGGCCTTAAAGAGAAATATAGGAAAAGCAGATGCCGCAGCTTATGTTGACGGTGAATTAGTGTGCAAGGGAGAATTAATGTTTGCACTTACAGAAAAATAAAATTATCTAAAAATAATAATTTATCTTTTGGTTTGAATTTTATATTGACAAAAGATATAATCTATTATAAAATTAAATTCGTTGAAAAAATAGACAATCTTGATTACCTTATCAAGAGAGGCTGAGGGACAGGCCCGATGAAGCCCGGCAACCACCCATAAGGGAAAAGGTGCTAATTCCTACAGGATTTATCCTGAAAGATGAGGTTATGTTAATTAGTTATGTATAATTAACCTCTTCTTTTAGTGAAGAGGTTTTTTTATTATAAAAATTCTTTGCAAATCAGTGTAAATACAATAACTAACATAAAAATAATAAAAAGAAAATTGGAGAAATCCATAATAGGAAGATGACGTAATATAAAAAGGTAATTTAAAAGAAAAGGGAGGAAAGAAAAAATGGCAAGACATTTATTTACATCAGAATCAGTAACTGAAGGACATCCAGATAAAATCTGCGACCAGATATCAGATTCAATACTAGACGCATTACTTGAAGCAGATCCAAAATCAAGAGTTGCATGTGAAACAACTGTTACAACAGGATTAGTATTAGTAGCAGGGGAAATAAGTACATCAGCATACGTTGATATACCAAAATTAGTTAGAGAAACAGTAAAAGAAATAGGATACACAAGAGCTAAATTCGGATTTGACTGTGACACTTGTGCAGTTATAACATCTATAGATGAACAGTCAGGCGATATAGCAATGGGTGTTGATGAAGGATTAGAAAGTAAATCAGGAGAAGTAACTGAAGAAGAAATAGAAAAAGTAGGAGCAGGAGACCAGGGTATAATGTTCGGATTCGCTTGTAATGAAACTCCAGAACTTATGCCATTACCAATATCTTTAGCTCACAAATTATCTAGAAGATTAACAGAAGTTAGAAAATCTGGACTTCTTGACTACTTAAGACCAGATGGAAAAACTCAGGTAACTGTAGAATACGAAGATAATAAACCAGTTAGAGTTCATACAATATTAATATCTACTCAGCACAGTGAAGATGTAACAACTGAACAGATAAGAAAAGACTTAATAGAACACGTTATAAAAGCTGTTATACCAGCAGAACTTCTTGATGAAGAAACATTATACTATGTAAACCCAACAGGAAGATTCGTTGTAGGTGGACCACAGGGAGATACAGGACTTACAGGAAGAAAAATAATAATAGATACTTACGGTGGATACTCTAGACACGGTGGTGGAGCATTCTCTGGTAAAGACCCAACAAAAGTTGACAGATCTGCAGCTTATGCAGCAAGATATGTTGCTAAAAATATAGTAGCAGCTGGACTTGCAGACAAATGTGAAATAGAATTATCATACGCTATAGGTGTTGCTAGACCTCTATCTATATTCGTTGATACATTCGGAACTGGAAAAGTTTCTGAAGAAAAACTAGTTGAACTAGTAAACAAACACTTTGACTTAAGACCAGGTGCGATAATAAGAGACTTAGACCTTCTAAGACCAATATACAAACAGTGTGCAGCTTACGGACACTTTGGTAGAACTGACATAGATCTTCCATGGGAAAGAACTGATAAAGCTGAAATACTTAAAAAAGAAGCACTAGGTGAATAATAAAAATTAATGAGAATTTTAAATGCATACACTTTTTCGATTGATGAGTGTATGCATTTTTTTTAGGTAAATATATTATTATAATTATAGTGATATGTGAAAGGGGGAGAGTAAAATGTATAAATCTTGGAGTGTAGAAGATATAAGAAAAGAAATGAAAAAAATGGATAGAATTCTTGGTAAAAAGGGATCTGAGCTTCCAATAAAAATAAATACGAGAATGACAAGAAGTCTTGGAATGTACAAATTTAAAATAGAAGATAAGAAAATAGTGCCAGTTTGCTTTGAATTTTCAACAAAGACTGTGTCTGGAGAATACGATGAAAATACTGTAATAGGGATAATTAGACATGAATACGCTCATTATGCGGCAAATGATATTCATAAAGAAGCTTGTGGGCACGATAGAAGATTTAAAAATATATGTGAATTAGTAGGAGCTCCAGGAAAAGCTGTAATGAGAAAAAATGGAGATAAAGTGTGTTAAAACGAACTTATGTTTGAAAAAAACTTGTACAATTAGTATAATTAATCTTATATGTAGTGAAAATATAACATAGGAGGTGAAAAAGTGGAGAGAATAGAGGGATTAATAACAGATATAGTATTTCAAAATGAGGACAATGGATATACAATAGCAAAACTTACAAATGAGGACGGAGAGATTTCTGTAGTAGGATGTATGCCTACTCTTTCTGTAGGTGAAACTGTTGAAGTTGAAGGAAAATGGGGAAGACATAAGGTATATGGGAATCAGTTTGAAGTAAGTACCTTCGTGCCTGTTACACCGACATCTATTGAAGGTATTAGGGTATACCTAGCATCTGGAATGATTAAAGGTATAGGTGAAAAAATGGCCAATAAAATAATTGATAAATTTGGTGTAGATACGTTGGATGTTATACAAAATGCTCCAGAAAGACTTCAGGAAATAGATGGTATAGGAAAGAAAAAAGTTGCTCAGATTGTAGAAAGCTATGAAGAGGATAGAGAACTTAGAAAAATAATTCTTGAATTAGCTCCATTTGGAATAACTCCAAACCTATGTTTAAAGATATATAAAAAATACAATAATAGAGCCATGAAGCTAATAAAGTCAAATCCATATAGACTTGCCGAGGATATTAGAGGAATAGGATTTAAAATAGCTGATAACCTAGCTCAAAAGATAGGTATAGAAAGAGATTCTAAGGATAGAATTTGTCAGGGAATAATATATGTCTTAAAAAAGGCTCTTGGAGAAGGACATACATTTCTTCCAGAAAAAGAAGTAGAAAAAGAGGCAGTAAAACTTTTAGGAGTTGAAATTGATAAGATAGATAATTGTCTACTAGATTTGGCATATGCTCAAAAGATTAAGCTAGACAAAGTTGGAGATTTTCTGCTTGTATACCTTATGAATTATTACTTAGCAGAAAATGGTGTGTGCAAGAAGCTTATAGAGCTTGCAACTTTTGATTTTAAGAAAGAAAAGAAAATCGACGTAGATGCTGAAATAGAGGCTGTAGAAAAGGCTGAAGGTATAAAGCTAGCTAATAGGCAGAGAGAGGCTGTTACAGAGGCTCTACAGAGCGGTGTAAGTGTTATCACAGGTGGACCAGGTACAGGTAAAACAACTACCATAAATACTATAATAAAGATATTTAAGCGTCAAAAGAAGGAAGTAGTACTTGCAGCGCCAACAGGACGTGCAGCTAAAAGAATGAGTGAAACGTCTAATGAAGAAGCTAAGACAATACACAGACTCCTTGAAATGGGATACTCTACAGATGACGATTTAGTATTTTTTAAAAATGAGGACGAGCCAATCAAGGCAGATGTAATAATAGTCGATGAAGCGTCAATGATAGATATTTTACTTATGTTTAGTCTAGTAAATGCAATAAAACCAGGTACTAGATTTATAATAGTAGGAGATAGTGACCAGCTTCCATCAGTAGGCGCAGGAAATGTTCTTAGAGATATAATAGATTCTCAAGTTATTAAAGTTGTAAGACTTGACGAGATATTTAGACAGGCTCAGGAAAGTATGATAATAGTCAATGCACATAAGATAAATAATGGAGAAGCACCATATCTAAATGCAAAAAATAAGGACTTCTTCTTTTTAAATGCAGCTACAAATGAAGAAATAATGAACACTATAATAGGGCTTGTAGAAACAAGATTGCCTAAGTTCTACAAAGTAGATCCATTAGAGGATATACAGATTTTAAGCCCTATGAGAAAAGGTGATATAGGTGTTACAAATATGAATATAATTCTACAGAGATACCTAAATCCACCATCAGAAAGAAAGGTCGAAGTTACTCTAAATAAAAGGATATTTAGAATTGGCGATAAAGTAATGCAGATAAAAAATAACTACACAAAGAGCTGGAAAAATGAGGACGAAACAGAGAACGGCGAAGGTATATATAATGGAGATATTGGATATATTTACTATATAGACAAGAATAAAAAAATTATCTACGTTATGTTTGAAGGCTCAAGAATAGTTGAATATAATTTTGAAGAACTTGACGAACTAGACCACAGTTTCTGTACAACAATACACAAAAGTCAGGGGAGTGAATTCCCTGTGGTAGTAATACCAATAGCATGGGCGCCACCTATGCTATTATCGAGAAACCTACTTTATACAGCTATAACTAGGGCAAAAAAATTAGTTGTACTAGTTGGAGATGTTAGATATTTAAAACAGATGATTCAAAATAATAGAGTGAATGCTAGATATTCAAACCTAGCTCTCAAACTTAACCGGATAAAAAGAGAAGGAGTGCTAGTATAGTTGAATTATCTATCATTGATTATGGATTTTTTCTTTCCACAAAATATAACCTGTTTAATATGTCAAAAGCCTATAGATCCAAATAATACGTATTCTCTTTGTAAGGATTGCTTTGAAGAAATGACATTTATCAAAGAAGAGTGCCACAAATGTGGCAAACCTGTTATAAATAGGATAAATTTTGATAAGAGTGATGACGAAGAGGATAATCTTGCAGATGAGGATATTAAGGAAATTGAGGATAATTGTATAATTTTGACGGGAAATAATGAGTTAAAAGATGCAGTAAATCTCAAAATTGACGATGATGAGGAATATATTTTAGAAAAATTTGAAGAGTATAGAGAAGGATACGGAAAGGTAGAAGAAAAAAAGATAGAATACTCGAGATGTAAATTCTGTGAGAATAAGAATTTTTACTTTGATAGGGCAATATCCTGCATAGAGTATTGTGATAAGAGTAAGGTGTTAGTGCTTTCGTTGAAGTACTATGGAAATACGTATATGTCTAGATATATTGCCCAGGTAATGAGAGATAAGTTGGAATTTGAGCAGCTTTCTGCGGATTATATAATACCAGTACCTCTGCATAAAAAGAGAATGAGGATTAGGGGATTTAATCAAGCAGAAAAAATTGCTAGTTATATTTCTGAATATACAAATATACCGATAATAGACTGTGTAAAGAGAAATAGAAACACAAAAAGACTATATGCGCTCAATAAATTTCAACGTGAAAAAGAATTAAAAAATGCTTTTGAAGTTAAAGGTGGCAGCGAGAAAATAATAGGAAAGAGGATAATACTAGTCGATGATATATTTACCACAGGAACTACTGTAAATGAGATTTCTAAAAAGCTTAAAATATACGGTGTAGATGAGATAATAGTTTTGACATTCTTGACAAGAAATATAGATTAATCTAGGGAAATATTTATTAGAATAAAGAAAAATATTGACGAGTTAAGATAAATATATTAAAATATGTAAAGATGTTCAGGTCTGTGGTTGAAAGTCCAAGCCAGTCGCAGGCAAAGGGATCCACGTAAGCTAGTCCTAAAAGCGGGGCAGTGATCATAGTGCGGCCTAGAAGTAAGACCTACCGATATTCAAAAATAAATTCCAATCGAGAGAGAGTAGTAGTGATGCGAACCAGAGCGAACCCTCCAGTAGGGAGTATATGAAAAAAAGTCTGTAAATTTAATCGCCTTCTATGGTAATATCAAATTAATCATAGGAGGCGATTTTTTATGGGCAGAAAGAAAAGAGAACCATTAAATCCAGAAAAGAAAAATATAATAGCGGAGCTAATTAAAACATATGAAATTAAAACCGCTCAAGACATTCAGGATGCACTTAAAGATCTTTTAGGTGATACTATTCAAGAGATGCTTGAATCTGAAATGAATGAGCATCTTGGATATGAAAAATATGAACGTGGTGAAAATACCAATTCAAGAAATGGATATAAAACAAAAAGAGTTAGATCTGGAATGGGAGAATACGAAATTGATGTTCCTCAAGATAGAGATTCCTCTTTTGAACCTCAAATTGTCAAAAAAAGACAAAAGGATGTTTCTGAAATAGAGCAAAAAATAATAAATATGTATGCTTTAGGCATGAGTAATAGAGATATAACTTCTCAAATAGAGGATATTTATGGATTTGAACTATCTGAAGGAATGATTTCAGATGTAACTGATAAAATAATACCTAAAATCGAAGAATGGAAATATAGACCTCTTGAAAGTGTATATCCTGTTGTATATATAGATGCTATCCATTTCTCTGTTAAAGAAAATGGTTCTGTTAAGAAAAAAGCTGTCTATGTAATTCTTGGTATAAGTTCCGAAGGATACAAAGAAATTCTAGGATTGTATATTGGAGATACTGAAAGCTCTAAGTATTGGTTTTCTGTGCTAAATGAATTAAAAAATAGAGGTGTAAGAGATATTTTAATCGTTTGTGCTGATGGACTATCAGGAATAAAAGAAGCGATAAGCTCCGCTTTTCCAAATACTGAATATCAAAGATGTATTGTTCATCAAGTTAGAAATACATTAAAATATGTATCATACAAAGATAGAAAGGAATTTGCTAATGATTTAAAAACAATATATCATGCCATTAATGAAGAACAGGCTCTAGCTAATTTAGAACGTACTTCAGAAAAATGGAATGAAAAATATCCAAATTCTATGAAATCTTGGTTTAGTAACTGGGATTCAATTATACCGATATTTAAATTTTCACCAGAAACTAGAAAGGTAATTTATACTACAAATGCCATTGAAAGTGTAAATTCGCAGCTTAGAAAAATAAATAAAAAAAGAACTGTTTTTCCAAACAAGATTTCCTTAGAAAAATCACTATATCTATCAGTTGAAAAAATAAGCAAAAAATGGAGTATGCCTATTAGAAACTGGGGATATATTTATGGAGAACTTTCAATAATGTATGAAGATAGATTGTAATAATTAAAAAAGTCAAGAAAGCCGGCTTTTTTAGCTGGTTTTCTTGACTTGCAACAAAATAAATAATATTATGTTTTAAAGGGCGTTAGCCATTTATTCATAAATTATTTTAAGTCTATTATACTACCTAACGGTAGTTTAAGCCATAGAGGGCTTATTTACAGAAAAAATTTTATATACCCCCAGTAGGCGAGTGTGGGGGAAAAGACCAGGTCAGCTGAATATCTAAAAAAAGAGATGAAGCAAATGCTTCATCTCTTTTTTTGTTTATTTATTTTTCTTTTACTACGAAATATTCTTCTGGTTTTTCTTCTGGAGCATCTTCAGGTAGACCTTTTTCTTTTTTAGGACTTCCTTTTACTTTATGCCATTCATACCATCCGCCATCGTAAACATGGATATCTTCCCAACCCATTGCTTCTGCGTAGAAGTATGTTTCACTAGCTCTCCAACCAGTACCACAATGGAATGAAACTTCTTTATCTGGAGTTATTCCCCATTTATTCCATCTTTCTTCCATTAACTCATAGTTGAACATAGTATTATCTACATTTCTAAAGTCTTCCATGCTATAAGGATCTGAACCTGCATATCCAAAACGAGAATTAGCTATATCACCAGCTTCTCCTATATAAGTATATCCACTAACTTTACAAGTGTATTCATCCCAACTTCTTATAGATGCTACAACAGCTTTATCAGGATTTTCAACAACTTTTAATTCTTCGTCATAATCATATATAACATCAGGGTTCTGAGGAACTTCTGCTCCAAAATCAACTTTTTCTGGTGTATTAGTTCCTTCTTCAAGTTCTCTTCCCTGAAGTTTCCAAAGTGTTTTTCCACCATTTAATATACGTATATCTTTAACACCAGCATATTTCATTATTAGAGCAGCTCTTGCAGCAGCAGTAGTTGCTGGTGTAGTAGCATAAAGAACTACAGTAGTGTCTTTAGTTATACCTAGATTTTCTAAATCTTTTTTGATAACATCATCGCTATTTCTATTCCAGAATTTTAACTGTTCTTCAAGAGGAACGGCGTCATATTCTGCTAAAGCTCTTAAACCAGGAAGGTGATTGAATGTATCTTTAACATTTACAGCACCTTTTATGTGTCCGCCTTCATATTCTCCCTCTTCACTACCAAGAGACATCTCAACTATTTTAAAATCATTACCATTATAAGTTTCAGGATTTTTACCATCGATTAAATCTTGTACCCACTGTGGATGAACGTACATACTATATTTTGGAAGAGAAGCAGTTTCTTTTTTTGCTTCAACATATGAGTTGTAACCACCTTCTAAAATAGATAAATCAGTGAATCCTAGTTCCTGATATTTTTTTGCATCTTCTTCTGATACAGTATCGTTGCTATAAAGAACTGTTTTTTTAGAAGTGTCAAGGTGTCTTCTTTCTAATTCTAATTTCATTTCAGTTCCGATAGCAGAATCTTTAGAAAGATCCATATCTAACCAAGTCTCTGGGAAGTCTACAGCTCCCTTGATGTGTCCACCTTTTCCATCCTCAGTATTCCAACCAATGAACTGTTCTTCGCCTCTTATATCTACTACCTGCATAGATGAAGGATCTAGTTCATCAACAGTTATAGTAGAGATAGAGCCAGATGTGTTTGTTGCTTCTTTTTCTTCTTCTTTAGGGGAACATCCAACAACAGAGAATGCTAATGCAGAAGATAAAAGAAGAGCAAGAATTCTTTTGTGCATAATAATTACCTCCAAATTATTTTTTATTAAAGTAATTTACAATATACTTGATTATTAACAGAATAAAAAAAGAAAACCGATACATTAAGATTGTATTAGTAGAATTATTCTGTATAAAGGAAGTATAAGCATTACTAAAATATTCAAAGAAAGATAAGCCACCTATAAATTCTTTATTGAATATATAGAAAATGGCGAAAGATAAAGGTTTTACTATAAAAGTAAATGCAATTACAGATATAATATATTTTAAAAAATTTTTAAAAATACTATCAGAACTTTTGTACCATATTAAACCAATTAAGAAAGCTTCTAATATTTGAAATACAAGAGTATAAATAATAGTACCAGAACCCATTCCAATATTATTTAGAATTATGCTAGCAAGAGCAGCATAAATTGCACCTGCAATAGGTCCTAATGTAGACGAAATTATTGCGGCTGGAATAATATTAGATGAAATAAATATGGGTGCTGAAGTATACATAGGTAAAATTGCATTTAATCCAGTTATTATAAGTGCAAATAAAATAATTAAAAGGATGACCTTTTTTGATTTACCTTCAATAGAATTCAATATATCAACACTCCTTTAAATATAAAATTTTAATTGAATTTACATAGATATTTTCAATGAAAATTGTAAATTAAATAGATAACAACATAATAGAATAAATATAAAATTTTTACAATATAGTATATAAATAAAAATGTGAAAATATGTAAAAATTTTTAAAAATTAGGTAAAAACAATGTAAAAAATAATTAACAATTTAATAACAATACAAACAATTTTCTGTGGAAAAATAAAAAGCTACACTCAAGTAATATACACAAAAAATTACTTATCAACAAACTTATCCACACTATCAACAGAATAATATCCACATTATCCACGAATATGTATGTAAAAATAACTATTAAAAATAGAACTTCTCTACAAAATTGTCAGAAAAAAATAAAAATTTATTCAAAAAAAGAAGGGAATGTTAAATATATGTAGAATATATATAACAAGAAATAAATATCAAGCGATTACTTTAAAAGTATAGAAATATTAGCTTGATACCGAAAGGAGAGGTAGTTATGAAACTTACTATATCTGGAAAACAAATGGAATTAACTCAGGGAATCAAGGACAATATAGAAAGCAAATTAAGTAAATTAGATAAATATATAAGTCCTGATACAGATGTAAAAGTTACTGTAAGCGCTAAGAAAGGAAGACACAAAATAGAAGTAACTATAGCTCCTAAAAATGGTCATGTTATAAGAGCAGAAGAATCTCAGGAAAACTTATATCCTGCAATAGATCTTGTTGTTGATAAATTAAAAATACAGCTTAAAAAATACAAAGATAAAATGCAGAAGAGACATCAGGAAAACAAGAGTATAAGATTCGATAGCCCAGAAATAAATGACTCTATATTAGAAGAAGACTTAGAAGATTTTGAAGATGAATTATTCATAATCAAAAGACGTAAAAGAATAAACATCAAACCAATGAGCGAAGAAGAAGCAGTTCTTCAGATGGAATTAGTTGGACACGATTTCTATATATTCAGAAATGATGAAACTGACGAAATAGCTCTAGTTTACAAACGTAAAAATGGTGGATATGGTATAATAGAACAGGAAGAATACTAAAATATCATATATAAATTGATTATATTAAAAGTTTATACATAAAAAAAGAAGCAAGCTTTTTAGCTTGTTTCTTTTTTTGTCTATTTTTTTCAAAAGTAAATATTTAATATTATGTTAAAAGTATGTTTGCTAAATGTAAAGTTATTTCAATACAATTCGACAAGTTGATAGAAAAAATCTATACTATAATTATATACTTAATCTATTTTTCAAATTTTCATACATACACCTTTTTTTTATGGTAAAATGAAAGATAGCATAAAATTAGAATATGTAAAAATATAACATAAATTAGTTCGAAGGAGAGATTGAATTATGGGTTTTTTAGATAGCCTGTTTAATATGGCCGATAGAAAAGATTTAAAAAAATTCGAAAAAACAGCAGACCTTATAGAATCATTAGAGCCAAAATTTGAGGCAATGAATGATGAAGAATTAAGAGGAATGACTGATAAATTTAAAGAAAGATTAGCTAATGGCGAAACAGTAGATGATATACTACCAGAAGCATTTGCAGTTGTTAGAGAAGCTTCAAAAAGAACATTAGGGCTTAGACACTACAAAGTTCAGTTAATAGGTGGTATGGTACTTCACGAAGGTAGAATAGCTGAGATGAAAACTGGGGAAGGTAAAACTCTTGTTGCTACTTGTCCAGTATATCTTAATGCCCTTGAAGGAAAAGGGGTACATGTTGTAACTGTCAATGACTACCTAGCAAAACGTGACCGCGATCAGATGGCAAAAGTATACGAATTCTTAGGAATGACAGTAGGTGTTATAGTACATGGTCAGAGTCCAAAAGTTAGAAAAAAACAGTATGATTGTGATATAACTTACGGAACAAACAACGAATTTGGTTTCGACTACTTAAAAGACAACATGGTAATTCATGAAGAACAGATGGTTCAGAGAGAATTAAACTATGCTATAGTCGATGAGGTCGACTCTATATTAGTCGATGAAGCAAGAACTCCACTTATAATATCTGGACCTGGGGATAAATCAACTCATTTATACACAGATGCAAATACATTTGTAAATACTTTAAAACCAGATGATTATGAACAGGAAGAAAAAGATAAAGCTGTTTCACTTACTGAATCAGGTGTTAAAAAAGCGGAAATGTACTTCAATGTTGATAATATAACTGATGTAGCTCATACAGAATTATATCACCATATAAATCAGGCTTTAAAAGCTCACGTTATAATGAAGAGAGATGTTGACTATGTTGAAAAAGACGGTGAAATAGTTATAGTTGACGAATTCACAGGACGTCTAATGTTTGGTAGAAGATACTCAGATGGACTTCATCAGGCTATAGAAGCTAAAGAAGGATTAAAAGTTCAGAGAGAATCTAAAACTTTAGCTACAATAACATTCCAGAACTACTTCAGAATGTACAAAAAATTATCAGGAATGACTGGTACTGCTAAAACAGAAGAAGAAGAGTTCAAAGCTATATACAAAATGGACGTATTCCAGGTACCTACAAATAAACCAATGGTAAGAGAAGATTTACCAGATACAGTTTACAAAAGTACAAGAGGTAAATTCAATGCTGTTGCTGATGATATAGCAGAAAGACATGCTAAAAAACAGCCAGTTCTAGTAGGTACAGTTTCAATAGAAAAATCTGAAATACTTTCAGATATATTAAGAAAAAGAGGAATCAAACACGAGGTTCTAAATGCAAAATACCACGAAAAAGAAGCAGAAATAATAGCTCAGGCTGGTAGATTAGGTGCCGTTACAATAGCAACTAATATGGCTGGTAGGGGTACAGATATACTTCTAGGTGGTAACCCTTCATTCATGGCTATAAAAGAAATGAAGAAAATGAACTTCACAGAAGAAACTATAAACAGAGTAAATGCAGCTAATGAAGTAGCTGGTGTTGAAGAAAATGAAGAATTAGATGCAGCTAGAAAAACATACCAGAAATTATACAAACAGTTCAAAGAACAGACAGATGCTGAACAGCAGGAAGTTCTTGCAGCTGGAGGTCTTTGTATAATAGGTACAGAAAGACACGAATCAAGACGTATAGACAACCAGTTAAGAGGTCGTGCCGGTAGACAGGGTGACCCAGGTTCTTCAAGATTCTATATAGCACTTGATGACGATTTAATGAGATTATTCGGTTCTGAAAGAATACAGGGACTAGTAGATAAAATAGGTTTAGAAGAAGATATGCCAATAGAACATAGAATGCTTACTAAATCTATAGAATCTGCTCAGAAAAAAGTCGAAGGTAAAAACTTCGGTATAAGAAAACACGTCCTAGAATACGATGACGTTATGAATAAACAGAGAGAAATCATATACAAAGAAAGAAGAAGAGTTCTTGCTGGAGAAAACTTACAGGAACAGATACAGGATATGATTCACTCTATAATAGTAGATGCAGTTGATGAATTTGATTTAGAAACTGGATTTAATTCAGAAGAATTCAAAAAACATATGTACAATAAATTTATGCCAGTTGGAAGTCTTGAAGATATAGACTTTACAGGACTAAATTCTATAGAATTAGCTGAAAAAGTTAATGAAAGAGCAATACAGCTATACACTATAAAAGAAGAAAATATAGGTTCAGATAGAATGAGAGAAGTTGAAAGAATAGTACTTCTTCAGTCTGTTGATAACCATTGGATAGACCATATAGATGCTATGGATCAGTTACGTCAGGGTATAGGACTAAGAGCTTTAGGACAGCAGGACCCAGTTATAGCCTACAAAATGGAAGGTTTCGATATGTTTGACGATATGAACAAACTTATAAGAGAAGATACAGTTAAGTTCTTATTCAATATAACTGTTGAAGTTCCAGCTGAAAGAAAAGCTGTAGTAGATGTAGATAAATTAGAATCTCCTGATACAGAAGGAACAGGTAAAAAGCCAGTTGTAGCTGATAAAAAAGTAGGAAGAAATGATCCTTGTCCTTGTGGAAGCGGTAAAAAATATAAAAACTGCTGTGGAAGATAATAAGATAAAGGCAATTTAGGAGGATATAATGCTAAATGTGCAGGAATACAGACACGAATTAGATGCGATGTCTGAAAATATACAAGAATTGAGTGTTTCTCTTTGACATAGAAAGACTCAAAGAAAAGATAATAGAAAACGAGCAAGATATGGAAAGACAGGATTTTTGGGAAGATAATGAAAATGCACATAAAGTTCTTCAGGAAAACAAAAAACTTTGTGAGACTGTAGAAAAATTTGAGCAGCTTCAAAAAAATCTTGAAGATATAGAAGTCTTAATTGAGCTTGGACTTGAAGAAGACGATTCAGAAGATATAGAGAAGGAAGTTTCTGATTCTATAAATCAATTAAAAGATGTAATAGATGAGATGACTATTCAGACGCTTTTAAGCGGTGAATACGACAAAAATAATGCAATAGTGTCTATAAATGCTGGTACTGGTGGACTTGATGCTCAGGATTGGGCTCAGATGCTTCTTAGAATGTATATAAGATGGGCAGAAGGTAGAGACTACAAGGTTAAGCTTTTAGACTTAATTTCAGATCCAGAAGCTGGTATAAAAACAGCTGTAATGCTTATCCAGGGAGATAATGCCTATGGATATTTAAAGGGAGAAAAAGGAGTACATAGAATTGTAAGAATTTCTCCATTTGACCCTTCTGGAAAAAGACACACATCTTTTGCATCTGTTGATGTAATTCCAGAATTAGATGAAAATATAGAGGTAGAGATAAATCAGAGCGATTTAAAAATAGATACATATAGAGCATCTGGTGCAGGTGGTCAGCATGTAAATACTACAGACTCTGCTGTTAGAATAACTCATCTTCCAACGGGAATTACAGTTCAGTGTCAGAATGAAAGGTCTCAGCACCTTAATAGAGAAGTTGCGATGAGAATGCTTATGGCTAAGCTGATTGATATTAAGGAAATGGAACAGAAGGAAAAGATAGAAGATTTACAGGGCAAATATACTCAGATAACATGGGGTAGCCAGATAAGATCTTATGTTTTCCAGCCGTATAAAATGGTAAAAGACCATAGAACTAATACGGAAACTGGAAATGTTGATGCTGTGATGAATGGAAATATTGATATATTTATTAATTCGTATTTAACTCGGAAAAAATTAAGTAAGTAGAAATAAAGAAGGGAGTAACTCAATAACACTGGCGCCTCTACAGGCGACGGGCGTGTTATTTGAGTTAGCTCCCTTCTTTTTGTTTACAAGTTCTAAATCTTTTTACTGAGTTAAAATACGAATTAAGTAAATATATTAGACATAATGGGGAGGTTAGAGAAGTTTGTTTCTGTTGTTTAAATTTAAAGGAAATATTTTCTGTTAGTGAAATAAGTGAATATAATTTTTGTTTTTTGAAGTATAATATTAGTTATAGTAAATGATTTTAAGATGGGAGTGACCTAGGTGGATATTAATAATATTTTGAAGGAAGAGTTCAGCCTAAAGGATTTTCAGGTTGTTAATACTATAGAGCTTATTGATGAGGGGAATACTATTCCATTTATTGCGAGATATAGGAAGGAAAAGACTGGTGAGATGAGTGATACTGTTCTTAGACAGTTCCACGAAAAACTAGTTTATCTTAGAAATTTAGAATCAAGAAAGGAAGATGTTATTAGGCTTATTGATGAGCAGGGGAAATTGACTAAGGAGATTTCTAAGGCTGTTGAGAAGGCAAATACTCTTCAGGAAGTTGAGGATGTTTACGCACCATTTAAGAAGAAAAAGAGAACTAGAGCATCTATTGCTAAAGAAAAGGGCTTAGAAAAACCTGCACTTGAGATAATGTATGGTAAAACTGATGACGTAGATGGACTAGCTAGCAAGTATATAGACGAAGAAAAAGATTTAAAATCTGTAGAGGATGTTTTAAAAGGTGTTAATGATATAATAGCTGAGATTGTTTCAGATGATGCAGAAGTTAGAAAATATTTAAGAGAGAATGCAAGAAATAGAGGTAGAGTTGTATCTAAGGGAAGTTCTGATGAAAAGACTGTTTACGAAATGTATTACGACTATTCAGAGCCTGTTAAATACATAGCGCCACATAGAATATTAGCTGTAAATAGGGGAGAAAATGAAAAAATCTTAAAGGTTAAGATAGAGATAGACGACGAATATGTAAAAGGTTGGATAGAAAGAAGATATACTAAAAAATTATCTGGAAAATGTAGGGAAATAGTTGTTGAAGCTATAGAAGATGCGTATAAGAGACTTATTTTCCCTGCGATTGAAAGAGAAATAAGAAATGAGCTTACAGAAAAAGGTCAGGAAAGAGCAATAAGTGTGTTCGGGAAAAACTTAAACAGCCTACTTCTTCAGCCACCTATACATGGTAAAAATGTTATGGGATTTGACCCTGGAATTAGAACCGGATGTAAGATTGCAGTAGTTGATAGAAATGGTAAATTCTTAGACTCAGCGGTTGTGTTTGTTACAGGAAGTCAGGCTAAAAAATCTGAGGCAGAAAAGGAATTAATTGGATTAATTAAAAAACACAATATAGATATAATAGCTATTGGAAATGGTACAGCTTCTAGGGAATCTGAAGCATTTGTTGCAAAGATGATAAAAGATAATAATTTAGATGTTAAATATGTTATTGTAAGTGAAGCAGGGGCATCTGTATATTCCGCTTCAGAATTAGCAGCTAAAGAACATCCAGATATCAATGTATCTATCAGAGGTGCAATTTCTATAGCTAGAAGAATTCAGGATCCGCTTGCTGAGCTTATAAAAATAGATCCAAAGAGCATAGGTGTAGGTCAGTATCAACACGATATTAATGGAAAAAGACTTGAGGAAGTGCTAGATGGTGTTGTAGAGGATGCGGTAAATAGTGTAGGTGCGGACTTAAATACAGCATCTGCATCGCTTTTAGAGCATGTTGCAGGAATTAGCTCAGCTGTAGCTAAAAATATCGTAGCATACAGAGAAGAAAATGGAGAATTCAAATCTAGAAGTGAAATTAAAAAAGTAAGTAAACTTGGTCCAAAAGCATTTACACAGTGTGCGGGATTTTTAAGAATTCCAGAAGCTAAAAATCCTCTTGATAATACAGGAGTTCATCCAGAAAGTTATGCTACTTGTGAAAAAATGCTAACTGTACTTGGATACTCTAAAGAGGATATAAAAAATGGAAATTTAAAGGATATAGATGAAAAAGTTAAGGCTGTGGGATTAACTAAATTAGCAGAAGAACTTGAATCAGGTGTTCCTACAATAAAAGATATAATTGTAGAGATTAAAAGACCAGGTAGAGACCCTAGAGAAGATGGTATGAAGCCAATTCTTAGAACTGATGTGCTTAGCATGGATGATTTAAGAGATGGAATGGTGCTTAAAGGTACTGTTAGAAATGTTGTAGATTTTGGTGCATTTGTCGATATAGGTGTTAAAACTGATGGACTTGTTCACAAGAAAGAAATGGGCGTAAAGGTAAATGATCCTATGGAAGTTGTATCTGTTGGGGATATAATCGATGTTAAGGTTGTAAATGTTGACAAGGAAAAAAATAGAATAGCATTAAGTATGAATGTATAAATAGAAAAAGACTGCTAACAAAATAATGTAGCAGTCTTTTTATTTGATAACACTGAAAAATTCTAATATAATATATTATGAAACAGTATGCAATGATATATTGAAGTTGTATAATAGTATATCATCTCATAGAAAGGAAGATATATATGATTCTTATAAAAAACGGAAACATAAACACAGTAACAAATGGAGAAATAAAAGGAGATATCCTTATAAAAAATAAAAAAATAGAAAAAATTGCAGATTCAATAGATACAACATGCCTTGAAGATGTTGAAGTAATCGATGCAGAGGGATTAAATGTATTTCCTGGATTTATCGATGCTCATACACATCTTGGACTTTGGGAAGATGGTCTAGGGTTTGAGGGAGCAGATGGAAATGAAGAAACTGATCCAATTACACCTAATCTAAACCCAATAGATGCTATAAATCCGATGGACCACACATTTAAGGAAGCATACGAAGGTGGAATCACATCTGTATGTGTAACTCCAGGAAGTGCAAATGTCATGGGAGGACAGTGTATAGCGATAAAGACATTTGGAAAGAGAATAGATAAAATGGTAATAAAAAATCCTGTAGCTGTAAAAATAGCATTTGGTGAAAATCCAAAGAGTTGCTATGGACAGGATGAAAAATCTCCTCAAACAAGAATGGCGATTGCAGCTACACTTAGAGAAAACTTTAGAAAGGCACAGGATTATCTTGAGGAAATGAGTTTTTACAGTGAAGCTGATGATAATGATATAGATAAGCCAGAGTACGATATGAAGCTTGAGAGCTTAATACCGGTACTTAGAAGAAGAATTCCTCTAAAAGCACATGCACATAGAGCTGATGATATATTCACAGCGATAAGAATTGCAAAGGAATTCGACTTAAAGCTGACTATAGACCACTGTACAGAAGGGCATTTAATAGTAGATGAGCTTCTTGAAGAAAATGGAGAATATCCAATAATAGTAGGTCCATCATTGACAGATAGATCTAAACCAGAGCTTAGAAACCTTTCTCTTGAAACAGCGGGAATACTTTCAAATGCAGGGATAGAGGTATCTCTGATGACAGACCACCCTGTAATACCAGTTCAGCACCTTCCAATGTGTGCAGGAATGGCTATTAAAAATGGTATGAAAGAAGATGCAGCACTTAGAGCGATAACTATAAACCCAGCCAAAACACTTGGAATAGACAAAAAAGTTGGTTCTCTTGAAGAAGGTAAGGATGCGGACATAGTTTTATGGGAAGGCTCACCATTTGATTTAGGTGGAAAAGTAATGTGTACGATAATAGATGGAAAAGTTGTTTATAAAAGATAATATACAAGGAAAATATAAAAGACAAATTAAAAAAACGGAGATAAATATGAAAAGAATTTTTTTAGAAGACGAAAATAAGACAAAGGAACTTGGTGAAAAACTAGGAAAATTAGTAGATGCTGGTTCAATTATTTGTCTAGTTGGAGATTTAGGAGCTGGAAAGACTACATTTACTCAGAGTTTTGCAAAATCACTTGGAGTAGATGATTATATAACTAGCCCCACATTTACAATAGTGAACGAATATCAGGGTAGATTGCCTCTATACCATTTCGACGTTTATAGAATAGGATGTAGCGAGGAAATGTACGATATAGGATACGACGAATATATAAACTCAGATGGAGTTTGTATAATAGAATGGGCGAATTTAATAGAGGATATACTTCCAGACGAATATTTAAAAATAGATATGAAGTATAAAGAAATGGGTAGAGAGGTAACATTCGAGCCTGTTGGAGAAAAATACGAAAAAATGATTGAGGAGATGAATTTATAGATGAAAATTTTAGGAATGGATACATCTTCAAGAGCATGCAGTGTAGCTGTTGTAGAAGATGATTGTCTTATATGTGAATTTGTTATAAATAACAAAAAGACTCACTCACAGAAATTAATGCCTATGATAGAAACTATGCTTAATATGAGCGATTTAAGTATAGAGGATATGGATGCAATAGCAGTTTCTGTAGGGCCAGGATCTTTTACAGGTCTTAGAATAAGTATGGCTACAGCAAAGGCTATCTCTCATGTAAATAATATTCCAATATTAGCTGTCAATGCGTTAGAAAGCTTAGCTGGAAATATGGACCTTTGTGACAAGAAAATATATCCAATACTAGATGCTCAGAGAACGCAGGTATATACAGCAAAATACGAGTATAAAAACGACGAGCTTGTAGAGCTTGAAGGAATGGATGTAAAAGAGATAGATGATTTAATAGAAATTATAAAAAATTCTGGAGAAGAGTGTATAGTTCTTGGAGAAGCTGTTTCAAAATACGAAGATAAGCTATCAGAAGTAGAAAATATACATATTCCAGCAGTTTCTCACAATGTAACTAAGGCAGCAAGTGTTTGTGCAGTTGCTTTGGCTAAGTACAAAAGAGGTGAGGGAGTTCACAGCTGCTACGATGTAAATCCAATTTATATAAGAAAATCTCAGGCAGAAGTACAGTACGAAGAAAAAATGAAAAAATTAGAAGCTCAGAAATCAGCTGAAAATAAATAGAAATTTGAAGGAAAGAAGGAATTGAATTCTATTCTATACAGGAATTCAAATAAGAAGAGGGAAAATGGAAAATACAGAAAAACTTTCTGATGTAATAGTAAGAGAAATGACTATGGACGATGTGGATGGAGTTTTCGAAGTTGAGAAAAATTGCTTTGAAGATTTTTGGTCTAAGCAGTCATTTATAGACGAGGTTAAAAACAGCAATGCTAGATATTTAGTAGCAGAAAAGGACTCTAAAATTGTAGGATATATAGGAATTTGGCTTATAATTGATGAAGGACATATAACAAATGTTGCAGTTCACAGCGATTATAGAGGACTTAAAATAGGAAATGAGCTACTAAAAGAAATGGTAAAACTTTGTAAAGAAAATAAAATAGTTGCTATGACTTTAGAGGTCAGAAGAAGCAATTTAGTAGCACAAAATCTGTACAAAAAATACGGATTTAAAATGGCTGGTGTTAGAAAAGAATATTATAGCGACAATAGAGAAGACGCAATAATAATGTGGAATCAGCTTTCGGAGGTGTAAAAATGAGCGATATAATAACTTTAGCGATAGAAAGTAGCTGTGATGAAACAGCTGCATCTGTCCTTAAAAACGGGAGAGAAGTGCTTTCAAATATAATATCAACACAGATAGATATACATAAAAAATTTGGTGGAGTAGTTCCAGAAGTAGCTTCAAGAAAACATATAGAAAATATAGATATAGTTGTACAGCAGGCTTTAGATGAAGCAAACATAACTATGAATGACATAACTCATATAGCAGTTACTTACGGTCCAGGACTTGTTGGAGCACTTTTAGTTGGATTATCTTATGCAAAAGCTATGGCTTATGCGCTAGATATTCCTCTAGTTGGTGTAAATCATATAGAAGGACATTTAAGTGCTAACTACATAGCACATAAAGATTTAAAACCACCATTTATAACACTTATAGTTTCTGGAGGACATACTCATCTAGTTGAGGTTAAGGACTACGGAGAATATGAAATACTAGGTAGAACAAGAGACGATGCATCTGGAGAAGCATTTGACAAAGTAGCAAGAGCTATGGGACTTGGATATCCAGGTGGACCAATAATAGATAAATTAGCAAAAGAAGGAAATAAAGACGCAATAGAATTCCCAAGAGCGTATATGGATGAAGGTTATGACTTCAGCTTTAGTGGAATAAAATCTGCAGTATTAAACTACTTAAATGCTAAAAAAATGAAAAAAGAAGAAATAGTAGAAGCAGATGTTGCTGCATCTTTCCAGGATGCTGTAACAGATGTACTAGCAAACAAAGCCATAAAAGCAGCTAAAGAAAAAGGATATAGCATAATAACTCTATCTGGTGGTGTTGCTTCAAACTCTGGACTTAGAGAAAAAATAGAAATGCTAGGAAAAGAAAACGGAATAGAAGTAAAATATCCACCGCTAATACTTTGCACAGACAATGCTGCAATGATAGGATGCGCGGGATATTATAACTACATAAAAGGAAGAGTAGATGACATGAACCTAAATGCTGTTCCTAACTTACAGATTACAGATAAATAATGACAAACAAGAAAAATAGGACTAATACTTGCGCCAGGTTTCGATGTCCCACTTTATTATATAAAACCATAAAATGAAGTGGAACGTCTGCAAATTGTTGCATCGTATTAGTCCTATTTTTTCTTTTCTCATCAACAAACTGTAAACCGAAGAAAAGGAACAGTATTTAAAAATTCATAAAGATTGTAAAACGATTTAAGTTTATATTATAAAAAGGGTATCTGTATATCACGATGCAGCGACAATTCTGCAAGCGACTCGCAACTTATAAATGTGTTACATAAAAGTGTGAGTCGCTGAAGCCTGGAGCAAATGTGATATATGATACCCTTTTTCCGTATAATTTATAAATCTTTTACAATATTAACTGCCCACTTTTTACTCAATGCCCTCGGTACTCCAAATACAAATTTTATTATTTCTTCGACCGATGTACACCGTACAAGTAAATATATAGGCAATCCTAATTTTGCAGCAAGGAATGTCAAAGGAACAGATCCAAGCCACATAGAGCCCATTTCTATAATAAGAGCCATCTTAGTGTCTCCACCACTTCTAAGTACGCCTATAATAATAAACGTATTAAAAGCTCTCAGAGTCATTACAACAGCCATTATAATAAATATCTTAGTTATATCCGGTGCAAGCGTCTCAGAAACACTGAACACCTTTAAAAGCATAGGTATAGATATTATTAAAAGAATACCCATTAAAAAGCCAGTTACAGTAACTATAACTCCTAATTTTTTAGAATAATCTAAAGCTCTGTCAATATGGTCAGAACCAAGTTCATTTCCAAGCATTATAGATGATCCCATAGCGATACACATAGCTGTCATAACAAAGAAGTTACTAGTTGTTGTAGCTATCTGGCTTGCAGCAATTGCAGATGTTCCAGCCATAGCATAGGCTACTGAGTAACATACTGTAGCTACTGCCCAGAAAGATTCATTTAGGAATATTGGAAAACTTTTAGAGCCATATGCAACTAAAAAATCTTTTTCAAACATTCCAAAATGATGAATATTAAATCTAAGCATATAATCTTTTTTGTATAGGTATACATACCAAACCATTATAATTGCTTCCACTAGTCTAGCTATTAAAGTAGCTAGAGCAGCACCTTCAACTCCCATTTTAGGGAATCCTAATTTACCAAAGATAAGTACATAGTTTAAACAAACATTTACAACGATTGCTATAGCACTACATTTCATACCTATATTTGGATTTTTTATACTACGAGAGCATACCCCAAATCCCATACTTATAGCAGTTAAAGGGTAGCTGATTACTACTATTTTAAAATAATTTCTGCATAAAGCTACGACCTCAGGGTCGTATGAAAATATGTGTATTATACTTTCTGGTGAAACAAACGCTATTATTACAAAAGGAAGACTCATAACTAAACCAAGCAGTATACTAAGTGCAGTGACTTTTTTGATATTAGTTATATCATTTTTACCGAAAAACTGTGATATAAACAGTCCAGATCCTCCTAAAACACCGGCAAGACACATATTAAATATAAAGAAGAACTGATTTGCAACACCTACAGATGCAACAGAAACCTCACCCAAACTACTAATCATAACAGTATCTATTACATTTACCGAAGATGAGATAAGGTTCTGTATGATTATAGGTATGCATAAAGATAAAAGAATACTGAAAAATCTCTTATTATAATCGTCAAATGCAAATAGTTTTTTCAATAATTTACTCCATTATCTGTTCCCATTTTTCATAAAGAGAGGCTAATTTGTCCTCTAATTCTGCTTTTTCTAGGTTAACTTCTTTTGATTTTTCTGGATTTGAATAAATTTCTTCCTGACAAAGCATCATATCAAGACCAGCTATTTTCTTTTCAGTCTGCTCAATATCGTCCTCTAATTTTTTGATTTTATTCTTGCTCCGTCTCTCGATTTCCCTCTGTTCTTTTTCTTTTCTTTTTTCCTCTTTTAACTGAGTTTTTGTCTTAGTCTCAGTGTTTTCCTCTTTGTTCATTTCACTTAGCTGTCTTTTCTTTTCAATATAATAGTCGTAATTTCCAAGGTATTCTGTTACCCCATTTTCACTAAGGACTAGTATTTTATCGACAACTTTATTTAAGAAATATCTATCATGAGAGATAGTAAATATAGTTCCTGTATAGTTTACAAGAGCTTCTTCTAACACTTCTTTTGAGTCTATATCTAAGTGGTTTGTAGGTTCGTCAAGAAGTAGGAAGTTAGACTGAGATAGTATCAGTTTAAGAATTGCAACCCTTGCTCTCTCTCCACCACTTAGAGAAGATATCTTTTTAAATACATCTTCATTTTCAAATAAAAAGGCTCCAAGCATATTTCTAACCTCTGTTTGAGTAAGATGTGGATTTGCATCCCATATTTCGTCAATTACAGAGTTTTCAAGGTTTAGAGTCTTCTGTTCCTGATGGAAGTATGCGGTATTTACATTTGTGCCGAATTTTACTTCACCTTCCATAGGCTGTATTTCATTCATTATAATTTTAAATAATGTGGATTTACCTGCTCCATTTGGCCCTATAAGTGCTACTTTTTCACCTCTATATATATCAAGGTTTAAATCTTTAAATAGAACCTTATCAGGGAAACTCATTTCCACATCTCTAACAGCTAAAACATCATTTCCGCTTTCAACTGCTGGAATAAATTTTATTTTTGCTCTTTTTCTTTCTCCATCTGGTCTATCTAGCACTTCTATCTTAGACAGTGCTTTTTCCTTACTTCTAGCTCTCTTTAAATGTTTTTCTCTACCGTAAGCTTTTAATCTTTCAATAGATTCTTCTTGTTTTTTTATTTCCTTCTGCTGATCTTCGTAAGTTTTTCTTTCTATTTCCTTGTCGATAGCAGATTTTTCTACATAATAAGAGTAGTTTCCGTTGTAAGCCTTTAGCTTCTTATTATGTATTTCAAATATTCTATTTACCGATTGGTCTAAGAAATATCTGTCATGGGAAATAAGGATAACAGTTCCTTTGTACTGTTTAAGGAACAGCTCTAACCACTCAAGAGCATCAGAATCAAGATGGTTTGTAGGTTCGTCCAGTAGAAGAAGAGTAGGTTTTCTAAGTAGCAGCTTAGCTAAAAGAACTCTAGTCTTTTCTCCTCCTGAAAGAATTTTGATTGGTTTTTCTAGTTTTTCATCGTTAAAACCTAGACCTTTTAAAACTCCTTTTGCTTCGGATTTATATCCATATCCGTTTGAGTTTTGGAAAAGTTCTAGTTTATGTGAATAATTATCCATAAGTTTTTGTAAATCTGGAGAGTTAGTTTCTGAACTTTTGTCAGAAATCTCACATTCCATTTTTCTAAGATCTTCTTCCATTTTTATGAGGTCGCTAAAAACTTCTAAAACCTCTGTAAAAATAGTATTGTCTGAGTAGAAGTTGGTATTCTGCTCTAAATAACCGATTTCACAATCTTTAGATGTATAAATTTCTCCGCTGTCATATCCGTAAATTCCAGAAATTATCTTAAAAAGAGTTGTTTTTCCAGTTCCGTTTACGCCTATAACGCCGATTTTATCGCCCTCATTAACAGTAAAACTTATGTTTTCGAGTATTGATTCTACACCAAAACTCTTAGTTAAGTTATTACATGATAAAATAATCATAAATTTCTACCTCCTCAAGCTACCTAAAATTATAATGTTTTGATATAATATATTCAAGGCTATATGTATGGTTTTACAAAAAAGTATGTTATATAATAAACCATGATGGATTATAATAGAGTTAGGGGGTGCTAATTTAGATGGGAAATAAAAATATTTCTATGGCGGTTATAAGAAGACTACCTAAATACTACAGATACTTAGGTGAGCTTCTAGACAATGATGTTCAGAGAATATCATCAAAAGAATTAAGTGAAATAATAGGTTTCACAGCTTCTCAGATAAGACAGGATTTAAACAACTTTGGAGGATTCGGACAGCAGGGGTACGGATATAATGTAGAGGCTCTACACAAAGAAATCGGAAAGATATTAGGTCTTGATAGACCATATAATGCTGTTCTTATAGGTGTAGGGAATCTAGGTCAGGCTATAACAAACTATTCAGGATTTAGAAACTCAGGATTTGAAATAAAAGCTTTATTTGATGCAAATCCAAGAATGATAGGTCTAAAAATAAGAGAGCTTGAAATATTAGACTCTGATATTATAGAAGACTATATAAAAGAACACGAAATAGATATAGCAATAGTATGTATACCTAAAAATGGAGCTCAGGAACTAATAAACAGAATAGTTGGAGCTGGAATAAAAGGTATATGGAACTTTGCTCCAATAGATCCAGAAGTTCCAAAAGGAATAATTGTTGAAAATGTTAACTTAACGGAAAGTCTATTCACTCTTTCTTATTTAATGAAAGAAAACAACGAATTAAAGAAATAAGTTATATTTTAGAAAAAAAGAATCTTAATGTTTTGAGTTATTTGGATTAAATTTGTAAAAATTAAAAATTGAGAAATAAAAAAGACTGATTTGAAAAAATCAGTCTTTTTGTTTAGTAAAATTATTCAGCCTGAGGAGCTCCTACTGGACAAGCTTCAGCACATGCACCACATTCAACACATGCATCTGCATCTATTACGTATATGCTATCTCCTTCAGATATTGCTCCAACTGGACATTCAGCTGCACAAGCACCACAGCTAACGCAAGCATCAGTTATTTTGTATGCCATTTTAGTTTCCTCCTAATATTATAAAATTTATTTAAGTACATTATAACAAAAAAGTTCTACTATAACAATTAAATTAATTGATGAAAATCAAATATTTTTGTATCATATAACTTAAACATAGAAACTTCAATACTTTTAGAGATTTGAAAAAAATTGTTGGAGAATAATGATTCTTTTTTGCATTTAATTTATAACAGAAATTAATTCTAAATTAGTATTTTCATTATATAAAAAATATGTTAAAAAAATTTCAATTTTAAAAAATAGAGAGAAGAGGTGAAAAGGTCGCACTTTTTATCGGAAAAGAATATTATTTCTATTAGTGTATATTAAATAGGTAAAATAAGATATACTAATAGTACAAGAAGGCACTTATTTATAACTTAATTTATAAAAATAGAATACAATATGAAAACGATATCAAAGAAAGCGGCTATACTTTTGAAAATTTATGTATTAATAGGAAAAAGTGGGACAGGAAAAAGCTATAAATCATTAGAATTGGCTTGTGAAAATAATATAGATTATATTATAGATGACGGCCTACTTATTTATAAGGGTCAAATCATTGCAGGAGTGTCTGCAAAACAGTCACAGACTAAGATGGAGGCTGTTAGAAGGGCTGTTTTTTCTGATATAAATCACAGAGAATCTGTTAAGAAAAAGATTAACGATTTAGATATAAATCGTATTCTGGTTTTAGGTACATCGTTAAAGATGGTAAAGAAAATTTGTGCAGCTCTAGAATTAGGCAATATATATGAGATTATAGATATAAACGATATAAGTACCGATTACGAGATAAGAAAGGCTATAGAGTCTAGAAAAAAAGGAAATCATATAATACCAGTTCCTACTGTAGAGATTAAAAAAAGAATAAATGGGTTAAGAATAAATCCCCTAAGAAGATTTTTTATGACATCTAATAAAGAGGCTAAAATACTTGAAAAAACTGTAATTAGACCGGCTTTTAGCTATATGGGTAAGTTCTATATTGCTCCGGAAGTATTAAATCAGATTATAAAATACACTATATCAAAAGATACGCATATATCTAGAATAAATAGAATAAGCATAGATAATTCAAACGGAAAAATAAAGATAAAAGTAAGTGTAAATATAAGAAATTTGGATGCTTTTGGTAGTCTAAAAAACACTCAACATAATATAAAAAGAAATGTAGAGGAAATGACATTAATTAATGTGGATAGAATTGATTTTTATATTAATAAAATAAAAGATAAATAGTGTTGTAGTAATATATCAAAATAATTTGAAAATTATTGTAAAAATGTTGTACTATTTTATAAAAAGTATGTTATAATCAAAATGTAGACGCGGGAAAATGATTTTTCAAGCGTGAAAGTTTATATGAATAATTATTATATTAGAGTATTTAAGGGGGCTTACACAATGTCAGGAAATGTTTTTGAAAACGCACAGGCACAGGTAAAAAAAGCATGCGATAAATTAGGAATGGAACCTAATGTTTACGAATTATTAAAAGAACCTCAGAGAGTTATAGAAGTAAACATACCAGTTAAAATGGACGACGGATCTATAAAAGTATTCAAAGGATTCAGATCTCAGCACAATGATGCAGTTGGACCAACAAAAGGTGGAGTTAGATTCCATCCAAACGTTTCATTAGAAGAAGTTAAAGCTTTATCTATATGGATGACTTTCAAATGTTCAGTAACAGGAATACCTTACGGTGGTGGTAAAGGGGGAATAATAGTTGACCCTAGCCAGTTATCTCAGGGAGAACTTGAAAGATTATCAAGAGGATACATAGACGGAATATACAAATTAATAGGTGAAAAAGTAGACGTACCAGCTCCAGACGTTAACACTAATGGACAGATAATGTCTTGGATGGTTGATGAATACAATAAATTAACAGGATCAAGCAACATAGGTGTTATAACTGGTAAACCAGTTGCATTCGGTGGATCATTAGGAAGAAATGAAGCTACTGGATTCGGTGTTGCAGTAACAGTTAGAGAAGCAGCTAAAAAATTAGGAATACCTATGGAAACAGCTAAAATAGCAGTTCAGGGATTCGGTAACGTTGGTGCTTTCACTGTTAAAAATATACAGAAATTAGGCGGAACTGTTGTAGCTATGGCTGAATGGTGCCCTAAACATGGTACTTATGTAATATACAAAGAAGACGGTTTAGATTTCCAGGCTATGTGGGATCACAGAGCAGCTAACGGAGATTTATATGACTTCCCAGGTGCAAAAGTTATATCTTTAGAAGAATTCTGGGCATTAAACGTTGATATAATAGTACCAGCAGCTCTTGAAAATGCTATAACTGCAGAAGTTGCTGAAACTATAAATGCTAAATTAATATGTGAAGCAGCTAACGGACCAACTACTCCAGAAGCTGACGAAGTATTAGCTAGAAAAGGAATAACTTTAACTCCAGACATATTAACTAATGCTGGTGGTGTTACAGTTTCTTACTTCGAATGGGTACAGAACTTATACGGATACTACTGGTCAGAAGCTGACGTAGAAGCTAAAGAAGAAGAAGCTATGGTTAAAGCTTTCGAATCTCTATGGAAAATAAAAGAAGAATACAACGTAACAATGAGAGAATCTGCTTACATGCACTCAGTTAAAAAAGTAGCTGAAGCTATGAAATTAAGAGGATGGTACTAAGATTTAACTCAACAGTACAGTTGTAAATATTAATTGAAATCAATGGGAGATACCACATTATTTATGAGGTATCTCCTTTTTATTTTTCATTGAAATAACTAGTCTTTAAAGGTAACATAATTGTTTACATTATAAATTCTAAAAGGTATAATATATTGTATATGTATATTAAAGATAGAAATTAATATAATGCTATTTAGATAAGTATAAAAATATAAAAAGTGAGCAATAATATAAATAGAACGATATAAATATAAAAAATATTGAGGAGGATTAGTTTTGGATAAGAAAAAATTACTTTCATTAGTGGTATCTTTCACTATGGTTGCAACAGGTACAGTATTAGTAAGTGCAGATGAAATAGACGATATAAATTCAGTTCCAGATACAGAAACTGGTATAACAATAGATGAATACAAAGAATCTCCATACAAAGTAGCTACTGTAAAAGATGGTAAATCAGTAAACGTAAGAGTTGATGGAAATACTAAAAGAGTAGCTGGAGAAGGAGAACAGTTTAAGGTTAAAGGAATCCAAGGAGAATGGGTTAACGTTGAAGATGGAGAAGATGATGCATGGATAGCTTCTGAATATGTAGCAATATCAGAAGGGGTTGCATTTACTACTGCATCGACACTAAACCTTAGAGCAGCGGATAATACATCATCAGAAGTATTAGAAGAATTAGATAAAGGTAGTGCATTAGTAGTAGTTAAACAGGAAGGTGATTGGATTCAGGTTAGAAATCAGGGAAAAGAAGGGTATGTTCATGCTGATTATGTAACAGATGAAGCGCCAGTAGTACCTACTGTAGATGTAGACGGAAATATAATAGATGTACCTTCTGTTGATAGCTATAATGCTCAGGCTGTATTAAACTTAGCATATTCTAAAAAAGGAAGCCCATATCTTTGGGGAGCAACAGGTCCTGATAAATTTGACTGCTCAGGATTTGTACAGTATGTATATATAAACTCTGTAGGAGTGTCTCTACCAAGAGTATCTTCTGACCAGGCAAATGTAGGAACAGAAATAACTAGAGATCAGCTTCAGCCAGGTGATTTAGTATTCTTCACAACAGATGGAAGTGGGGGAGTAAGTCACGTTGGAATATATGTAGGAAATGGATGCATGATACACTCTCCTCACAGTGGGGACGTAGTAAAAGTAACTGACATAACATCAGATTACTACTCATCTCATTTTGTAACAGCAAGAAGAGTATTATAATAAAATTTAAATGATATAAACGAGTCATCTTGTAGATTTATAAGATGGCTCTTTTTATTTGATTATTTTTAGCGACAATGCGACTCGATTGCATGTAGTGAAAATAATACAATCATCTTTCTTGTAATTATGCTAAAATATAATTAATATAAGTTGACATTAGATAGGTAAAGGTGATAAGCTACTAATAGCTTTAAATTCGGTTCAGTGAGGCCGAGAAGGAGGAATTAAAAAATGTTAAAATCAAGAAATCTAATACAGCCAGAAGACTTTACTGTTGAAGAAATAGATGAGGTTCTATCTCTTGGACAGAGAATAATGAAAAATCCAGAAAAATACATCCATGTATGTGATGGAAAGCTTTTGGCAACTCTATTCTATGAACCATCAACAAGAACAAGACTAAGCTTTGAATCAGCTATGAACAGACTTGGTGGACGTGTAGTAGGATTCTCAGATCCTAAAGCATCATCTACATCTAAAGGGGAAACTCTTCAGGATACAATGAGAACAGTATCTAACTATGTAGACATAATAGCTATGAGACATCCTGTAGCAGGTGCAGCAGCTGAAGCAGTAGAAGCATGTAGTGTTCCTTTCATAAATGCTGGAGACGGTGGAAACCAGCATCCAACTCAGACTCTTACAGATTTACTAACAATAAAAACTTTAAAAGGAAATCTTAGTGGCCACACAGTAGGACTTTGTGGTGATTTAAAATACGGAAGAACAGTACATTCTTTAGTAAAAGCAATGTCTAGATACCCAGATACAAAATTCGTATTTATAGCTCCAGATGAATTAAAAATGCCAGATAGCGTTAAAGAAGCTATAAAAGGACACGAATTTGTAGAAACTAATGATTTAGAATCAGCTATACCTGACCTTGACATACTTTACATGACTAGAGTTCAGAGAGAAAGATTTGATGATATAGAAGAATACGAAAGATTAAAAGATACATATATACTAAACAAAGAAAAATTAACTGATGCAAAAGAAGATATGTTAATACT